>JBCDGJ010000004.1:0-62039 GCA_038757945.1 Pseudomonadota bacterium
AGGTATAGCGAGACCTCCGTGCCACCCCCGGCCCGGTCGGCGATGCGCAGGTCACCGCCAGACTGCTGGGCAAAGCCGAACGCCATGCTGAGACCAAGCCCCGACCGGTTCTGCTGTCCCTTGGTGGTAAAGAACGGTTCCACTGCGCGCGCTTTGGCTTCGGTGCTCATGCCGGACCCGGTATCGCTGACCCGCACGACGGCCCAGGCCGCTGGCCGCTGTTCCGGAGCCTCCGCCAGCTCAACCG
This sequence comes from Pseudomonadota bacterium, assembly GCA_038757945.1. Classification (GTDB taxonomy): domain Bacteria; phylum Pseudomonadota; class Gammaproteobacteria; order Pseudomonadales; family Azotimanducaceae; genus CALHVX01. The sequence continues at coordinate 248 of JBCDGJ010000004.1, forward strand.
CCGGCGGTGCGGTGTCGACGCTGATCTCAACCCGGCCGGAACCGGTCGTGGCTTCCCTCGCGTTGCTCAGCAGGTGCAGCAGGGCCGTCGTCAGGCTCGTGCGGTCGACTTCGACGCTGCAGTCCGCGGCCGCCAGGTGCAGGGTCAGCTACTCACCGAGCGTGCTTTGAAACAGGTTTCTCGACTGGTTCAGATAGTCCCGAAGATTCAGCTGCTCGGGCTGCAGCGGCTGCTGCCGGGCATAGGCCAGCAGCTGGGAAGTGATGTTGGCTGCCGAGTTGGTTGCGACCATGATGTCGCGCAGCGCCTGAGCCTGGCGGCTGCTCAAACGATCGGCTTCGAGATCGATCAGCTCCGCGCTCAGCGTGACCACCGTCATCAGGTTGTTGAAATCGTGCGCCACGCCGCTGGTGAGCTGGCCGATGGTGCGCAGCTTGTCGCTCTCGGCAAGCGTGATCTCCAGCTGCCGTCGTTCGTCCTGCAGCAGCAGCCGCGCAGACAGCTCTTTTTCGAGGTCGTTGGTCCGCTCGACCACCAGCCGTTCGAGCTCTTCGGACTCGCTGGCTTTTGCCGCCAGCTCCCTGTTGCGGAGGTGGCGGTTCGCGAGCAGATAGAGCAGGGCGATGATGAGCGCAAGGACCATGGCGCTTGATGCCCAGCGCGTTCGATCCAGACTGTTCTTTGCCGTTCGCGCCTGGACCTCCTGTGCCCGCAGGCGCTGCTGGAACTCAGCGTTGTCAGCCTCGAGCTGGGTACGTTGCACCGCGAGTTGCTGATCGAAGCGAGCCGAGTGCAGCGATGCCTGCAGAGCCGCGTGCTCAAGCTGCATGGCATAGGCATCGCTGAAACGCGCTTCCCGGGCGTAGGCCAGCGCCAGGCTGTCGAGCGCGGGCAACAACAGCCAGCCGCTGTCCTGTTGCCGGAAGTGGCCTGTCACCTCCTCCAGCAGGCTGACGGCTACGCTGGTGTTCCCCAGCGAGAGCTGAGCTTCCGCAACCGCGCGTTTCAGCTCCATGCTCTGGTCGGGGCTAAGCGCCCGGCCGATCTGTAGCTGTGAACCCTGGTGCAGCTCGAGCGCACCTTCGCCGTTGCCGGTCCGGAGCTGCGCCTCGGCCAGGGTCAGCCGTGCCCGTAGCAGGGCATCTACGCTCACCGAATCGGGATCCAGGCTGACGAGGTAGGCTTCCAGGCTGCTGACGGCGGCATCAGGATCGGATCGCAGCAGGTGCGCCTCCGCCAGATTGTTCCTGATCTTGAGCTGGATCGTGGGTGCTTTGTTGGTCGGGTCGGCGAGCGCAGCCGTGAAAACTTCAGCGGCCGCGTCGCCCTGGCCGGCGTAGATCTGGGCGGTCCCGTTGTTGAAAGTGAGCCTGCCCAACAGATCCTGATCAATCGCCGGATTGATCAGCAGCCGTGCCTGCTCGAACTGGCGCAGCGCCGCATCAACCGCGCCAGCCTTGTGCAGGGCGATCGCGTTGCCGTTCAGTGCGCTGATCAGCGCGCGGCGGCTCTCGGAGCGGCGGGCAGCGACCACAGCCTGGCGGCTCCGGGCAAGCATCGATCCGATATCTTCGGCGCAGAATGCCTGCATGGCCCAGCCGCGAAACGCCTGCGCTGCCACATAAGGAGCAACGGCGGCCGCTTCTGCGACGGACAGGTCATTACAGACGGCCAGTGTTTGCGGGTTGGCGCCGTTGTACAGATCCAGCTGGCACTTGAGCGCATCGAAGTAGAGTTGCTGGTCGCCGTTCAGCTCGGTGCGGTTCAGGTCCAGCAGTGCCGCCGTTGCCAGCAGGTCGTTGCTCAGCGTCCGCTCTGCCATGAGCAGTCGGACAAGCGTGTCGCTCGGATCCAGCGTGAGGTAACTCTGCAGCGTTTCGCGGTCTAAGTCGGCGAGCGCGGCGATGTCGTGATCACGAGCGAGGCCGTTGCATGAGAGGCTGCCGACCAGCGTGAGCACGACCAGCCGCCAGTAGGTGATGCCGTGGCGCATGGAGGATTTGGAAATCAGGAACACGTCATCATAGAAGCAGCCGGGAATGCCGCGCCGGATAGTAGCATTCACCCCAGCTCCACGGCAGTACAAGAGCTTAAACAAATGCGTAACGTTTATATCGGTATCATCGTTTTTGTCGGACTAGCGCTGCTGGCTGCGCCTGCGCGTGCGGAAACCGTATACGTGAGCCGGGGCCCGGACGGCGAGCTGTCTTTCAGCGATCAGCCGGCGGACGACGTCATCCAGGTACTCGAGTTGGCGCCGGAACCGTCGCCGCTTGCCGCGAGCGCTGCCGAAACCAGTGCGGCGCGCGTCAACGAGCTGCTGCGTGTAGCCGATGCTCTGGCGGCATCGCGGGAGGCCCGGGAGCGCCTGCGGGCCGAGCAGCGCACGGCGGAACAACCGGTGCGAACACCGCCGGTAGCTGCCGCTGATCCGCCTGTCGTGCAGCAGCCGTTCTGGTTTCCACCGCTGCTGCACCCCGGGCAACGCTTTCGGGGACGCGGCCGAGCGTTCCGCGCTCCACCGCACTACGGTCGACGCTACCCCGGCAGCGGCCCATTCGATCGGCGTGATCCACGGCTGGATGATCGTCTCCTGCCGGGCAGCGCGCCACGCCGCAGCAGTCCGCTGCCGCCGTAGCAGCGCCGATCACCCGCTGCTGGTCTGCTTCAGTCCTTGGGCTGGCCGAGAATGCGCTCGGCAATGATGTTGCGCTGAATGTTCGGCGTGCCGCCACCGATCACCACGTTTGGCCAGGACAGAGAACCCTTGGCCCAGCTGCCGTTGTCAACGGCATCGGCAGCGCCTTCCCGTTGCAGGCCGGCGCTCCCGGTCAGCGCTACGGCGAAGTCGTCCATCTCGATCTCGAGGCTTGCGCGATGGAGCTTGTTGACCGAGGTTTCGCTGGACAGGGGTTCCCCCTTGAGCTGCCTTGTCAGATAGCGCAGGCCGTTGTACTTCATGGCCGCAATACGGGTTTCGAAACGCGCCAGGGTGCGGCGCACGAGCGGGTCTTCAGCGGCCGGGCGTCCCTGGCGCCGGACGCTGCGCACCAGGGTTTTCAGCGTGTCGAGCTTGTCGAACATCTGGGTCACTTCACCGATGCTTGAGCGCTCGTTCGCGAGCGCCGACACCGTGACCTTCCAGCCTTCGCCTTCCGCGCCGAGACGATCGCCGACCGGTACGCGGACGTCGGTGAAGAAAATCTCTGCGAAGTGCCGATCACCGGCCATGTTTTCGATCGGCCGCACCTCGATGCCGGGTGCGGTCATGGGCACCAGCAGACAGGTGATGCCCTCGTGCTTGCGTCGGGTGTTGAAGTCCGTTCGCACCAGCAGAATGATCCAGTCGGCCCAGGGTGCCCCGCTGGTCCAGATCTTCTGGCCGTTGACCAGATAGTGGTCACCATCGAGCTCGGCCTTGCACTGAATGGCGGCCAGGTCCGAACCGTGGTTGGGCTCTGAATAACCCGTGCACCAGGACACTTTGCTGTCGAGGATGTCGGGAATGAAACGTTGCTTCTGATCCTCGGTGCCGTACTGAATGATGCCTGGTCCGACCCAGGCGAGCCCCATGAACGAAGTGCCCAACGGTGGGGCTTTGGCCAGCGCCATCTCCTCCTTCAGAATCGCCTGCTGGATCAGCCCGCCATCGCTGCCACCGAACGCCTTCGGCCAGGAAAAGCCGACCCAGCCGCGTTCCCGCACCTTGTCGAGCCACTGCGGCAGAAACTCAGGGCCGCGCTCGTTTTCCGGTGGCAGGTTGGCGGCCAGAAAGCGCTTCACTTCGTCGCGAAAGGCTTCTTCTTCGTGGCTGTATTCAAAGTCCATTACAGGCCTCCAAGGGCGGCAACCCGATCGAGATGAAAGTCGGAGTCGCCGAAGACGGTTCGCGCCCACTTCGAGCGCTTCAGGTACAGCTGGGCATCGTACTCGGCGGTGAAGCCGATCGCACCGTGCAGCCCGATGCCATCGATACCGATCTGGGCAAAGGCGTCGGCGGCATACCCTTTGGCCATGGAACAGGCCCGGGCAAGTTCCTGCGGTGCGTCGTCGACCGTCCAGGCTGCGTAGTAGAGCAGCGACTTGAACGATTCGATATCAACGAACATGTCCGCGAGCCGATGCTTCACGCCCTGATACTGGCCGATGGGCTTACCGAACTGAACGCGGTTGCGGGCGTAATCGCTGGTCAGCGCGAGGAGCGCTTCGGCTGCGCCCACCGACTCTGCGGTGGCCAGTACCGCGCCGCAGTCGTTGAGAATGCTCAGATCTTCAGCAGTCATCGGTAGAAAGTGGTCCGGACCGATGTGCAGGTTGTCCAGCACGACCTCGGCCATTGGCTTGGTTTCGTCGATCACGGGCTGTGGGTTGATCCGTACCTGCTCCGCGGTAACAACAGCAAGGCCCAGCTCGGTTCCAGCGCGACAGCCGAGCATCAGATAGTCGGCGCCCGCGGCATCGGCCACGAACGGCTTGCGGCCGTGTAGCCTGAAGCCCGTGCTGGTGTGCTCCGCTGCCAGCGAGATCGCTTCCGCAGCAATCCAGTTGGGCTCGTCGTACAGCGCCAGCGTGCAACGTGCGCTGCCGTTCGCCATGGCCGGCAGCCAGGCCGCCTGCTGGTCGGAGCTCGCCAGCCGCAGGACCGCTGCGGTGGACAGCATCTGGCTGATGATGGGTAGCGGGCTCAGGCCGCGGCCGGTTTCTTCGAGCACGACCGTCAGGTCCACCCACTTGAGGCCGATCCCGCCCCGGTCCTCCGGCGTGATCAGTCCCAGCCATCCGAGATCGGCCATCTGTTGCCACAGGGCCGGGCTGAAACCCGCGGACTCGCGCACGAGCTCACGGACCCGCGGCAGCGGCAGCGTGTCCTGCATGAAGCGGGCAACCTGTTCGCGCAACAGGTTCTGTTCTTCGGTGAAACCGAAATTCATGGTCGTTCCCCCCTGGCTCGGATTCCCGCTATTCTTGGCGCTGGCCGCCGCCGCGGCAACTGCGCCTCGAGGCACCAGGGGAAGGAATCAGACGCATGGGGGAACCCACCACCCGCACACCCGGATCCGGGCCGACAGATGGTCAGCCCGGCGATCCGCTGCTCGATTTCACCGGTCAGGTTGCTCTGATCACCGGCGGCAGCCGGGGGCTTGGCCGGGAGATGGCGCTGGCGCTGGCCGCCCGGGGTGCGGACATCATTATCGCCAGCCGCAAGGCGGATGCCTGCGAGGCAGCGGCGGCAGAAGTGCGTGCGCTGGGACGCCGCGCGCTCGCGGCGCCCTGTCACGTCGGAGACTGGGAGGCCCTGGCAACGCTTGCGGAGCAAGCCTACGCGGAATTCGGCAAGGTCGACCTGCTGGTCAACAACGCTGGTATGTCACCGCTGTACCCGAAGCTCACGGACGTGAGCGAAGCGCTTTTTGACAAGGTCATCGACGTGAACCTGAAAGGACCGTTCCGGCTCAGCACGCTGATCGGTGAGCGCATGCAGGCTGCCGGCTCCGGGGCGATCCTGAACATCAGCTCGGTCGCGGCGGTGTCCCCGAGCCCGAACTCGGAGCCCTACGGTGCGGCCAAGGCCGGTATTAATGCGCTGACGCGCAGCCTGGCCTTTGCCTACGGTCCCGAGGTTCGGGTCAACTCGATCATTGCCGGACCGTTTCTAACCGATATCTCGAAAGCCTGGGACATGGAGGCGTTCACCGCGAATGCGCGGCGGACCATGGCGCTCAAGCGCGGCGGGGAAGCCGGCGAGATTGTTGGTGCGGCGCTGTTTCTGCTGTCGCAGGGCGGCAGTTTCACCACCGCCGCCACGCTGCGCGTCGACGGGGGCACGCCCTGAGCGCTGCGGAAACCATGTCGTCTTCGCTCGATCAACTGATTGCGCTGCTCGAGGCTGAACTGGAGCGGCTGCAAGCGAACCTGGAAACCCTTCGTCTGACCGGCAACCCGGCCCGCAGACAGCTCGAACGCGCCCTGGTTGCCAGCATCGACGAGCGCCAGACGCGCCTTGCCGAGCTTACCGCGCTGCGTGAGCAGCTTGATGGGAACGGTGACGGCGAAGAGCGGGGCTAGGTCCTTGCGCCGGGAACCCGAAGCCCGGAGCCGAGCCAGGAGCCTTCCTTTGCCAACGGCGTCGACCAGCGGCTCAGCCGTCAGCTTTCCCAGATGTCACAGAGTGCCGCGACGACGCGTTGTGCGGGATCACCGTCTGCCCGCCCGCCTCCCTTCAGCTCGGTAAGGCGCTCGAGCCCGCCAGGATTGGCAATGTTCACCTCCAGCAGGTTCTCTCCCACGAGGTCGATGGCAGCAAAGCCGACGCCGAGCGCCAGCAGATCGTTTGCCACGCGGCTGGCGATGAATGCCTGTTCCCGATTCAGGCTGACCACCTGCGTTGTTGCGCCTGCTGCCCGGTTGGCAAGCGGCGGGCGGTCGTCCGCCCCTGAGGCCACGGGCACGCGCAGGTACTGGCCGATCAGCTGTCCCGCCGCGGTCAGCACCCGGGTTTCGCCGGCGGTGACCTCCGGCAGGTAGCGCTGCAGCACGGCGTAGCGACCGCCGTCCGTGGCGGCGGCCAGCAGCGCCTGGTTGTGAGCCTGTTTCGCTTCGTCCTGCTCACTGCCGAGGCGCTGCCCGACGAGGTGCCGGACTTCCCGGCCGAAGGAACCGGCAGGTGGTTTCAGCACCCATTCGCCGCCCTGGCCAGTACGTGCGAGGAGGTGCCGGGGGTCGTTGCTGACGTGTGTTTCCGGCATGTACTCGAGCCAGCGGAACTTGCCGTGCAGCGTGAGCAGGGCAACGGGGCTGGTCACGAACCGTTCCGCCGGCAGATTGAACAGCATCTGCATCCGATCGAAGAAGGTGGCCGCAGTGCCAAAGCCGAGGTGCCAGATCCGTTCGAACTGTTCGAGCGGGCCCGCTGCGCAGGACAGGCCATCGGCGTCGAGCGCGAGCGAGTCGCTGGGGCAGACGGTGACCGCCCAGCCCGCCCTGCGGAACGCGAGCGGCAGCCGTTGATGGTTGTCGTTGCGGATCTCGCCGTTGCCGTTTGCCCCGCTGGGGGTACCGGCAACGAGAAACAGGATGCTGCGTTGCTTAAGGCCAGCCATGGTCCGCTAGCGGCGCAGCAGCACGCGGCCGTTCGGATTGCTGCTCAGGACCTCCCGAGTGCGTGATTTGCCGCGCAGCACGTCGATCTCATGCAGCTCGACGGCAAGACCCAGCAGTGCCGCAACCGGCTCCACCTTGTCGCAGTTGCCGGAGCTTGCCATGGCGTAGAGGGTGAAGATCGGGCTGGACATGTGCAGTGCGGTTCCGGACGCGGGAGGGCAGAGAATAAGGTGTTCCACAAGTAGCGCAAAGCGCACCCCGGTTGTTTGCGGACCTGCGCGCGACTCGCCGGAGCAGCAATCGACAATCCGGCAGAGGTTCCCTAGAGTCTCAGCCTCGTTTCACCCGAGCGGCGCCGGGACCGGCGTTGGTTCTGCGATCCAGGAGATAGCACATGGCAAGCGGCGCTGACTATTGCCTGCCACCGGAACAGGTACCGCTGTACAAACCAGAAGAGCTCAGCACCCAGGAGCGCGATGATCTGAAAGAAGAGATTCGCGATCTGCTCGCGAAGCGTGGCGCGGCGCTGGTTGCACACTACTACGTGGATGGCGATGTGCAGGACCTGGCCGAAGAAACCGGCGGCTGTGTGTCCGACTCGCTGGAAATGGCGCGCTTCGGCAAAGAGCATCCGGCAGAGACGCTGGTCGTCGCCGGTGTTCGCTTCATGGGCGAGACGGCGAAGATCCTGTCCCCTGAGAAACGCGTGTTCATGCCGACCCTGAAGGCCGAGTGCAGCCTGGATCTCGGTTGCCCGCCGGATGAGTTTGAAGCGTTCTGCAAGGAGCACTCGGATCGGACGGTTGTGGTTTACGCCAACACATCGGTTCGCGTTAAGGCGCTGTCGGACTGGGTGGTGACCTCGAGCGTTGCATTGCCGATCGTTGAGCATCTCGCCGCGCAGGGAAAGAAGGTGCTCTGGGCGCCAGACAAACATCTGGGGCATTTCATTCAGGTCAAGACCGGCGCCGATATGCTGCTCTGGAACGGCGCCTGCGTTGTGCATGAGGAGTTCAAGTCGAAAGCGCTGTTCGATCTGAAGGCGGTCTATCCGGATGCCGGCGTGCTCGTGCATCCTGAGTCACCGGCGGCGGTGATCGACATGGCGGACGCGGTCGGGTCAACCAGCCAGATCATCAAGGCGGCCAGCGAGCTGCCCCATGACACGTTCATCGTGGCGACGGATCGCGGGATCTTTCACAAGCTGCGCAAGCAGAATCCACACAAGCGCTTCATCGAATGCCCCACCGCCGGCGATGGAGCCGATTGTCGGAGCTGTGCGCACTGCCCGTGGATGGCGATGAATGAGCTGAGCAAGCTGGCCGCCTGCCTGCGCTCGGACGCCGCAATGGCGAGCAACGAGATTCACGTTGATCCGGAGATCGGTGAGCGGGCCATGCTGCCGCTGAACCGCATGCTCGAATTCAAAGCCGGCTGACGGTTCCGCGACAGCCCACCTTCCCTTAGCGGTTCCCCTCTCGACACGTAGAGGGCGCCATCGGACCCGCAGAAAACCCTGCGGCCCCGAGCGTCGTACTCGAAGACGTTAGCTGCGCAGTTCGCGCAGGCGTGTGCGCAGGTCGATGATCCGCTGATCGACCCGCGAGAGCTGTTCATCGTTGCGACGATCGACCAGCCGCCGTGCGTACTCGAGATGCTGAATGGCTTTCTGGTAGCCACCGTGCAAGGCGAAGTACTCCGCCCGCGCCAGATGCACGGCAACGATGTCCCCGGCCAGGCCGGCGACCTCGGCCAGGTTGTACCAGATGTCCACATCGGCGGGGCGCGCTCTGCTCTGGCGGGTCAGCACGGCCTGGGCCTGTTGGGTCTCGCCGCTGTCGCTGAGCGCCTGCGCGTACAGCATGGACAGCGGCGCGTTATCCGGATTCAGGACCAGCTGATGCGCGAGCAGCCGGCGGGCCTGGTCCGGCTGGTTGGCATTGATCAGCAGCTGAGCATAGCTCGCCAGCAGCAGCAGGCTGTCGGGATCGGCGCTGTGCTGTGCATCGCCGATCGCAACGGCTTCGGCATGTTCACCGGCCGCGGACAGTGCAACGGCAAGCGCATAACGCGCGACCTCGTTCTCGGGGTTGCGGGACAGCTCCTGTCGGAAGCGCTTGACCGCCGCCTGCGGCGAGTCGGCAAAACGCACGATGACCCTGGCCCGCATGAACTGATATTCGTCGGAGTCCCGGTACTGACGTCGGGGGTAGCGGCTGGCCTGGTTCCGCGCATCGCTGATCCGGCTGTCGGTCAGCGGGTGGGTCAGCAGAAACTCCGGCGGTCTGCGGGTAAAGCGATACGCGCGCTGCATTCGCTCGAACATGCGTGACATGGCGGCTGGGTCCATGCCGGCAGCGACCAGTGTATTCAGCCCGATGCGATCGGCCTCCTGTTCCCGCGTCCGGCTGTAGCGCAGCTGGTTGGCCTGCGCTACAGCCTGGGCGCCGGTCAGGGCCGCCAGCCCGGCGTCGGCCCCGCCGACCGCACCGACCACCAGCGCGGCGAGCATCGAGGCCAGGGTCGGGAGCGTCTGTGCCCGCTGCTCTTCGATGCCGCGGGCGAAGTGGCGCTGGCTCAGGTGTGCCAGCTCGTGCGCGAGGACCGAGGAGAACTCGTGGACGTCTTCGGCGTACAGCATCAGACCGAGGTTGATGCCGACCACACCTCCCGGAACGGCGAATGCGTTGATCTGCGGATCATCGATGAGCATCGTGCTCTGCAGGCGCTCCGTGAGCTCGGAGTACTCGGCCAGCCGGCCGATGTGGCGCTCCACGTAGTACTTCAGAATCGGATCGCTGCTGGTCGGCAGGCTGGCGTTGATCTGCTTGAGAAAGTCCTCGCCGATCTGGCGCTCCAGCTCGGGGGAAATCAGCGCCGAAGAAGCGTCGCCGAGTTGGGGCAGCTTGAGGGGCCGTTCGGCGGCTGCCGCGTAGCCTCGGACGACAGCCAGCGCGAGCAGCAGGCAGGCCAGGCTGACGCCGAGGTTACGAAGTACCTTTGAGCCGGCTGGGCTCGAGTCTGTCATTGATGGTTTCCCGTCGCCGATGGCCGGCTGCTGTTAGTCTCAATGCCGCTGTCCGGATTCCTGCCGCGCAAAGGGGCTTTTCTCGCTGAATGACCGCTGAACGGCCGCTGAACGCGGGCAAGCCCCGATCGCTGTGCCGGAATCCATACTATGATGGACCTCAGGACCAGGGCCAAAGTTTCCTGGTTCCCGGCGCGCAATTTGCCGGCCCGGCGCAGGCTGCCGCCGGCGTTCGGTCGAGGATCACCGAAGCGGGCGCTGTCCGCCAGACCAGCTGGCAGTAAACGCCACCTGCAGGTAGCCGCGGGTGAAATACCGGGGGCAACCGGCCGCTGGCGCAGTGGCGCGCAGTGAGGCGCGTTTGCGGGCAGTTGATCGCGGACAGTTAATCGCGGGCAGTCGATCGCGGACAGCGGATCGAGCTGAACTGAGCGAAGAGTCCAGCGCAACGATCCTCTGCAGACACTGCCGAAAGCAACGCAGCAGGGCGAGCAACAGAGCCATGATTGAACCGACGATCGACAATTCGACCGGTAGCCTGACCGGTGCGGCACGGCCCCGGCGCTGCGGCATGACCCTGGGCGGGCGGGTAGGCTGGACCCCGATTGCAGAGCGGTTGGCAGAAGGATTGAGGGTGCCCTCATGAGCGGGAGTACCGACCCGGGCGCGGAGCCCACGCAACGGCTCGATGTGTCCGGTGAAACCTGTCCCATGCCGCTGCTCAGGGCCAAGCTTGCACTGAATCAGCTCCCTGGCGGCGCGACCCTCGAGGTCACCGCGACGGATCCCCGGTCGGAACGCGATTTTCAGACGTTCAGCGCCCAGAGCGGCAACGAGCTGCTGCGTGCGGAACGCCACGGCGAGCAGTTTGTCTATCTACTCCGGAAGGCTGCGGATGCCTGATGCAACCAAGCACCAGCAGCCATTGAAAGCTCTGTGAGCGGGATTGAGGGTGCCTGAGGCGTAATGCGATTTCTTGAGATCATCTCCGGCTGGGTCAATCGGTACTTCTCTGACGAGGAGGCGATTTTTCTGATCCTGCTGCTGCTGCTGACCGGCCTGTTTCTGTTCATGCTCGGGGATTCGCTGGCGCCGGTCTTCACCGGCCTCATCCTCGCCTTTCTGCTGACCGGCATGGTCGACCGGCTGAAGGCGTTCCGGGTGCCGGAAACGCTGGCGGTTGGCGTTTCGTTTGCCTTTTTCCTCGCGGCCATGCTCACCGTACTGCTGTTCATGGTGCCGCTGCTGATCCGGCAGACCCGGGCACTGGTGGGCGCCGTGCCGGATATTATGGTGCAGCTGCGTCATGGTGCGCAGCAGCTGGTCGATCGCTTTCCCGATCTGGTTACCGAGGCACAGTTCAGCCAGTGGCTGGAGTCCATCGGCGGTCAGCTCGGCAGCTGGTCGACGACCGTGCTGGAACTGGTGGTGGGCCAGGTGCCGTCGCTGGTCGGGTTGCTGATCTACCTGGTGCTGGTGCCGATTTCGGTGTTCTTCATGCTCAAGGACCGGGTGGCGCTGCTCCGCTTTGCCCTGTCGCTGTTGCCGGAACGCCGGCCGCTCTTGAACCGGGTCGGCGCGGAGATGAACGTGCAGCTCATCAACTATGTCCGCGGCAAGTTCATCGAGATCCTGCTGGTGGGCGCTACGACCTTTGTCGGCTTCTCCCTGCTTGGTCTGAACTATGCGGCCCTGCTCGGATTCCTGGTCGGGCTCTCGGTGCTGGTGCCCTACATCGGCGCGGCGGTCGTGACCATTCCCGTGGCGCTGGTTGGCCTGCTGCAGTTCGGCTGGACCTGGGATTTCGCGTGGATCATGATCCTGTACGGGGTTATCCAGGCGATCGACGGCAATATCCTGGTGCCGGTCCTCTTCTCGGAGGCGGTCGATCTGCATCCGCTCACGATCATCGTTGCCGTGCTCGCCTTCGGCGGCCTCTGGGGCTTCTGGGGCGTTTTCTTTGCCATCCCGCTCGCCACGCTGATCAAGGCGATCTACAACGCCTGGCCGCGAGAGGAGTCGGTGGTTATGGAAGCGCGAACGCCAAGACGGGAAGCTGCCGGCAGGTAGCGATCCCTGTTTTACGAGCCGAGCGCTTCGCTAGCGCCACCGCAGTGCCTTCAGTACCATGCGCAGCCAGTTCTGCCCCCCCTTGGAGCCCGTCGCTTGTTTACCGGAAGCATTGTTGCCCTTGTTACACCCATGGTCCCCGATGGCGATGTGGACTGGGCGGCGCTGGAACGGCTCATCGGCTGGCACCTAGACAACGGTACCGATGGCATCGTACCCGTTGGCACCACCGGCGAAAGTGCGACGTTGTCGGTTGCTGAGCACAGCGCCGTCATCGAACGCACCGTCAAGGTGGTTGCCGGGCAGGTGCCCGTGATCGGCGGCACCGGCGGCAATGCGACCTGGGAAGCCATCGAGCTTACGCAGGCGGCGGAGGCTGTTGGCGTGGATGCCTCGCTGATCGTGACGCCTTACTACAATCGACCGACGCAGGCGGGGTTGGTTGCGCACTACCGGGCCATTGCAGCGGCGACCAGCGGCCCGCTCGTCCTCTATAACGTTCCGCCCCGGACGGCCTGTGACATGGCCGCAGAGACCGTGGCAGAGCTGGCCAGCGTCGATTCCATCGTCGGGATCAAGGAAGCCTGCGGCGACGCCGAGCGGGTGGCCGACATCCGCCGGCTGGTAGCGGACGATTTCTTCGTGCTGTCCGGTGAAGACGCACAGACGCTGCGCATGCTCGAGCTGGGCGCAGTCGGTACGATCTCGGTCACCGCGAACGTGCTGCCGCGGCAGATGCACGACTTCTGCGCTGCCTGGCTCGCCGGTGACCAGCAACGGGCTGCCGTCATGGACGCCGACCTGCAGCGGATGCACGCCGCCCTGTTCCTCGAGTCCAGCCCGACCCCGACGAAGTGGGCGCTCTGCGAGATGGGCCTCATTACCACCGGGATTCGGCTACCGCTGCTGCCCCTCTCCGCGGCGCCGCAAGCGCTGCTGCGTGGGGAGCTCGAACACTTCGGCTGTCTGGGAGTGGCTGCGTGATGGCCCGCCGCGGGCCAGCGGCTGGTCTTAAGCGAGCTGCGCTGCTGGCCTGCCTGGGATTGCTGCTGAACGGCTGCGGCTGGCTCAACGATGATCGCGGCATATTCGTTGACCGACGAGACGATTACCTGACCGTCGAGGAAAACCCCGATCTCGTACTGCCGGAAGACCTCGGCAGCGCAGCCATCGGTGACCCGTACCCGATTCCGCCAACGCCGACGCAGAGTAACCCCGCGTACTACCCGAACAAGCCGCCGCTGCCGGATGCCATCTATGGTGACGACTCCTCCGAGACCGTGCGTATTCAGCGCCTCGGCGAACGCCAGTGGCTGGTGGTGCCGGAACCGCCGGCGACGCTGTGGCCGAAGGTGAAGCAGTTCTTCGCTGAAAACGGCGTTGCCATCGCCGCTGAGAATCCGGCAGCCGGGCGTCTCGACACTGACTGGCTGCTGCTCGAACCGTTCGGCTATCGCGACATCGTGCGGACCGTGCTGGTTGAAACCCGCGACGGCAGCACGCCGGATCAGACCGCTGAGCGCCTAGTGCTGCGCGTTGAGCAGGGGCTCAAGGATCGAACCGCAGAGCTGCATCTGCGTCACCAGCGATTGGCTCCGGAACAGGTGCCCGTGGCAGCCCCCTCGCCGGTGGCGATCGACCAGCTGCGGTCGATCAACGAGGATACCGAGCAGAAAGTGCTTGCCGAGCTCGGGGCGTACGTCGCGGCCAAGGTTTCCGAGCAGGCGTTTTCCATGGTGGGCCGCTCCATCACTGCCGAGCCCAAGGCAATCATGCAGCGTTTGCCCTCCGGCGAGCCGGCCCTGCGGCTCAATCTCGATGAGGAGCGCGCTTTCGCAACGATCGGGCAAGCGTTGACCAACGCCGAGATCGAGATCGAAAAAGCGGACGCGGAAGCCCTCGAGTATCTCGTTGCGGTGACGGAAGAAGACTTCACCGGCGAAAAGCCGGGGTTCCTGGGCCGCCTGTTCCGCGTTGGCAGCCGCGCCGAGACCGTTCGGCTGAAGCTGATACCGATCCCGGACGAACGAGCCTTTTATACGCTGGTCGAGCGTCCGGATGCCGAAGCGGATCGTGAGTTCGCGCAGGCGGTACTGGTGCTGGTGCGCGAGTACGCCGGTTGAGCGAGGCGCTGCAGGCACCGCTGCTGCCCCATGGCGGGCTGGCCTCGCTCGGCAGCGGCAGTCGCGGCAACGGCACGCTGGTGCGGTTGGGCGACGAGCTGCTGCTCGTGGACTGCGGCTTCAACCTGAAGGGTACTCAGCAGCGCCTGGCGCGGCTTGGCCTCCGGCCGGGCGACCTGACCGCGATACTCGTGACGCACGAGCATGCTGATCACATCGGCGGTGTCGCGGCGCTGGCGCAGCGCTTCGGCATTCCGGTCTGGTGTTCCCACGGCACGCAGCGGGCGGCGCGGGGTGAGCTCCCGGCGCGCTCCTTCTTGTCCGATCAGCCGTTCACGATCGGTGACGTGCGGGTGCATCCCGTGACCGTGCCGCACGATGCCCGTGAGCCGACGCAGTTCGTTTTCGAACGCGACGGGTACCGGCTCGGCGTGTTGAGCGATCTGGGCTGTGTCACGCCGCATGTCATCGAGCAGTTCCAGGCGCTCGACGCGTTGCTGCTCGAGGCGAACCATGATCGGCGCCTGCTCATGAACGGGCGCTATCCTGCCTCCGTCAAGCGCCGGGTAGCGTCCGACCAGGGCCACCTTTCCAATGAGCAGTCGGAGGCGCTGCTGAAGCAGCTCGAGCATCCCCGGCTCAAGCTTGTGCTCGGCCACATCAGCCTCGAAAACAACGATATCGATCTGCTCCGACGGCTGTTTGAGCCGTTCCGGCCGCGGCTTGCAGGCCTTGGCTACGCCGCTCAAGATGACGGCCACGATTGGATCGTCGTCGACACCGACTGAAGCTGCATGTTCGAAGTTGAGGAAGTTTTTCTGTACTGCCCCTACTGCGGCGAACCCATCTCGGTGCTGCTTGATGGGGCCACGGTGGAGCAGCTTGGTGCCGGCGATATGAGCTACATCGAAGACTGCCAGGTCTGCTGTCGGCCGATGGTGCTGCTGCCGCAGCTTGAAGGGGATGGCAGCCTGAGCCTGACGGCGCGACAGGAGAACGACTGCTGAACGGCGGCGACGGGCACCGGGCGTCGCACGACGGTCCCCGCTTGCGCGGTGACCGTGAGCCAGGGGCAGCCCGCCGGCCAGAACGCGCGGAGCGGAGGCCTGGGGAACACCTGGTGAGCGCGTTGCTGCGCCGCGGGGTTGGCAGCTGACAGATTTTCGAAGGTTGAGCGAGACGAATAATGGCGGAAGACGCCCCCGTTTTTGAGGTAACACCAGACAACTTTCAGGCCGCGGTCATCGATCGATCGGCGCAGCAGCCGGTGCTGCTCCTGTTCTGGGCTGCGCAGATTCCGGAGTCGGCGCAGGCGCAACAGACCCTTGCGCAGCTGGTTCCGCGCTACGCCGGCAAGGTGGCGCTGGCACTGGTGGACGTCGCGCAAGACCAGACCCTGGCCCAGCATCTGCGCGTGCAGGGGCTGCCGAGCGTGCGGGTCATCCAGAACGGACAGATTGCCGGCCAGCTTGATGGCCCGCAGCCGGAAACGGCCTATGCGCAGATGCTCGATGACCTGACCCTGTCCTCGGCGGAGGCTCTGCAGCAGGTGCTCGGCCAGCTGCTAGAAGCGGGTGATCTGGGGCAGGCGCGGGCCATGCTGCAGCAGGCGATCGAGGAAGAGCCGAACAATCAGGCCTTCCGCGTCGAGTTTGCCGACGTGCTGGCGCGGCAGGGGCTTGCGGGTGATGCGCAAGCGCTGGCAGATGCCCGGCAGGTGCTGGCGGCGATTCCGGAGCAGACCGCAGAGCGCGAACGGCCCGCAGAACGGCTGCGGTTTGCTGAGGATGTGGCCGGGCTGCCACCGCTCGCAGAGCTCGAGGCCCGGGTTGCCGGGGGTGACGACGAGCTGGAGCTGCGCTACCAGCTGGCGCTGCGGCAGGCGGCGGAAGGTGCGGCGGAACCGGCGCTCGAGCTGCTGCTCGGGATTCTGCAGCAGGACCGCAAGTTTCGTGACGATGGCGCCCGGGAGCTGATGCTCCGAATCTTCAGCATGCTCGGAAAAGGATCAAAGCTGGCCGGCCAGTTCCGACGCCGGATGTTCAACTTTCTGCACTGATCGGTTCGAGCGCTGGTTCGCACTGGCGCCGTTGCCGCCGGCAAGATGAGCGAGCTGTGATGATCATCCGGGATCACCGCAGTAGCGGCACGTATTCTCTGTGGTCGCGTTGTGCCATCGAAACGACCGGAATCGCTATGGATTTGCAGCCGGACAGCCAGACCCCGCCAGGAGAGCGCCCGATTGCACCGGCGGGCGCCCGGCTGCTCCTGAGTTTTCAGCAGGATCAGCTCAGCCTCGAAGCCGGGCAGGAAGTGCTGCTAGGCAGCACGGCGGACTGCGATCTGCACATCGAACGACGCTACGTGTCGCGCCGACACCTGGTGATACTGCGCCGGGACCGCTACTTCGTCGCGATCGATCAATCGACGAACGGTACTTTCCTGCAGGCGGAAGACCTTACCGTCACCCACTTCAAGCGCTCCGAGCAGCGCCTCTGGGGCAGCGGCTGGCTCTGCCTCGGCGAGCCGCTGCGCCCGGATGCGGTCGTTCATTTCCAGCAGGTCGGCTGATGGTTCACTGGGCCAGCAGCGGCATGACGCATCGGGGCAACCGGCGCCGCACCAACGAGGATTGCATCCTCGAGCGCCCGGAACAGGGCCTCTGGGTAGTCGCGGATGGTATGGGTGGGCACAGCGCCGGCGACGTGGCGAGCCGCGCGATCTGCACCGGCCTCGAGACCCTGACGCTCGATGGCACGCTGTCGGATAAGGTTGACCAGGTCGAGGATCGGCTGCTCGAGGTCAACGAGTCCTTACGCCTGCTGGCCGAGGAGAAATCCGCTGCCGATGGAACCCCGGCGACGGTTGGCAGCACCGTGGTGAGCGTGCTGGTGGACGAGCAGGTCGGCGTGGCCCTCTGGGCCGGCGACAGCCGCCTGTACCGCTGCCGCCAGGGCCAGCTGCGGCAGATCACGCGCGATCACAATCCCATTGCCGATCTGCTCGACAGCGGTGCGGTAACGGAAGCCGAAGCCATAGCCGCGGACACCAACGTGGTCACCCGGGCGGTCGGCGGGCAGTATGGCCTGACCCTCGATGTCGCGGTGTTTGATCTGCGGCCCGGCGATCTGCTGCTGCTGTGCAGCGACGGCGTGTACCGGGAACTCCCCCACGAGCAGCTGGAACGGCTGCTGGCCCCGGCGGCCCTGGCGCCGGGTTTCGGTCTCGATCTGCTCGCGCGCGAACTCGTCAGCCTCTGTCTTGGCGGCGAAGCGCGAGACAACCTGTCGGTCGTTCTGGCGGGCCTCGAAGGGTAGGGGCGTGAGCGAAGATCCCGATCTCACCATCCTCCGCGCCCCGACCGGCAACACCGGCAGCAGGGCTTCAGCTGATCCGCCCCGCGCAGCGCCGCTGGGTGCGGATCGAGAGGTGTTGAAGCAGCGTTTCGTGCTCGAGGAGCCGCTTGGCAGCGGCGGCATGGGCACCGTGTACCGGGCCCGGGATCTACGCAAAGTTGAGGCTCAGGACCGCTACCCGTTCGTCGCGATCAAGCTGCTGAACGCTGACTTCAAGCAGCACCCGGAAGCCTTCATGGCGCTCGAGCGCGAAGCCTCCAAGTCGCAGGGGCTGTCGCACAAAAACATCGTTTCCATTTTTGACTTCGACAAGGATGGCGACGTCCCGTTTATCGTCATGGAGCTGCTTGAGGGCCAGGAGCTGACCGAGCTGCTGAAGCAGTTTCCCGATGGTCTGCCCGAGGCCATAGCCTGGCCGATCATCCGCGGACTGATTGCGGGCCTCCGCCACGCGCACGAAGCCGGCGTGGTGCACGCCGACTTCAAGCCAGGCAATGTGTTCGTGCTGCCGGACCAGACCGTCAAAGTGCTCGACTTCGGTATCGCGCGCGCCGTGCAGCTCAACATCGACGACGATGCCGGAGAGCAGACGCTGTTCGATCCGCAGCGCCTGGCAGCCCTGACCCCGGCCTACGCCAGCCGCGAGATGCTCAACGGCGACAGCGCCGAGCCGCGCGATGACCTGTACTCGCTCGGCGTCGTGATCTATCTGATTCTGACTGGACACCATCCCTACGGCAGGCTGTCGGCGCGCGACGCTGCTTTGGAACAGCTGCGCCCCGATCGGCCGCGGCGCCTGTCGCTACGACAGTGGCGCGTGCTGGCTCAGTGCCTGCGTTTCAACCGCGGTGACCGCCCGGCGAACATTGAACAGGTCGAACGGGCGCTCTTTGAACCGCCAGCCTGGCGTTCGAAGACGGCCATCGCTGCCGTGCTCGGGATCGCCATCACCTTCGGGCTCACGACGCTCCGGGACGACGCAGAGATCGCAGAAGTACAGCAGGAGGCACGGGCGACCGCGCTCCAGGATGTGCACGTGGAGCGGCTCGGTACGCTGCTCGAAGAATCTCCGGCTGAGCCGGGCTGGTTCGAACGCGTGGCGGTGGAATTGCAGGCTTTGCGCGCGCTGCCTGATGCGGACGTCGAAACGGTGGCCATGGAACGCCGGCTGCAGGACACGTTGAGCGGCGCCATCGCCAATGCCGAACTCGGCGTCGCGGAGACGCTGCTCCGGAGCGGTCGGAATCTCGTGCCGCTGGCCGGCGCAAAGCGTGATCTCGCGGCACGCTATGCCAGCGCGGTCGAGGCGCTGCTGGTTGCACCGGAGGTCAGCGCTGGCTGGCAGGCGGCTATTGATCAGGCGCTGGCACGGGCGCGCGCGGCGTTCCCGGCGGCGACGCGCTGGACGGAGCTCGAGGTCGAACGCGTTGAGGCACTGCTGCTCATCGGTGAGACGGCACTTGCAGACGGCGATCTCGAACGGGTTGAACAGGTGCTTGCCGAGCTGGATGACCGCGTGTTTCTGCGCGAGCCGCTGGAACAGCTGCGCGATCGCTGGCTGCTGGCGCAGCAGGCGCAGGCCCTCGAGGAAAGCCGTCGGCTCACGGCGACCCTGCGCGCGCGGTACCTGGATACGCTGGCGGTGGTGCTGAGCGACAGCTGCGTGAGTCTCGATCCGGGCAACCTGGCCAGCCGGCTTGAGTCCCTCAACGCGCAGATCAGCGGCTTTGCCAGCCTCGGCCGGCAGCGGCTCGACGCGCGGCTGGCTGGCTGTGTGCGCGAGCTTGCGGTCAGCAATCCGGAGCTTGCATTGAAGCTCAAGGACGACAGCCGCAGCACCTTCGGAAGCGCGGCGCTGCCCGCGTTGCTGGCGGTCCGGCTCGACCCCTGCGCACCCGCTTTTCTGGTGGGCAACGGCGCGCTCAGCGGTCGTCGTGGCAGCTGCTCCGATCAGCTTGCGGGCGGCACCGCGGCTGGCCGGCTGGTGGTCATTCCCCCGCTGCCCGGTGGACCTGCCTTTGCGATGCAGAAGCATGAGGTCAGTAATGCGGACTTTGCCCGTTTTTGTGCAGCTACCCGCGCTTGTGAGCCCGCAACCCTTGGTTCTGCGGAGGAGCCCGTGGCGCAGGTCAGCTTCGAGCTGGCAGAGCGCTATGCGCGCTGGCTGAGCGGGGAAACGGGCCACAGCTATCGTCTGCCGACGCTCGTGGAATGGCGCCGGGCCGGAGGCTCGGAGCTCACCGCCAACCGGAACTGTCTGCTGAAGCGCGGCGCCGTCGTGCGCGGTGCCGCGGCGGTGCCGGTCACCGCTGGGCAACCCGGCGAGTTCGGGCTACTGCATGCGGTTGGCAACGTGCGCGAGTGGGTTCTGGACAGCAGCAGCGGCACAGCGGTTGCCGTGGGCGGCAGCTTCGCGGATCCGCTGGGTGACTGCACGCTGGAAACGATTGCCGATCCCGGTGTCGCTGATGCGCAAACGGGCTTCCGGCTGCTGCGGGAACTGGATCTGTGATGACTGCCCGTGCCCGGCAGGCGTTGCGCCGAAACAGGAGGTCCTCATGCTGCTGAAGCTGTCTGCTGAGGCTGTGCGCCTGCGACGGCTGACCAAGGCTTTCGGCGCTGGCGAGTGCAGCCAGGCCGACTATCGGTCGCTGCGTCGGGAGATCATCGATAACTATGCGGCGCCCGTGCAGCGCGACGTTACCGAGCGTCGGGTCCCGGAACGGGAAGAAGTCACGCTGCGCACAGTGACGACGCTGGTAAACGCCAATGGCTTGATCGGTTCCGGCATCGCTGAGGGGGCAGCAACCGCTCTGCAGCCGACGCCTTTCGGTTCGCTGCCGCGGCGGCTGCGAACGTGGCTGTTCGGCGCGGTGCTGATGCTGCTGCTGTTTGCCCTGCTGCTGGTCTGGCCCGTGCCCGGTGGGGCCGCCGTGCCGTCGCAGATAGCACCGGTCCGCGAGCGGGCACCGGATCCGGCGAACAGCCAGCGGATCGCCGTTGCGGCACTGACGCTGGAAGCGCCTGAAGATCTGCCGCCGGCGCTGCGCGGTGTTGCTGAACGGGCACTCAACGACGCGTTCCTGGCCGCTCAGGCGGCAGCGCAGGAAACCGAGCATGGTTTCACGCCTCACGAGCTGGCGCAGGTAGCGCAGCTGCTGCAGGCGTTCGGGGTTCATGAGCCGGACGGCGTCGTGAGTGCCGCAGAGGCGGAAGCGCTGAGCCGTGCGATTCGCGAGCAGAAGCGCAACCGTGGCCTGTCGGTACGGGCCCTGGAGCAGATAGCGGATCGTGTGCAGGCCGCCGTGCGTGATGCCGGGCTGCTGCTGGCGGTCGCTTACGTACCGGCACAGACGGTGGCCGATGGTGAGGCACGGATTACCCTGTTGCCTGGACGCCTCGGGACCGTTGCCACCAGCGGTGATGACGGCAGCGCTGCGCGGGACCTGATTCAGCGACAGTTCGGGGGGCTCGAGAATCGAATCGTCAGCCGGGGCGAGCTGGAAACGCGGCTCGGGCGCCTGGCGCTGATCCCGGGTTTGTCGTCTCAGGTGCGCCTTGAGCCCGGCGCCACGGTTGGTACCGCCGATCTCAACATCGACCTCATGAGCGCGCGACCGTACGACGTTGGCGTTGCGGTCGACAATCATGGCTACCAGGGCGTCGGCGAAGAGCGCCTGAGCGCCTGGTTCAGCGCCCGCAACGCCCTCGGCCGCGGCGAAGAGCTGGATCTGGCGGTGCTGCAGACCCTGGCGGACAGCGGCCAGCGGCAGTTCTGGGCGCGCTACCGGCAACCCTGGCTGGCAACCGGAACCCGGCTCGGGGTCACTTTTGCACACAACGACTTCCAGGCCGACGATCTCGGGCGTGGGTTGGCGGATACGCTGGGTGCCGACGGCGTCGCCCAGGCGCTGACGCTGGATGCGCGGCAGCTGCTGTATCAGACCCGCCGCGCTACGGCTGCGGCGACGCTGGCTTTCGGCTGGCAGGATTACCGCTACGACGACTTCAACGATCAGACGCTGCGCTTTCTGAACCTGACCCTGAACGGGGAACGGATCTGGGATCGCAGCCAGCTGGCGCTCAGCGGCGCGGCGGGCGTCGAGGTCGGGCTGGCCGACGATGCGGTACGGGTGGGGCAGGACGAAAGCTACTACCGAATCCACGCTGCCGGTCGGCTCTGGCGTCCGCTGGCGCTGCGCCGTGAGGCTCCTGCCGATAAGCTGGTGCTGCGCTGGCGCGGACAGTGGTCGGATAGCGATTTACCGCCGGGCCGTGCGCTGGTGCTCGGGCGTGCGCAGTCCGAGCGGGGCTTTGAAGCGTACCGGTTGCTGGCTGACCGGGCGCTGTCGCTGGCCTTCGAATGGCGTCGGCCGGTGCGCATCGGAGAGCTGTATGGGTTTTTTGATAGCGCCTACGGCAGCAGTGCCAATGAGCTCGATGCCGGCTTCGCCCTGCTGACGAGCGCCGGCGTGGGTTGGGATGCTGCCTGGAGCCAGCGCTTCAGCAGCCGCTTGAGCTTGGGGCTGCCGCTGGCACAGAAGGGCTCCCCGGATCCTGATGCCTCCGGCGTTCAGCTGTACTGGAGGCTCGACTATGCGTACTGAAGGCCCGTCGGCGCGCGTCCTGCGCGGCGCGTTGGTGCTCGGCTTCTACCTCGCTGCGGTCCCCGTTCCGGCGGCCGAGGCGCCGGTGCCGGAAATCCTCGAGCCTGCGGCCCGGGTCGATGTGCAGCCTGGCCTGATGGACGAGGATGCCGCAGAGACCGGCTGGCCCCTGGACGAGACCATCTTTACCGATGTCGAAGCCTTCACGGTGCCTGCAGTGCCGATCGCGCTGCCGGAGGATCAGGCCGAGGAGTAGGGCGGGACCGGTGCCGGGAACGGGTTATGCTCGCGCCTTTCAGCCGCCGATGCTCGAGCCCATGTCTGCCAAGCCCACTGAAGCTTCTCCGTTACCCCCGCTCGACGTTCCTCGCGGGCAGACGCTGTGCATCCTGCAGACCGACTCCGTGCTCTCGGAGCTGCAACCCGAGCACGGCGATTATCCAGACATGTTCCGTGCCCTGATGACGCAGGCCGGGTGGCCCGACAATCAGCTCACCACCGTTAACGTGCCCCGCGACGGGGTGCCTGGTTCGTTGGACAACAACGCTTACCTGATCACGGGCAGTCGACTGAGCGTTTACGAAGATGAAGCCTGGATCCAGGAGCTCGCGACGTTCGTCGGGCGGGCGCTCACGGCAGGACACAAGGTCATCGGTATCTGCTTCGGACATCAGTTGCTCGCGCACTTCTTTGGTGGTGCGGTGACGAAGGCAACGGCCGGCTGGAAGGTTGGCCTGCAGCGGGCTGCCGTTGTCCGGCGGCGCCCGTGGATGGTGCCGTGGCAGGATGAGTTTGCCGTGCTGGCGAGCCATCAGGATCAGGTTGTGCGCCTGCCTGCTGCGGCGACCACGCTGGCGGGCTCAGACGGCTGCCCGGTGGCGGCGTTTGAGCTTGGCAGCCGGGCGCTCGCGATCCAGGGGCATCCCGAGTTTCGCAAGCCGTACTCCGCTGCGCTGATGCAGCGCCGCCGGGCGCAACTCGGGGAGGCGGTGTTCGAGGCCGGCATGGCATCGCTCGAGGGTTCGCCCAGCACCAGCGTTATCGCTCAGTGGATGCTGCGGTTCCTGCTTGCCGGCACCGGCGGAGGCAGCAGCCGGTGAGCGGCGCGCGCCAGCGGCTTGCTCGTTACCGCTCACGCGCCCAGCGGCTGCTGGACGAGCCCGACGCGCTGCGTGATCTGCTGAATCGCGCGCAAACCAAATTCGGCGGCGCCATCGATAGCTCCAGCGGGCTCCGTGCCATTGGGGACGATCTGCGGCTCATGGTGACGCTGCTGCGGGCCTGGGTGGCAGGCGAGTACCGGGGCATCTCCCGGCCCAGCGTGCTGTCCCTTGCTGCGGCGCTCCTGTACTTCGTTGTCCCGCTCGACGGTATTCCAGATTTCCTGCTAGGTCTCGGCTACGTCGATGACATCGCGGTGCTGAGCTTCGTCATCAGGCAGCTGCGCGTCGAGCTCGATGCATTTCGGGTCTGGCAGGCGGGCGCTACCTCCACGGCACCGACGTCACCGGAGCCACAGGCGCTGCCGCCACCGGATTCCACCGCCGCCGACCGGCGCTGTCCGCCCTGGGTCGTTGGGCTCGCGCTGCTGCTGGTGCTGTGTTCGGGGGGCTGCAGCCTCAAGTTCGCCTACAACAATGCGGACCGCCTGATCCGCTGGGGGCTCGATGATTTCATCGAGATCAACGGTGAGCAGCGCAGCTATCTGGATGGCGAGCTGGACCGGCTGCTGTATTGGCATCGGACCACCCAGCTGCCGCTCTATGCCAACTACATCGAGCGTCTCAACGCCCGGGTTGCCGCCGCTGCCGGGCAGCCGCCGGAGGTGCTGCTGCCGGCCATCGAAGAGTTCGGCGAGGTTGCGGAACGGTGGGGCAAGACGATCGAGCTGGAAGCGCAGCGCGTAGTGCTGCAGATGTTGCTGTCGCTGACGGAAGCGCAGATCGAGGCGCTGCCGGACCGCATGCGCGACGCCAACGAGGAGTTTGCCGAGAGCGAGCTGGATCGGAACCTGGAAGAAAGCCGCAAGCGCTGGAGCGAGGACTACGCAAAGTTCTTCAAGCGGCTCACCGGCCGGCTGACCGCGGAACAGCGTGCGACCCTCGACCGCTATGCGGCGGACTACGAACCGCAGTACGTGCTGTGGATGGGTTATCGCGAACGCTGGCAGACCGACCTGCTCGACATCCTCCGCAAGCTGCGCAGCAGCGAGCTGTCGGCCGCCGAGGCGGAGGCGCGAATCATCGGCATGAACGACAACCGGGCGTCGTACTACGGTGAGTTCGGTCCTGCGTTCGAGCGCAACGAGGCTCTGGCGCAGGAAGCCGCGGCGGCGGTGCTGGTGGCGCTGACGGAACGGCAGCGCGCAAAGCTCAACAAGCGGGTCAACGAGGTCACCACCATTCTGCGCGAACTCGTCGAAGAAGCACCGCTGGCCGGACCGGCGGCGCTCCAGGCCGAGGGCTGTCTGGTCGCGACGCCTGGCTGTCCCTGATACCGCGAGGCGCGCACGGCACCTCGCGGTGAGCCGTCTCGATCAGAGCAGGCTGCGCAGCATCCAGGCGGCCTTCTCATGCACGGCCATCCGATCAGCGATGAGGCTGGCGCTGGATTCGTCCTGCGCCTCCTGGGCCAGCGGCAGGACCGCCCGTGCGGTGCGTACCACCGCCTCCTGGTCTGCGGCCAGGGCCGCCAGCATTGTTTCTGCCGGCGGCACATCCTCCGGTTCGTCGATGCTGGTCAGCGCGCTGAACTGGCGGTAAGTCCCCGGCGCAGGGAATCCGAGCGTACGAACCCGCTCAGCGATATCGTCAACCGCCGTGGCCAGCTCCGTGTACTGCTCCTCGAACAGCAGGTGCAGATCGCGGAACCGCGGGCCGGTGACGTTCCAGTGGAAATTGTGTGTTTTCAGATACAGGGTGTAGGAATCCGCCAGCAGGCGGCTCAGACCTTCTGCGATCTGCTCGCGGGCCTCGCTCGTGATGCCAAGGTTAATGGGGAGTTCGGTTGCGCTCATCAGAGGTCCTCCTTGCTGGCCTGCGGGAATGCAGGCCCGATGACGCTAAGGTACGGATCTTTGAGTGGATTGAAAAATTGATTGTTTAACTAAAAATGATAGGTAACGACTATATTAAAGGACCTCGACCAGCGGCCGGTTGGCCCGGAGCGGTCCGCCCCTTCCGGACCGTGTTCCGGTGTCGTCCGCTGTCAGACCAGCAGCGCGAGCAGCATGCCGGCGCTGATCAGCAGCACCATGGCGAGCGTGTTGCAGCGAGGCTGCCGCCAGCGTGGCGTTCGCAGTGCCAGCGCCGCCCTGGGCTGAGTACCGGTTGCCGTCCTGGTGAAGAGGGCTTGCGGAATGGTTTGGTTCAGGGCTGACATGGGACACCTCGTTGACTGTGGATCGGGCCTTGCGGGCGGTGGAAACAGCGATGGCACTAGCGCTTGGCTCCCTTTGAGCCGCTGCCGTCGCGCGTTCCTGTCCGGCGCGCCCACCGGTCTCCTTACAAAGCCCGTGCCAGGCCGGACAAAGCCTATGCCAGGCCCGCTAAGGGTGTACTCTGCCTGCAAAATCAATTAATTAGCCGAAAGCCCGGTCAGCGGTGGGCGGATGCTAAGCGGCAATCTGGCCCGCCATGCCAGACCTACTGGCTAATTTGACCAGCCGTTGGTGAATACTGCTAACTGATACTCCAGGGAGGAGGGGGAATGACGCTTCACTTTTCGAACATCTGGGAGACCGTCGCTGACACCGTAGGCGACCGGATCGCGCTGATCGGCGATTCCGGCGTGCGCAGCTGGCGCGACTACGAAGACCGCGCGGCACGGCTCGCAGCGGCTTTCGACGCGGCCGGCATTGGCCTCGACAGTAAGGTCGGGATCTACCTGCACAACAGCAACGAGTACCTGGAAGCTCAGTTTGCAACCTTCAAGGTGGGCGGTTGCCCGATTAACGTCAATTACCGGTACAAAGCCGACGAGCTGATCTATCTGCTCGATAACGCTGATGCTGAAGCGCTGGTGTTTCAGAGCAGCTACGCAGCACGGATTCAGGAAGTCCGCAAACAGCTGCCGAAGCTGAAGCTGCTGGTGCAGGTCGACGACCACACGGAAACCCTGCTGCCGGACGTGCTGGACTACGAACGCATACAGCGCGACCACCGCCCGCGGCCCCGCACCGAGCCAATCGCCGGCGGCGTCTACATGCTCTACACCGGCGGCACCACCGGAATGCCCAAGGGGGTGATGTACGACCTTGCCAACTTCGCTCAGTCGATGGTCGGTATGGCCACCGGTGGTCGTGGGTTCGTCCCGCCCACGACGGTCGAGGACCTGGCAGCGCTGCTGCCGCAGGTCACCGCACCGCCGGTCAGCCTGCCGGCGTCGCCGCTGATGCACGGCACCGGAATGTGGCTGGGTGCCATGGTCCCGCATGCCATCGGTGGCACCGTGGTCACGACCTCGAAGCTCGGGCTCGATCCGCACCAGCTGTGGTCGCTGGTGGAGGAACACGGCGTGACCGATATGGTGATCGTCGGCGACGCGTTCGCTAATCCGCTGCTGACGGCGCTCCGTGAAGCCAGCGCTCAAGGTCGGCCCTACCGGCTCGAATCCCTGGCGCAGATCATATCCAGCGGCGTGATGTGGAGTGCCGAGGTCAAGCAGGCGCTGCTCGAACACCTGGATACTTCGCTCATCGACATCATCGGCTCGTCCGAGGGGGGTATGGGCATGTCGGTGACGACGCGGGAAGCTGCTGCACCAACGGCCAAGTTCGAGCTCAGCGAAGGGGTTCGCGTGTTCACCGACGACGATGAAGAGGTTGAGCCGGGCAGCGGCGTCATGGGCAAGGTCGGCACCAGCGGCAGCGTGCCGCTTGGCTACTACAAGGATCCGCAGAAGTCGGCGGCCACGTTCCGGGAGATCAACGGCGTGCGCTACAGCTTTCCCGGCGACTACGCCACCGTTGCGGCGGACGGGTCCATTACGCTGCTCGGACGCGGCAGCGCGTGCATCAACACCGCCGGCGAGAAAGTGTTCCCCGAAGAGGTTGAGGAAGCCCTGAAGCGCCACGATGCGGTGCGGGATGCGCTCGTGGTTGGGCTTAAGGACCCTCGTTTCGGCGAGCGCGTGGTTGGCGTTGTTGCCAACACCGGCCCGCTGACCGACGCAGCGCTGATTGACTTCGCCCGGGAGCAGCTGGCCGGCTACAAGGTGCCGAAGCAGATCCTCTTCGTTGCGGAGGTGCGGCGTGCACCGAACGGTAAGGCGGACTACAAGTGGGCACGGGCGGAAGCCGAGCGGGAACTCAGCGCTGCGTCACAGTCATGACAGTTCGACATGACAACTGTCGCTGATGGGCTAGATTTAACTCATCCACAGCCAGAGACGACCGATGGTCGATCAGCGCCAGAATTTTGACGTTTCCCTCGAGGAGGCGGTAGCGATCTGTAAGCAGGTGCTGCCGCTGATGAGCAAGCAGCGTATCCCCACCATCCCGCAGAACTATGCGATGTGGTACGACTACGTGACCCGCGCCAATACGGAACTGGTCGATGAAATCGAGAACCTGCTGGAGCAGGGGGAATCGTTCCCACCGGCGCGGTGCGAGGATATCTACCACCGACACTACGTCGATTCGCTGCGGACGGAAGTCAACGGTATTCAGGATACGATCCGGTACCGCGTCGAAGATGTGCTGCGCGACCTCGGCATGCTCGACAACAACATCTCACACTACTCCGAAGTGCTGGACGATTGCGGTGCCAAGCTCAAGGCCGACCTGAGTCAGCAGGAGCTCAATAAGCTGATCCTGCTCCTTGCTGAGGAGACGCAGAAGACCCGCCAGCGCAGCCAGGAGGTCGAACACTCGCTCAAGTCCATGTCCGGCGAGCTGGAAAATCTGCGCGCCGAGGTGAATGCGCTCTCTGCCGACTCGCGCACCGACCAGCTGACGCAGACCCGGAACCGGCGCGCCTTTGACGAGACCATCAAGGAGCTCACGGTTGAAGCCAGCTCGGCCCGGGAGCCCGTGCACCTGTGCCTGATGATGATCGATATCGATCACTTCAAGCAGTTCAACGATACCTACGGCCACCTGGTCGGTGACGAGGTGCTGCGGTTCGTCGCGCTGGAGCTCAAGGCCTGCGTCAAAGGCCGGGACACGCTGGCGCGCTACGGTGGTGAGGAGTTCGCGCTGCTGCTGCCGGCAACGCCTTACGAAGGCGGCCTGCACCTGGCAGAACAGATCCGCGCTATGATCGAAGCCCAACCGGTGAAGAATCAGCGAGGCGGCGATCCTTATCGCATCACGATTTCCCTCGGCCTCGCCGAGTACCGTACGGGCGAATCGGTCGCCGAGTTCATTGATCGTGCCGACAAGGCGCTGTACCGGGCGAAGGAACAGGGGCGCAATCGCGTCTGTGGTGAGCGCGACTGCTGAACGGACGGTCGTCCGCCTGCGGCTGCGGCTGCTGCTGCTGGCAGCGCTGAGCCCGGCCGCTGTCGCTGCCGGCGCCGAGGTTCCGCACCGCCCGCTTGAGATCCGCAACCTGGCGCCGTTCAGCGCGCTCTTCGGCCTGCCGCGCATGCGCGGAGCTGCGCGCAGCACCGCTGCGCTGTCTCTGCGTCTCGACCATGTCAGCAACTTCTCTTCGTCGTCCAGCGGCGACACGCAGATCTTTCAGGATGGCGAGACGAGCCATCTGAGCCTTGGCATGCGGTTTCCGGCAACCCCGTCGAGCGCGTTCGACTTCGGCGTCGAGCTGCCGTGGGTACGCCACAGCAGCGGTGAGCTCGATCGCCTGATCGACAACTTTCATCGGACCTTCGATCTGCCGGAAGGTGGCCGCGATCGTGCGCCGCGCGATCAGCTCGACATCCTCCTGCGCGTGGACGGTGAAGCGGTCACGGCGGTGAATCGACGCCGCTCCGGCCTCGGAGACCTTAGGCTTTGGGGGGGTATCGGGGTGTACGGGAACGAACAGCGAACGGTGCGTCTGCGTGGGAGTATCAAGCTGCCCACCGGTGATGCGGAGCGGTTGACGGGGAGCGGCGGCACCGACGCGTCGCTGTGGCTCGAGGGCTCCGAGCGCGCCGCCCTTGCCACGATCGGGGTGACGGTCACCGGCGGTGCCGGGTTGGTGCGGCTCGGCCGCGGCGATCTGGCGGCCCGGGCGCAGGAGCGCTGGGTCCCCATCGGGCATCTGGGTCTGCACCGCAGCCTCGGGCGCTGGCACTGGTCTGCGCAACTCGACGGCCACGGGGCGCTATTCGATCTGTCCGTCGATCAGCTTGGGCAACCGGCGCTCCAGGGGACGCTGGGCGTCCGGCGACGGTTCGGCGAGCGGCATGAGCTGACCGGTGCAATCATCGAGGACCTGGTGTCCCAGAGCACGTCTGACGTCGTGTTTCAGCTCCAGTGGCAAACCACCCTGTAGCGCTCCGATGCCGCGAATCCCTTCGAACATTGCCACCGCCGCTCAGGTGGGCACAATCGCGCCATGAGCGAAGCAGCACAACAGATCGATCCTGAAATTCACCCGCGGATCGTTCGCGACCTGGCCGCCGTTGCAGGACGGCGTTTCGACCTGGTTGTGATCGGCGGCGGCATCACCGGCGCCGGCGTGGCCCGCCACGCGGCCCTGGCGGGGCTCAGCGTGCTGCTGGTCGAGGCCGCAGACTTCGGGTCCGGCACGTCGAGCCGCTCGACCAAGCTGATTCACGGGGGGCTGCGGTATCTCGCCATGGGCGATTTCGGACTGGTGCGGGAAGCTGCGCTGGAGCGCAAGATCGTGCACGAGATCGCTCCGCACCTTGCCGAACGCCGCTGGATGATCCTGCCGACCCGATCCCGCCTCGACTGGTTGAAGTACGGTGCGGCGGTCAAGCTGTACGAGCTGCTCGGCGATGTCGCCAGCGACGACCGTTACCACCGCAGCAACCCGGAGCCCCGGGCCCTCGAACCGACGCTGGATTGGGAACGTTTCCCGCGCGCGCGCGTCTACCGCGAGTATCTGACCGACGACGCGCGGCTGGTGTTGGCCACGCTGCGCAGCGCCGTGAAGCATTCGGCGACGGTGCTCAACTACGTGCGTGCCAACGGCGTGCGGACGCTGACCGACGCGGAGGGTTACGAGATCGAACTCGTGGACCAGCTCGGCGTCCGGGCGCCGTTCAGCGTTTCCTGCCGCGCCGTGGTGAATGCCGCCGGGCCCTGGGCCGAATCGTTGCTGCCGGAGCGGGCCGGCCCGAGCCGGCTGCGGCTGTCCAAAGGGGTGCACATCGTCCTGCCGCGGACCAAGCTGCCCGTTGAGCATCTGGTCATGATCGGTACCGATGACGGCCGCCTGCTGTTCGTGATCGGACGTGGACGCTACACCTACATCGGCACCACCGATACGCCCTACGACAAGCCGCCGCAGACCTGGCCCGAGGTGACGGCAGACGACGTCGCCTACCTGCTGAAGCCGCTGGCCGAGTATTTTCCCGCGCACCCGGTCACCAGTGCCGATGTGGTCGGCTCCTGGGCCGGGCTGCGGCCCCTGGTCAACGAGCCCGGCAAGGCGCCGAAGGAGATGTCGCGCAAAGACGAGATCTGGCAGCAGGACGGGTTCATCACCATCGCCGGCGGCAAGCTCACGGGCTTCCGGCGCATGGCCGAGGAAGTCATGACCGCCGTCGGCGACTGGCTGGATCATGACGTGGCGATTTCCACCGCTTCCGAAGCGCTCTGCGGCGGCGACCTGGCGGTGCTCGGCTGTGCGAACACGGACGCGCTCGTCGACCGGGTGGCGCGGCACTACCAGCAACCGCAGGTCGTGGCTACGCGGCTGGTACGGCTCTACGGGGCCGAGGTGTTTGCCGTGCTCGGCGACCATCCGGAGCCGGTGTCGGCGTCCCTGTTTGCCAGCGAAGTGGATTGGGCCGTGCGCATGGAGGGCGCTCAGACCCTCACCGATCTCGTATACCGTCGGCTGCAGGCCGCCTGGTTTCAGCCGGACGAGCTGCGTGAAGCACTGCCGCGGATTGCCGATCGCATGGCCGATCGCCTGGGCTGGTCAACGGCCACCCGGGACGCCAACCTGGCGGCTGCCGAAGCGCGCCTGGCTGAGGACCTGGACTTCATCGAGCCCCGCGCGGACGCCTGAACCCGGGCACCGCGCCGGCTGCGCGATCGTCGTTGGGAAGGTTGCCCACCCGGCTGCCGGGCGAGCGAGACAACTTCGCCCGGGAGCGGGTATCTTCCCCCGTAGTCCAATCTGAAGCTCGGGAGACCCTCACCATGGCCATGCAGCGTTCACCCCTCCTGTTGTCCAGAATCCTCGACCGCGGCGCGAAGGTGGCACCGCAGGAAGAGATCGTCACCGCAACGGCAACCGGCGTCCGACGCCAGACCTATGCCGAGACCCGCGATCGCGCGCACCAGCTCGCGCACGCGCTCAAGCAGGCGGGAATCGGGGTCGGTGACCGGGTCGGGACCTTCATGTGGAACGGCAGCCGGCACCTCGAGGCCTACCACGCGATCGCGGGCATGGGCGCGGTGCTGCATACGCTGAACATCCGGCTGTCACCGAACGATCTCGAGTACATCATCGACCATGCGCAGGATCGCATCATCATCGTTGATGCCGATGTGCTGCCGCTGCTCGAGCAGCTCGAGGGTCGCATGCCGAGCGTCGAGCGAATCGTGGTTGCTACCGAGGACGGCTTCGAGGGTTGGACCACGAAGCTGCCGAATCCGATCGACTACGAGGACTTCATCGCCGGTCAGCCGACGCACTTCGAGTGGCCCAACATCCCCGAGTCCTCGCCCATGGGCCTGTGTTACACCAGCGGTACCACCGGCAATCCGAAGGGGGTCGAGTACGAGCACCGGAGCCAGTACCTGCATACCCTCACCCAGTGCATGACCGACTGCATGGGCCTGTCGGGGACCGATACGCTGTGCGGCATCGTTCCCATGTTTCACGCCATGGGCTGGGGGCTGCCGTGGTCGGCACTGATGCTCGGCATGAAGCAGGTCATGCCGCACCGCTTCATGGATCCGGGCCGGCTGATCCAGCTTATGGCCGACGAAGGCGTCACCATCTCAGCGGGTGTGCCGACGATCTGGTAGGGGGTCAAAGGCCTCTACGAAGCAGCGCCCGGCAAGTACGATCTCTCGAAGCTGTCGCGGCTCACCTGCGGCGGCTCGGCACCGCCGCCGAGCCTGATCCGCTGGTACTGGGATGCGCTCGGCGTAGAGATGATTCAGGGGTGGGGCATGACCGAAACGTCACCGCTGGCCACCCTGTCACGGCGGGTGATGAAGCGCGGCCAGCTGGAGCTGTCCGAAGACCAGCAGTTCGAAAACGTTGCCAAAGCGGGCCAGCTA
Source organism: Pseudomonadota bacterium (assembly GCA_038757945.1). Lineage (GTDB taxonomy): Bacteria > Pseudomonadota > Gammaproteobacteria > Pseudomonadales > Azotimanducaceae > CALHVX01. The sequence goes on from JBCDGJ010000004.1 coordinate 32,908, forward strand.
ATGCCCGGGCTCGAGCTCGACATCTTCGACGAAAACTTCAACCGGCTGCCGCATGACGGTGAAACGGTCGGCGAGATCCTGATCCGCGGACCCTGGATCTGCAGCGAGTACTACAACAATCCGCAGCCTGAGAAGTTCCATGGGGACTGGTTGATTACCGGCGACGTCGGCAAGATCGATCCCGACGAATACCTCATCATCAGCGACCGCTCCAAGGACCTGGTGAAGAGCGGCGGTGAGTGGATCTCTTCCGTTGACCTCGAGAATCACATTGTTGGTATGGCCGGCGTGGCGCAGGCCTGCGTGGTGGCGCAGCCGCATCCGAAGTGGGACGAACGGCCGATTGCGCTGGTTATTCTCGCCGACGGCGCGACAGTGACGGCCGCCCAGGTCATCGACCACTGCAGCAGCGCCTTTGCCAAGTGGCAGCTGCCGGACGATATCCTGTTCGTCGATGCCATTCCGCTGACCTCGACCGGCAAGATGAACAAGAAGGTCGTGCGGGCGCAGCTCGAAGCCGATGGCTACCAGCTGCCGGACCTGCGTGGGACGGCGAACAGCGCCGGCTAACCGCCCGTGGCTGACCGCCCGTGGCTGACCGCCTGTGGCGCAATGCCCCGGCAGACGATCAGTCGTCAGGGCGCAGCAGCAGCGGCAACCGCAGCTCGGAGTCCGGCTGTGCGCCCGGGCTGCCGACCATTTCCCCGTAGGCACTCTGCTGCACCAGCAGAGCGCTGCGGACCTGCCACTCGATGAGCTGGGTCTTAGCGGCGGTCAGCGACCGGAAGACCCAGTTCTGACCTTTGGGATTCTTCAGGATTGAGCTGCGGGTTGCCGCACCCTGACCGGTGTTGACCCGCAGCAGATAGATCACCGGGTCGATGGCGAGTATTTCGACCTCGGCCTCGTCTGCAGCTACGTGGCGGCGAAAGGTTTTCAGATCCATCATCGCCCCCGGCGATCGTCTATAGTGCGCAACCTGCCGCAGCGGCCGTGAACGCCGCGCTGCTGCGATTTGCAATCCGGGGTCCACAGGCCGCATCGGCGGCCGCTGACAGGGGAGAGTGCTGATGTTCAACAATCGTGTCACCGAGATGCTCGGCGTCGAGATACCGGTCGTGCAGGCGCCGATGGGCTGGATCGCGCGATCGCAGCTGGCCGCTGCCGTTTCCAACGCCGGTGCGATGGGGATCATCGAAACCAGCTCCGGCGAGCTGGACGTGATTCGCGAGGAGATCAAGAAGATGCGCTCGCTGACGGACAAGCCGTTTGGCGTCAACATCGCGCAGGCGTTCGTACGTGACCCCAATATCGTGCAGTTCGTGGTCGATCAGGGGGTCAAATTCGTTACGACTTCAGCGGGCAGCCCCGAGCGCTACACCGAACAGATCAAGGCGGCAGGCCTGACGGTCTTTCACGTGGTCCCGAACCTCGCTGCTGCCCTGAAAGCGGTCGAGTGCGGCGTCGATGGGCTGGTCGTCGAGGGCGGGGAAGGCGGTGGGTTCAAGAACCGGAACGAGGTGTCGAGCATGGTGCTGTTGCCGTTGATCCGGGAGCAGGTGGACGTCCCGATCATCGCCGCCGGCGGCTTTCTCGACGGGGCTTCCATGGCTGCCGCCTTTGCGCTCGGCGCCGAAGGCGTACAGCTTGGCACGCGTATGGTGTCGGCTCTTGAATCGCCCGTGCACGACAACTGGAAGAACGCCATCGTCAATGCCCGGGAAACCGACACGGTGTTTCTCAATCGCCAGCATTCGCCGGCGCTGCGAGCGCTGCGGACAGAAAAGACCACCCAGCTCGAGGCGCAGCCCGAAATCAACGCGATGAAGAACTTCGGCAACGCCAAGGATCTGTACTATGGCGGCGACATGGAAGCTGCGATACCGCTGACCGGACAGGTCTGCGGACGGATCGATTCGGTGCGTCCGGTGGCGGACATCATTGGCGACATCCGGCAGGAATTTGCTGACACCATTGGCGCGCTGCACCGCCGGTATGGCTAGCAGCCTGTTGCAGGGGGCGTTGCCATCGTTGCGCCTCCTGCCAATGGCACCACCACGGGGTGCAAGGCGTGCCTCGCCAACAGCCCCATCCGGCGCGACGCAATGCAACGAAGTACTGCGACAGGACACCCGCGGTCAGTCCACCGTCGTGGTGCTGTGCCGGCCGTCACGTTTTCCGCGCCATGTTCCAGTGCGTTAAGTCCATCACTGTCGGGCACAGCGGTCTGACGTAGCCTGAACTATCTGGTCCACCATGTAGAGGTTGTTATGGTGTCCTCGAAGGTTTTGCCTCGAGCGGCTGTCGTCGCATTGCTGTGTTCCAGCGCACCGGTTCAGGCCGACATGCTGTTTGGTGTCTACGCCGGCGTTGGCTCCTGGCAGCAGGAGGCGAGCGGTAGCCTGCAGTCCACCGGATCGGTTGTCGACGTCGAGAGCGATCTCGGCCTCGAAGACAACTCCAACCAGGTGGGCTTCGTCGCGATCGAGCATCCGATTCCCGGCATTCCCAATCTCCGGGCTCAGTACAGCGGAATCAACGTCAACGGCAACGAGGTGCTGTCGCGCAGCATCGAGGTCAACGGCACGCTGTTCTCGTTCGCCGACACGGTGGCTTCGGAAGTCGATCTTACGCAGGCGGATGCGGTGTTTTACTACGAGCTGCTGGACAACGTCCTGTCGCTGGACATCGGTTTCGCCGCACGCTGGGTGGACGGTGAGATTGAGCTGATGTCGACCACGCAGAGTGCCCGGGCAGAGTTCTCCGGAGTCCTGCCGTTGCTGTATGCGGCAACGCGTATCGATCTGCCGCTGACCGGCTTCTTCGTCGGTAGCCAGGTCATGGGTGTCAGCTACGGCGGCAACGAGCTCTATGATCTGAACGCTCAGGTTGGCTACGAATCGGACTACGGAATTGGTGCCGAGCTTGGCTGGCGGTCCTTTCAGCTGACGCTGGACGAGTACGACGAGCTCGACCGGGCAGACATCGAGGTGGCCGGCCCTTACCTGGCGTTCAACTACCACTTCTGAGCAGTCTCTCGCCGCCGCGGCCCGGCGTTTCGGGCCACGACGACCGCCCCGCCTGACGCGACGCGCGGGCGCAATGGGATGCCCTATACTGGGCCCCATGATTACCGCGCTTGAACAGGTTTCCCGCACGCTCGCATTTGATCTTCCGGCAGGCGCCATCGTCAGTGACGAGGCTGGCCGGCGACCCTATGAAACCGATGGGCTGACGGCGCTGCGCTGCCTGCCCGGGCTGGTCGTGTTGCCAACCACCCCAACCGACGTGCAGCGGGTTCTGAAGACCTGTGCTGCTGCCGGCGTGCCCGTCGTGCCCCGCGGTGCCGGTACCGGACTATCCGGCGGCGCCCTGCCACACGCCGATGGCGTGCTCGTGAGCCTCTCGAGGATGACGGAGATCCTCGAGATCGATCCTGATGGCGGTTTTGCGCGGGTTCAGCCCGGGGTGCGCAACCTGGCCATCAGCGAAGCGGCGGCCCCCTTCGGCATGTACTACGCGCCCGACCCCTCGTCGCAGATTGCCTGCTCCATCGGCGGCAACGTGGCGGAAAACAGCGGTGGCGTGCACTGTCTCAAGTACGGGCTGACGGTGCACAACATTCTTGGGCTCAAAGGGTTCACGATGGATGGTGAGCCGCTGGAAGTTGGCGGTGCGACCCTCGACAGTCCCGGCTATGACCTGCTGGCGGTGCTCTGCGGTTCCGAAGGCATGCTGGCCGTGGTTACCGAGATCACCGTTCGCCTGTTGCCGCAGCCGGTGAGCAAGCGTGTGCTGCTCACCGCCTTTCCCGAGGTTGTCGACGCCTGTCGCGCCGTCAGCGCGGTCATTGCGAGCGGCATCGTACCGGCCGGGCTCGAGCTCATGGACCGCGCTGCCACCGTCGCCGTCGAAGCCTTCATCCACGCCGGCTATCCGACCGACGCCGAGGCCATGCTGTTGTGCGAGATCGATGGTGAGCCAGCGGTGGTCGCTGACGATAGCGCCCGAGTTGAGGCCATCTTTCGGGAGCACAACGGTTACGACCTGCGCCAGGCGGAGGGCGCCGAGGAACAGGCGAAGCTCTGGGCAGGCCGCAAGGCGGCGTTTCCTGCCCTCGGACGGATCGCGCCGGACTACTACTGTATGGATGGCACCATTCCGCGCGCAGAGCTCGCTGCCGTACTGACCCGGATCCGTGAGCTGTCCGCGGAGTTCTCGCTTGAGGTGGCCAACGTGTTTCATGCCGGCGACGGCAACCTGCACCCGCTGATCCTCTACGATGCGAACGCGCCCGGCGAAATGGAGCGGGCCGAGGCGCTTGGTGCCGCGATACTGCGCGCCTGTGTCGATGCGGGCGGCACCGTCACCGGTGAGCACGGCGTCGGCACGGAAAAGCTCGCCGGCATGTGCCATCAGTTTCCGGGTCCGGCGCTGGAGCAGTTCCACCGCCTGAAAGCGGCCTTCGATCCATCGGGCCTGCTGAACCCCGGTAAGGGCATCCCGACCCTGAGCCGCTGCTCGGAAGTCGGCGGCATGCATGTCCACGGCGGCAAGCTGCCCTATGCGGGTATCCCCCGATTCTGATGCTTCGGCCGATCCTCGCCGGCCGCGCCGCAGCAGCGCAGGCCCTGGACTACTGATGCAGGATCACGACGATAGCGATCGCCTGGTGGCCGCCGTTCAGGCAGCGCGGGCGGCCGGTACCCCATTGACGCTGCTGGGCAGCGGCTCGAAGCGCGCACGGTTTCCGGACCTGCAGCCGTCGGCCGGTGCCGCGCTGTCGACGGCCGAGCACGTCGGGGTCATCTACTACGCGCCAGACGAGCTGGTGCTCGAAGCCCGCGCTGGCACGCCGCTGGCCGCGATCAGCGAGGCTCTGGCCGAGCGCGGGCAGCAGCTCGCTTTCGAACCGCCGCGATTCGGCGCCGGCGGAACGCTGGGTGGCGCCATCGCAGCCGGCCTCGGTGGCCCGGCACGACCCTGGGCGGGCGCGCCGCGCGACGCCGTGCTCGGGGTCGAGCTTCTGAACGGTCACGGCGAGCCGTTGCGCTTCGGCGGTCGGGTGGTCAAGAACGTCGCCGGCTACGACATCGCGCGGCTGCAGGCGGGTGCCTTCGGTACCTTCGGCTGCCTGCTCAGCGTGGCACTCCGGGTCATGCCGCAGCCACCAACGACGGTGACCCTGACCATGCGGCACGAAGCGGAGACTGCGCTCGAGTGCCTGCGCGACTGGTCGCGCTACAACCTGCCGCTCACCGGCAGCTGCTGGAGCGGTGGTGAGCTGATGCTGCGCCTTGCCGGTCCCGCCGCGGCGGTGGAGCAGGCGACGGCGCGCATCCGGCATGAGACGCAGGCTGAGGTGCGCGATCGGCCTGGCTTCTGGGCCAGCCTGCGCGATTTTGCGCACCCGTTTTTTCAGGGGCCTCGAGAGACCGGTGGCAGTGCGCCGGCGGATCGGCTGTACCGGGCATCGCTGCCCCTCGGCACGCCTGCGCTCGACGCGGATGCTGCCGGATTGCTCGAATGGCGTGGCGCACAGCGCTGGTACTGGCTGTCCGCCACGGAAGTCGGGGCGGTGGCAGAGCAGGTCAGGACCCGGGGCGGGTACCTGCTGCCGGCTGCGGATCCGGGGCTGACCGCCAATCGCCAGCCCGGCGTGGCGGCGGTCGCCGACCGCCTGCGCAGCGCTTTCGATCCGGCAGGTATCTTCAATCCGCACCTGGTGCATCAACCGGAGGCAACGGATGCGCACTGAGCTCGCCGCTGAACTGCTAGCCACCGATCGCGGGCAACGGGCTGAAGAAATCCTGCGCGCCTGCGTCCATTGCGGCTTCTGCAACGCGACCTGTCCGACCTATCAGCTGACCGGCGATGAGCTCGACGGACCACGCGGTCGCATTTATCTGATCAAGGACATGCTCGAAAGCGAGGTGATCGATGCCCGGGTGCAGACCCATCTCGATCGCTGCCTGACCTGCCGCGCCTGCGAAACCACCTGTCCGTCCGGCGTCGCCTACGGCGAGCTGGCGGAAATCGCCCGCGACCGAATTGAGCCGGCTGCAAGACGCGGCACCGTCGAGCGCCTGCTGCGCTGGTGGCTCCTGTCGCAGCTGCCGAGCCGCCGGCTGTTCGGCGCCTGGGCAAGGCTTGGCCGGCTCTTCCGGCCGCTGTTGCCGCAGCGGCTCGGCGCAGCCATTCCGGCGCCGCCGCGGGCCCTTGCGCCGTCCGTGCAGCTTGGCGAGCAGCCGCCGCCGGCGGTCTTCGAGGGGCAGCGCATGCTGCTGCTCGGCGGTTGCGTCCAGGACGCCGCAACGCCAGCGACCGCCGCCGCTGCGAAGCGCTATTTTGAGCGCCGCGGTGCCAGCAGCGTCGAACTCCGTTCCGAGCCCTGCTGCGGGGCGCTGCCGCTGCACCTGGGAGAAACTGACCGGACGACGGCGAAGCTCAAGGGCTGGCTCGACTGGATCGAACCGCTGCTGCCAACCGTCGACTGCATTGTCAGCAGCGCCAGCGGCTGCGGGGTGACGCTCAAAGATTACGATCAGCTGGCTGAGCGCCACTTCACGGCTGCGGCTGGGTTCACCTCCGAGCAACAGACGCACTACCGAGCGCTGGCTGCGAGCGTGACCGCAAAGCTCTCCGATCCGAGCGAGCTGATCACCGTGACGACGCTGCCGCGGGCGACCCGCAGCGATCGCCGCGTGGCCTGGCACGCACCCTGCACCCTGCAGCACGGCATGCGGCTGGGGCAGCAGGTGCCCGCGCTGCTGGTGGCCGCTGGCTACGAGCTGGTACCGACGGCAGACAATCATCTGTGCTGCGGTTCGGCGGGTACCTATTCGGTGTTGCAGCCGGAGTTGTCGGCCGAGCTCAAGAGCGCCAAGCTCGAAGCTCTGCAGGGTGGGCGGCCTACGGTCATCGCAACCGCCAACGTAGGTTGCCAGGTGCATCTCGAAGGCGGGGCAGAGGTGCCGGTGCGGCACTGGTTGGAACTGGTGGATTAGGGAACTGGTGGAATAGGCGGGGGTGCCGGGCCGGCGCCCGCCAGCGGGGCTTCAGGGATCGGAAACCGGCATTGGTCGGTGAGGCGGGGAGATGACCATGGCAGAATCCACAGCCGGTGCCGGTGCGGCACCCGCAGCGGCACCGGCCGCTCCGGACCTGAGCGCTGCGACCACCGGCAGCTACTTTTTTCTTGGCTTTCTGACGCTGCTCAACGTCATGAACTTTGTGGATCGGCAGCTGCTGTCGAGCTTCGCAAACTACATCGTTCCGGAGCTCAACCTGACCAACACGGAGTTCGGGTTGCTCACGGGCCTCGTCTTTCTCGCGTTCTATTCGGTGATGGGACTGTTCATGGGGTTTCTGGCCGATACGGTGAACCGGACGCGTCTGATTGCCGCCGGGCTCGCCTTGTGGTCCCTGCTCACGGCGCTGTCTGGCGCAGCGCGGGGATTCTGGACGCTGGCGGCACCGAGAATGTTCATCGGCGTCGGGGAATCGATCATGACGCCAACGTCCATGTCCCTGTTGGCGGACCGCTTTCCCGCTGGCCGTCTCGGCTTTGCCTCCGGCGTGTATTACATGGGTGTACCCATCGGCGTCGGTTGCAGCCTGCTGATCGTGGGCTACCTTGGCCCGGCGATCGGCTGGCGCAACTGTTTCTATCTGCTCGGGGCGCTTGGGGTGCTGCTCGCGCTCGTGATGCTGTTCATCCCTGAGACGCCGCGGCGTCACCTTGAGCGCGCTGCTGAGCTCGCGGGTAAGCCTGTCGCGCAGCCCTCCTTCAAAGGGATGGTCCTTACGCTCGTCGGTGCGCTGCGTCATTCGCCCGCGCTCTGCTACACCATCGCTGGCGGGGTTGCCCTGCACCTGATTCTCGGCGCAGCCGCGTTTGATCAGCTCTGGTTTGCCCAGGAGCGCGGCTACGATCGTGATTACATTGCCCGCATGACCGGCTGGATCGCGATGGTGGCCGGCATTGCCGGCAACCTCTTTGGCGGGCTGGGTTCGGACGCTTTCCTGAAGCGCACCGGGCAGGGTCGACCGATGTTCCTGTTCTGGATCATGCTGCTGCTCGCGCCCCTCAACGTGCTGTACCGGATCGCGCCCGCTGACAGCCTGTGGTTCTGGATCGGCGTCTTCGTGGGCTACTTTCAGCTCGGCTGCTTCTACGGACCGACCTTTTCTACGGTGCAGGAGCTGGTGCCGCCCCAGATCCGCGCGACGGTGGTTGCATTCTACATACTGCTGCTCAACCTCGTGGGCATGGCGCTCGGAATCACCGCTGGCGGCATCGTCGCCGATCAGCTCATTGCCGCTGGTGTCAGCGAGCCATACAGCAAAACCCTGCTCGCGTTTACCCTCGTTTCGCTGCTGGCGGTGCCGCTGTTCTATCTGGCCGGGCGGCGCTTCTTTGCCGACCGGCAACGGCTCTTCGCGCAGCTGAACGGATGAGGAGTCGGTGCGGTGCGGGCCTGGCCGGGCGCCCCTGGCCGGGCGCCACTACCCAGTCCCGGTGCGAAAGCGGTCGCGGATGGCTTCGGCACTCGCACGATCGCCGTCCAGCTCCTTGGCGTCCGCGATCAGCAGCCAGGCTTGCTGGTAGGTCTCCGTATCCTGACGGGTAAGCGCCAGCGCCTTGCGCGCATAGCGCTGGGCGGCGACGGGTGCACCGGGCAGCTGCAGCCGCCCGAGCTCGATCCACAGTACGGCCGAGCGTGGCGTCAGCCGCAGCGCACGCTCCAGATAGGTGATGGCTGCTGCCCGATTACCGGTCGCCTCAGCATCACGACTCTGCTCGAGCAGCGCAAAGCTGGCGGTCTGCGAAGCTTGCCGGCTGGCGCTGCCCGTATCGGTTGTGGTCGCGTCGGTGCCGGGCCCGGCGCCGGACGCTTCAGTTGCCGCGGTATCGTCGTCCGGTAGCGGAACACGCAGGTCCGGTCCCGTGGTGCCCCCGTTGCCGTCGAGCGGGGGCCGGGGCGGGCTGCTGGGGCAGCCGCAGAGGAGCAATGTCAGGACCAGCGACAGGAATGACCGTAGCCAGCGAGCAGCGCTCGGACGCTGGCTCATGGCGTCTGCTTCGCCAGGCGGTTTCGCAGCCAACGTCCGGGGCCGCCCCGTTCTGCTTCACAGTCCGGATGTAACGGCAGCGCCGGCTGCTGGCGAAACGGCAACAGGACTGCTTCCACGGTGCGGCAGCCGTCGGGCACGGCGTAGCCCGTAGCCAGCTCGACCCGCACGCTGGCAGGCAGCTGCGGTTGTCCGAGCGGCTGAACCGGTTCTGCAGCCATGATGTCGTCCCACAGCGCCAGCGCGCCGCTCGCCCCGGTCAGTCCGGTGGGTTCGTTGTCGTCGTTGCCGATCCAGACCACGGTCATCCGCCGCGCGTCGAACCCGGCGAACCAGCTGTCCCGGTAGTCGTCGGAAGTGCCGGTCTTGCCTGCAACCTGCTGTCCACGGTGGCGGCTGGACCGTCCGGTTCCCTGGGTCATGACCAGCTTCAGGCCGTGCACCAGCAGCTCGTTGGCAGCGGGATCTATGGACTCCTCGAGGCGGATCGGATGGTGCGACAGGGGCTCGTTGGTTTCGCTCAGCACGGTGATGACGCTGCGGGGCTCGACCCGAAAGCCGCCGCCGGCGAAGTTGCCGTAGAGCCGGGCGACCTCGAGCACGGTCATTTCCTCAGCACCGAGCAGCAGGCTCGGGTAAGGATTGCGCGGCTCGGCCTGATTCAGCTGAGCGAGGCGATGGCGAACGGTGTCGACCCCGAGGCGCAGGCCGAGCTGCACGGTGGCGAGGTTCAGCGAGTCGGCCAGAGCCCGGGCGAGGGACACGGTCCCGTAGCTTTCGCCGCTGAAGTTCTGCGGGGTCCAGAGCGCGCCATCCGGGCCGCGCAGCGCAAGCTGGCGATCCTCGATCCGCGTCGCCAGCGTCGCGCCCTGCTCAAGGGCCGTCAGGTATACGGCGGGCTTGATCAGCGAGCCGACCGGGCGGTTGGCGTGCAGCGCACGGTTGTAGCCATCAAAGCTGGCGCGCCGCCCGCCGGCCAGCGCCAGCACGTCGCCGGTCTGCGTATCGGTGATGACGGCGGCGGCCTCGAGCCCGGCGGCTGGTGCTCCGGTCGCCCGCTCGCGGCGGGCCTCGAGGGCGCTGAGCCGCGCGTCGACGGCGGCGTCGAGCTGGTCCTGCAGGACCGGGTTCAGGGTCGTGAATACCCGGAGCCCATCCGAAGCGAGCTGCTCATCGCTGTAGCTCGCTGCCAGATCCTGGCGCACCAGCTCCATGAATGCCGGGTAGTAGGTCCCGCCGCGACGGCGCCCGGTGATGACGCCGAGCGGTGCTGCCTGGGCATCGGCCAGCGTTGCGGCGTCGATCAGCGCACTGTCCGCCAGTTTGGTCAGCACCAGATCGCGCCGGGCCCGCACCCGCTGCGGGTAACGGTACGGGTTGTAGTAGGACGGGCCGCGAATGATAGCGACCAGGGTTGCGACCTCCGCCACGGCCAGCTCGTTGAGGGGCTTGTTGAAGTAGAACTGAGCGCCGAGGCCGAAGCCGTGAATGGCTCGTTTTCCGGCCTGCCCCAGATAAATTTCGTTGATGTAGGCGTTGAGCAGATCCGTTTTGCTGAACCGGGCCTCCAGCACGATGCTCATGGCCAGCTCTTTCAGCTTGCGCTGCAGCGTGCGTTCATTGCTCAGGAAGTAGCTCTTGACCAGCTGCTGGGTCAGCGTTGATCCGCCCTGCGCGAGCTCGCCGTGGCGCAGATTGGTCCAGGCCGCGCGCAGGATGCCCTTCAGATCGAAGCCGTGATGCTGATCGAAGCGCTGGTCTTCGACGGTCTTCAGCGCCTCGCGCAGCAGTGCGGGCACCTGCTCGGGGGTCAGCACGACCCGATCTTCGCCATGGCTCGGGTAGATGCTGCCGATGGCCGGTGGATCCAGCCGCAGCAGCGGCAGCTCCTGCTCGTCGCCGTCGGTGACGCTCGCGATTGCGCCGCTACGAAAGCCGATGCGGATGCGCTGTGCGGGCCGCGCGCCCTCGGGATACTGAAAGCCCCGCAGGTAGATCTCGGCGAGGTCCGCACCCAGCCGGTACTCGCCTGGCAGACGAACGTCAGGCCGCGAAAGGTAACCAACGCGCTCGAGCTCTGCGCTCAGAGCGGAGGCGTCGAGCAGACGTCCGGGATACAGCTCCAGCGGCTGTGCGTAGACGATTGCCGGCACGGACCAGCGGCGGCCCTCGAAGGTGCTGGTGATGCGCCGGTCGATCTGCATCAGATAGCCGGCCAGCAGCACTGCCAGAATCAGCAGGGCCAGGGTGGCGATCAGCAGAATCCGCCAGAGCAGCCTGCGGCTGAACATGACGCTCTTCAGGCCGGGTTACGGGCGGCCCGCTCAAGATCGAGCAGGTGGTTGGCAATCTCGAGCGCCCGCTTGCGGCCGCCGTCCATGTTGACCAGATAGCGGTTGGCGACAATCAGCGAGGGCACGCTGCGAACGCTGGCGCGGCGTGACAGCTGATCGATCTCGTTCAGCCGACGCTGTACCCGGCTGCTGTTGAAGGTGGCCAGAAACCGTTCGCGGGTGATCCCCCGGCCGGCGACGAAATCCGCCAGCTGATCGGCGGACAGGAACTGCCGCTGCTGGTCATGGATGGCCCGGAACAGCCGCTCGTGATTCCGCGGCAGCGCCTCTTCGAGCTCCAGCGCCAGGTAGGTTTTGGCAAGCAGGGCCCAGACCGGCGAATAGCTTACGGGGGCGCGCACGAAGCTCGCGTCCTCGGGTAGTCCCTCGCGCCAGGTTTCGATGAGCGGATCGAAGTTCCGGCAGTGGACGCAGCCATAGCTGAAGAACTCGGTGACCGTCAGCGGCGCGCGCCCGCTCGCCGGGGCGTCTTCGATCACGGTCCAGTCGCTGCCGGCGGCAAAGCCATCGCTGGTGCCGCCGGTGGAGTAGAGAAAGCCCCAGGCGGCGATACCGGCGACGAGCGCTGCGGCCAGCCCCAGAATCAGGTTGCGCACGGTGTTCACCCGCTGTGCCGATGCCTTTCTGCTCTTTGTTTTGCCAGCCATGGATTCCACCTGAAGTGCCTGCGGCGAAACACGAAGTGTACCGGGGTTGCGGTCTGGATTGCGCCGTTTCCGTGCCAGCGGTGCGCAGAGCGCGCGTCTTTCGCGGAGCGGTCCGTCCGGTCCATCCCGGCGCCGCCGGCCGGCACCGGCAGCGCGCCGTCCCCGCGGGTGTGAGGAGTTCCCGGTCCGGGCTGACAGGAGGCCCTGCTTGTGGCTGACGTCGATGGCATACTTAACGGTCGAAGGACGACCCACGAGGCTGCTGCCAATGGTCAGCTACCAGCTGTTTCACTTTGATTTCTGCCCGTTCTGTATGCGCGTGCGGCAGTTTCTGGAACAGTCCGGGCTGTCGATCCCGCTGCGCAACATCCATCGCGATCCCGAAGCCTACCGGGAACTGCTGGCCGGCGGCGGCTCACAGCAGGTGCCCTGCCTGCGCATCGAGGCTGAAGGTATGGTTCGGTGGCTCTACGAGAGCGAAGACATCATCCGATACCTGAAAGACCACGCGCTGCCCTCAGCCCAGCCATGAGCCCCCCCGCCGGCGACGATCGGCTGCTGCAGCAGGGTCGGGCCGACGCGGATGGCGGCGGTCCCGCTGCAGGCCGGGAGACACGGCTGCCTCTGCCGGGCGACGGCGCTCAGACCCGTAGCACCGAAGCGCTGAAAGCGGTGGAGCACCTGCAGCTGAGCCCGCTGTCGATTCAGGCGGCATCGCTGGTCCGCTCGATCGAGTCGTTGTCCCGCATCTTCTGGATCTCGATCGCCGGCACCTTTCTCACGATCTTCTTCGCCGCGCTAGCGCAGCTCGAGGTCAATGCGGCGAGCGAGTTCATCAGCCTCGGTGAATACCAGGTACCGAAGTCCATCGCGCCGCTCAGCGCGCTGCTGTTTGCGGTGTTTGTGTTCTGGCTGACCTCAAACCGCATGCGGATGCTCGCCTATGTCCTCTGCAGCTCGAGCCTGCCAACCAGCATGGTGGAGGAGATCTTTCGCCTTAATCCGCCGGTGCTGAACGTATTTGACGAAGACAACGCGGAAATCTGGTCGCCCTTCAACGGCATTGGTGTGCTGATCATCAACTGGGCGGTTTTTTTCGGGAACGCGATCGCGCTGACCTCCTACGCCGCGCTGCAGCGCGGAGCGACCACGGCGGAGTTCGATGCGCCGCAGCTGCTGCTGTTTCTGCTCGCATCGATTGCCGTGCTCTGTTACGGCTTCCTGTCGACGGTACCGCCGCTGCGGCAGATCCTGAGCCAGCTGCATGGCATCGAGTTCCACATCGGCTGGCCACGGAAGCTCGGTGGCCTGCTCCTCATTGCCGGCGTCGTGGTAACCCACAACATCGACCAGATCGGGGATCTGGGTGATGACGGGGGTGATCTGCTGGGGCCTGCAATCGCCAACGCAATAGATGGCGAAACGCTGTTTGTGCGCGGCCTGCAGGTGCAGCTGTTCGGCATCGACGCCATGGAGCGGGATCAGTTCTGTCAGGATGCCAAGGGGGCCAACTATCCCTGCGGCAGCGAGGCGGCCATGGCGCTGCAGCAGCTGGTACAGAACGTCGACGTGGTCTGCTTTCCGCTGTTTGCCGTCAGCGAAGTGCGGGTGGTCGGGATCTGCGCGCTGCACGACCGAGGTGGGCCGCTGCCGGTAGGCACTGACGAGTTTCTCGAGATGTACGGCGATGACAGCCTGTCCCGGCTGCAGGTGGAACAGGGCCACGCGCTGTCTGTTGGGGTCGGTGAAGCACTGTTCTCGGAAGAGCAGAATCAGGCTCAGACGCTGCGGCTCGGGATCTGGCAGGGCTCGTTCCAGCCGCCGTCATCCTGGCGTTCGCAGCGCGATTGAGGCCGCGTTATGATCGGCGCGGCAACGTCGGGAGCTGCCGCGCGACACAGCTGCGCGGCTGGCCTTGGGAGCGGCGCAAGCCCGGCAACGAACACTGACTCGGCAACCAGCACCGGTCCCGCAAGCCGAACTGAATCCAGAACAGACCGAACCAGAGGAGAGAGGGCACAGCCATGAAACTAGGACTCATTTCCGGGTACTCCGGACGCAAGATCAACATTCCTATCGAGCAGGTGAAACACGCCGAAAACCTTGGCTACGAAAGCATCTGGACGGCGGAGGCTTATGGTTCGGATGCGGTGGTGCCGGCAACCTGGATCCTTGCCAACACCACGAAGATGAAAGCGGGCACGGCAATCATGCAGATGCCTGCACGGACCCCGGCGATGGCTGCGATGACAGCCATGACGCTGGCGGAGCTGTCTGGCGGTCGCTTCATCTGTGGGCTTGGTGCCAGCGGGCCGCAGGTCGTTGAGGGGTGGCATGGGGTGCCCTACGGCAAGCCGGTCACGCGGCTGAAGGAATACATCAAGATCATGAAGCAGATCTTCCGGCGCGAAGGCCCGGCTACCTTCGACGGCAAGATGTATCAGATGCCGTACTCGGGTGACGGTGCCACCGGCCTCGGCAAGCCGCTGAAGAGCATCCTGCACTGTGAGGAGGACATTCCGATCTTTGCAGCGACAATCACGCCGGCCGGCGTGGCGGCGGCCGCCGAGGTGGCCGACGGGTTCTTCCCGGTCTGGATGGACCCGGAGCAGTTCCACATCTTCGACGAGCCGATCAAGAAGGGTTTCGCGGCAGCGGGGGGTGACAAGAACCTGAGCCAGTTCGATATCGCGCCGTTCATCACCTGCGTGATGGGCGACGACGTCGAGCAGTGCATGATGCCGATTCGCGGGAGCATGGCGCTGTACATCGGTGGCATGGGTGCGCGTGATAAGAACTTCTACAACGATTACGCGAAGCGGCTCGGATTCGAGGAGGCTGCGGTCAAGATTCAGGATCTGTATCTGGCCGGCCGCAAGGACGAAGCCATGGCCGCCGTCCCGGCAGAGCTCATCGATGCCTGCCACCTGGTGGGACCGGCCGACCGCATCAAGGACCGGCTGCAGCGCTGGCAGGCCGCCGGCACGCAGGGCCACGTCTCCAGCATGCTGATCGGAACCCAGCAGAAGGAAGCGCTCGAGGTCATCGCGGAAGCGATGCTTTAGCGCCTGGCGACACCGGTGGCCGGACCGCAGCGCTGTGGTCTGGCCGGCGGCTGCGCTGCTGTCATTGCACGGTCCTTCCGCGATCTTTCCGCGATCTTTCCGCGGTCTTTCCGCGGTTTGGGCCGGGGCGTGTCCCTGAGGGTCGAAGACTGGCTGGCTCAGAGCGATCTCTGAGCCGCGGGCCGAAGCACGTTCAGGCTTCCGCGCGCTTGATGGCCTCGGTGATGATCTGTGCCGCGTCCTGCGGTCCCCGCCAGCTGCCGACGCGCACCCATTTCTTCGGCTCCAGGTCCTTGTAGTGTTCGAAGAAATGCTGGATCCGACTCAGGTCGATCTCGGGGATATCTTCAAAGGTGACCACTTTTTCATAGAGCGGGGTGATCTTCGGTGCCGGCACCGCAAGGATCTTCTCGTCGCCCCCGGCTTCGTCTTCGAGCTCCAGCATGCCAATGACGCGGGCCGGAAGTACGGCGCCTGGCTGCACGGGCATGCGCCCGATAACCATGACATCTACCGGGTCGCCGTCGTCCGCCAGCGTGTGCGGAATGAAGCCGTAATTGCAAGGGTAAAACATGGTCGTATAGAGAAACCGATCGACGAAGATGGCGCCGGATTCCTTTTCGAACTCGTATTTGATCGGATCCGCCCGCAGCGGTACTTCAATGATGACGTTGATTTCTCGCGGCGGTTTATCGCCGATGCTGACCTTGCTGATATCCATAGGGCATCCTGAACGACGTGCCGCCGGCGGGCGTCATAGTAGCTTGTGTTCGCGCAACAGCTGAACGGCGCGTTGTGAGCGCAGTCGTGCCGCATCGATGTATTCCAGTGCCTTGGCCGAGCTTGCATTGCCATCGAGCCCGCGCTTGTAGACGCCCTGAATGATGGCTGCGCTGCGGAACATGTTGTAAACGATGTAGAAGAGCCAGTTGTCGATCCCGTCGCGACCGGCATGCGCGCAGTAAGTCTCGAGCATCTCTTCCTCGTGCGGAATGCCGAGCGCGTCCAGATCAGCGCTCGCCAGCCCCTCATCGTTGTAGCTGTCGCCGTGGTAGTCCTGACACAGGTACCCGAGATCTGCGAGGCCGTCGCCGAGCGTCGACAGCTCCCAGTCCAGCACCGCGGCAATCTTCGGTTCGGTCGGATGCAGGATGGTGTTGCCGAGCCGGTAGTCGCCATGCACGATCACCGGTGGTGTGTCCGCCGGCATGTTGGCCGGCAACCACTCCATGAGCAGATCCATGTCTTCCAGGTCTTCGGTTCGACTCGCCAGATACTGCTTGCTCCAGCGGCCGACCTGGCGCTGATAGTAGTTGCCCGGCTTGCCGAAGCTCTCGAGGCCGACGGCGTTGATGTCGACCTTGTGCAGCTCGGCGAGCACCCGGGCCAGGTCGAGGTAAATGGCGCGTCGTGCTTCCGGGGTCTGTGAGGGCAGGGTGGTTTCCGTGTAGACCCGGCCGTCGACCATCTCCATTACGTAGAACTTGGTGCCGATGATGTCGAGATCCTCACAGAGGCAGAACATCTTCGGGACCGGTACCGGGGTATCCGCTAGAGCGGCCATGACGCGGTACTCGCGGTCGACCATGTGGGCGCTCGGCAGCAGCTCTCCGGGCGGCTGCTTGCGCATCACGTAGCGCTGTCCCCCTGCCTCGAGCTGAAAGGTCGGATTGGACTGGCCACCCTCGAACTGACGGATCGCCAGCGTACCGCTGAACCCGTCGACGTGGTCTTGTAGGTACGCCTCGAGCCTGCGCTCATCAAAGCGATGGCCCTCGCGGACAGCGGTCAGTTCTACGTCGCTCTGGATCTCGGTCATGCTGGCGCCCCGGACAGCGGATAAAGCAGCGCGCAAGCATAGGCGCCTGTCGAATGCGCTGCAATTTTCCGCCGCGCAACGGGTTGATTCAACGCGCCAAGCGGTGCGATCGTAAGCGGTTGATTCTGCCGCACGGATTCAGACCGCTGACAGTCAGGCAGCACACAATCAGCAGGCAACAGATCGTCACAGCAGACGGGGAGCACAGATGACCGAACAGAACGCACCTGCAGTGCCGCAACGCCGGATCGCGGTGACGCTGCCGGCTGGCCCGAAGCTCGAGCACACCATCGAGCGGATCCGCTGGGCCGAGGACAACGGCATTCCCGATGGCTGGTTCAGCGACGCCGGCGCGCCAGATACGCTCACGCAGGTGGCTGCAATTGCGCACCACACCCGGTCGATCCGGATCGGCACCGCGGTTACGCCGGTCTACACCCGGACGCCAGCGGTGTTGGCAGCCACTGCGAACGTCATCGCGCAGGTGCTGCCGGGGCGGTTCGTGATGGGCCTCGGGTCCTCTTCGCAAACGATCATGGGGCAGTGGAACGGGATTCCCCTCGACAAGCCGCTGACCCGGGTCCGGGAAACGGCGCTGATGGTGCGCTCGATGCTCAAGGGCGAGAAATCCAACTTCACGAGCTTTGAAACACTGTCCAGCAAAGGCTATCGGCAGCCGCCGGTGGATCAGCCACCGCCGCTGTATCTGGCGGCACTGCGACCGAAAATGATCGAGATGGCGGCGGAAGTTGGCGATGGTGTCATCTTCAACCTGTGGCCGCAGAGCGCGCTGCCGAAAATGATGGAAGCGCTGCGCGCCGGGGCGGAGCGGGCGGGCAAGGACTGGCGTACCGTCGAGGTCGTCAACCGCGCAATGATCCTGTGTACCGACGATAAAGCCCGGGGCCGGGAGCTCTTCAGAGCCGCCTTCGGGCCCTACTACGCGACGCCGGTCTACAACAAGTTCCTGGCCTGGGCGGGGCATCCCTCAGCTGCACAGACGATTACCGAGGGTTGGGCGGCCAAGGATCGAGCCAAGACGGCCGGCGCCCTGACCGATGAGCTGATCGACGAGGTTGCCATCATTGGCAACGAAGAGGAGATTCAGGCGCGGATTCAGGCCGATGCCGATGGCGGCGTCCATACCCACATCATCGCGCCCCTGGCGGCAACACCGGAGGACGTTGAGCGCACTTTCAACGCCTTTTCCGGCAACAACTTCAGCCTCAGGCAGGCAGCCTGATGGCAGACGCAGCTGTGCTGGTGCTGATTGACGATCCGCTGCCCGGGGTGCGGCGGTTGACGCTGAACCGTCCGGCCAAGCGCAACGCACTCTCGAATGCGCTCCGGACCGAGCTCTTCGCCGCGCTGGAGGCCGCGGACCAGGACGAGACCGTCCGCTGCATGATTCTGCGCGGCGCCGGTACCTGCTTTTCTGCCGGCTATGACCTGACTGCGAACTCGGCCAAGGGACAACCGTTCTACACTCCCGGCGGCCTGTCGAACTGGCCGCGACATGTGGTCGATGGCTTCTTCCGGCTCTGGGATCTGGCGAAGCCGGTGCTGGCACAGGTGCATGGCTACTGTCTCGCCGGTGGCACGGAGCTGGCCACGGCCTGCGACCTGGTCTACGTCGCAGAGGACGCACAGATCGGGTATCCCGTCGTCCGCACGATCTCGCCTCCGGACAATCAGTTTTATCCCTGGCTGGTGGGCATGCGGCAGGCGATGGAGCTTATGCTGACCGGTGACTCCATGTCCGGCACTCAGGCGGTGGAGTGCGGCTTCGCTAATCGGGCGTTCCCGGCGGCGGACCTCGATGCCGGTGTGCTGGCGCTGGCGGAGCGGGTTGCGCGCGTGCCGACGGACGTCCAGCAGATCAACAAGCGCGCTGTTCACCGGCAGATGGAGGCGATGGGCATCCGGGCCGGGATCCGCGCGGGCACCGAGCTGCAGGCGCTGGCCACCTACACTCAGACGGCCCAGGACCACTTTGCAGAGATCCGCCGCGGGCTCACCCAGGCCCTGTCGCAGCGGGACGCTGCCTTCGGTGACTATCGGGAAGGCGGCGGCGGAGCGGCGGACGCACGGCCGGCAGCAGACGATTCGGACTGAGCATGAAGACGCTCTACATCATCCGCCACGGGCAGACCGAATGGAACGTCGCCCGCCGTATGCAGGGGCGACTTGATTCAGCATTGACGGAAACCGGCCAGCAGCAGGCGATCCAGCACGGGCAGACGCTGAAGACGCTGGGCGGTGTTGAGCACCTCTACGTATCGCCAGCCGGTCGAGCCCAGGAAACGGCCTACCTGCTGAACTCTTTCCTGGGCGCCGCGATGACGTTTGATGATGTGCTGCTGGAGCGTGACTGCGGGCACTGGTCGGGACTGACGGAGATGGAAATCCAGGAGCGGTTTCCCCAGGAATGGGAGGCCCGCGCAGCGGATCCCTTTGATTTCCGCCCCCCGGGCGGCGAAAACATCGGTGATCTGGTGGAGCGGGTGTCGCAGTTTCTCGACCACCTGTTCGGTGTCGAGTACGAAACGGTCGGCCTCGTGACGCACGGGGTCATGTCACGCGCGATTCTCTCGCGGCTGCTTAGTCTCTCGAAACGGATGGCTAATCGGGTGCGGCATCCCAACGATCTGTTTTATCAGCTCGAATTTGATCCGACCGACATCCGGCCGTCGTACTTTCTGGCTGGTGAGGGACCGCGGCCAGGGCTGCTGACGGTCGAACAGATGGCACAGCCGCAAACGGAATAGGTGGTCGTGTAGGAATAAGCCGCAGGCAGAGCACCCGGCAGCTCCGCACAACCACCAGCACAGACTACCGGGTGGCGACACCTGGTCGACTCAAGACTTAAGGCTCCCTGGGGGGAAGAAAATGAAAGTTGATACCGGCGTTGGATCAGATCTGAGCAAAGTTGCGGCGGACGCACGCGATATCGAGGAAACGGGGTATTCGGGAATCCTCTCTGCCGAGACTTCCCACGATCCCTTTTTCCCCCTGCTGGTCGCAGCCCAGAACACTGAAAAAGTTGATCTGATGACCAGCATCGCGGTGGCCTTTGCGCGCTCGCCGATGACCCTGGCCAACATTGGACACGACCTGAACTCGGTATCCAACGGGCGGTTCGTGCTCGGCATCGGCTCGCAGATACGGGCGCACATCACCAAGCGGTTCAGCATGCCCTGGTCGAGCCCGGCCAAGCGCATGCGGGAATTCATCCTGGCCATGCGGGCGATCTGGGGAAACTGGTACGACGGCACGCCGCTGGAGTTTACCGGCGAGTTTTACACGCACACGCTGATGACCCCGTTCTTCACCCCAACCGATACCGAGCACGGCGCCCCGCGTGTGTTCCTCGCAGCGGTAGGACCGATGATGACCGAGGTGGCGGGAGAGGTGGCCGACGGTGTGATCATCCACGCGTTCTCGACGGAGAAGTACATCCGCGAAACCACGCTGCCCGCCCTCGAACGCGGTTTTGCCAAGGCCGGCAAGAGCCGAAGCGATTTCGAAATCTCCTACCCGGTCTTCGTCGTGACCGGCAAGACCGAAGAGGATCTCGCTGCGGCAGAGATCGCGACACGGCGGCAGATCGCCTTCTACGGCTCCACCCCTGCCTACAAACCCGTGCTCGAGAGCATCGGCGTGGGTGAGCTGCAGGGTGAGCTCAACACCATGTCGAAGCAGGGCCGCTGGGAAGAGATGGGCGAGCTGATCACGCCGGATATCCTCAAGGAGTTTGCGGTCGTTGGTGAGCCGCCGGCCATTCCCGATCAGATCAAGAGCCGATACGGGGATCTGGTGGACCGCACCTCGGCGGCATACGCGAACATCCCGCGGGATGACCGGCGCCAGATCATCACCGATCTCTCCGCGGCCTGAAAAGATCGCGCAATTTTCCTGACGCAATCAGGATGAATGTGCAGCTTTACTTACGGTTGGATTGTGACGTGGATCGCATGGTGGCATGCTGAAGCGTCACAGTTACAAACAGATACATCAGCCACGGGGGCTAGCGGCACACTCAGCGCCGCCAGTCCATGGAGGGGTAGGGCGCCCCGAACTGTCTGGTCGGTGAGGAGAATCGAGCGGGCCCGTGAGAGGTGTGCGATTGCGTTTCGCACCGGCTACGTACCTCGGGGCGATTCCCGGGGAGCCCGGGGCGCAATGGATAAAAGCCGATCTGATCCAGGGCGGATCAGGTAGCGGCCCAGCTGTGGTTCAGGAGCAGGGTTAATTCGGTGGAACGGGCACTGACAATGCGTGAAACAGGTCGGGAGCAGGATGCTCCGCTGCGCGCGATGCTGGCAGGCGTACCCTCGGTGGTGCGCCGGCTGGCGCTGCTGCAGCTGTCGATGGTGGTGTGCTGCGGGCTCGCCGCGGTCCTTGTTGCAACGATGGCGCCGCGCAGCGACATGCTGCGACAGCAGCTTGCGCTGCAGCCACAGGCGCTGACCGCTCCCTGGGTTGCTGAGGTGCATGCCTTTGCCGATCGGCTCCACCGGGGTTTCGGTATCCGCCAGGATACTGCTCTGGAATTCAGCGAATGGATCCTCGAGGCGTCTGAGCGTCAGGGATTTCGTCCGGAACTGATCGCAAGCCTGGTGCTGACGGAGAGTTCGTTTCGCAAGGGTGCGCGCTCCGTGGTGGGCGCGATCGGGCCTGCACAGGTACGGCCACAGTATTGGCGCCGGTTCTGCGGTACCGCCGACCTGTCCGATCCTGCTGAGAACATCTACTGCGGTGCGCAGGTGCTCGCCCTGTATCGCGAATCCTGCGGTGACACTATCTGTGCCCTCCGGGCCTATAACGTTGGGCCAAAAAGCCGTCGCGCCCGCGCCGCGCAACGCTATGTTGCCAAGATCGACGCACGGCTTTCGCAGCTCGGTCACGCGCTCGTGGTGGAGCCGCTGCTCAAGCTCTGACGACCTGGCGGCGCCGGCCGGTCGCCGCTCGTTCAGTGTTTTCCTCTATCCCGCCCGGTGCGCCGGTCGGTGTAGCCGGTGTCCGCCTGCGCCCCGCGTAAACTGTGCGCGAACGGGTCTGCTGTGGTTGCCTGGCCTGATGTTCAGTTTGTATTCAGCGGCGGCGCCCTATCGTTTCATCACGGTGTCGGGGCAGCGAGAAGTTCGTAGTTCGCCGCCGCAGTCCGACGTCCGTTTCGCATCGGCTCGCTCCATACGCCCTCCCGTGCCCGGCCGAGGCGAAGTCGGCGGGTCGTCAGTTAGACTGGCGACCCGCTGACGCTTTCACCCTAGCTCACCATGACAGCTATTGGCCTCGACTACGGTACTTCCCACTGCTCCGCCGGGATCGTTCTGAACGGCAACGCCCGCGTGCTGCCCCTGGAAGACGGTCGCTCCCTATTGCCCTCGGTGCTCTGGGCGCCGAACGTGCGTTTCGAGCTCGACCTCGATCCTGCCGGCCGCCTGCGCACGGAGGGTGCGCGCTTTGCTGCGCTTGCCTTCGGCGAAGCGGCGCTGGCGCGGTACCTGGACGCACCGGGCAAAGGGTATTACGTCAAGAGTCCGAAAAGCTTCCTCGGTGCGCCGGGGCTGCCCGACGAGGTGCGGGAACGCTTCGTGCGTCTGGTTGCCGCGATGCTGGCTCGGGTCCGCGTTGCCACCGAAGCGGCGATGCAGGCGCCGGTCACTGCGGCGGCCATTGGACGGCCGGTCAACTTTCAGGGACCGGCGGGCAGCGTGGAAAACGAATCGGCGGTGGCGATGCTCAAAGCCGCTGCCACCATGGCTGGGCTCCCGGAGGTCGAGTTTCTCTATGAACCGCTGGCGGCTGCCTTCGAGTACGAAGCGCGACTGAATGCCGAACAGCGGGTGCTCGTCATTGATGTCGGCGGTGGCACTACGGACTGCTCTTTCGTTCGCGTCGGACCCGATCGCGCGGAGCAGTCCGACCGGCAGGACGACGTGCTGGGCCACAGCGGCGAGCGCATCGGGGGTAACGACTACGATCAGGCGTTGGCCCTGCGCCTGGCGGTGCCCCGGCTCGGCTGGCAGGCGGAACGAAGGCGTGGCCTGCCGGTCCCGAATCACTACTTCATCGACGCGATCTCCATCAACGACGTCAATGCGCAGGCGCGCTTCTACGCGTCGGCCACCCGGGAACGACTGCATGAACTGGCCGCGGAAGTTCAGGGCACCCGCGATCTGGAGCGGCTGATCAGCCTGCAGGAAAATCGTGGCAGCTATCAGCTGATCCGTCAGTTCGAGCTCGCGAAGATTGCGCTATCGACCTCCGATCCCGTCCCCTGTGCGCTCGAGTTTCTGGAGGCCAGGCTGCGTCTGGACGTTACCCGGGCGGATCTCAGGCTCGCCAGCGAACGGCTGCTCGAGCATCTCCACGATACGGTGCGGGATGCGCTGGTTCAGGGGGGCAGCAAACCCGACGTGGTGTATCTGACCGGCGGCATGGCGCAGTCCCCGGTCGTGCGCGCGCACCTGGAGCGATTGCTGGGCACGCTGCCCGTGCTCGACAGCGACCACTTTGCGAGCGTGACCGAGGGTCTGTCGCTGCACGCCGCCCGGTGCTTTACCGCACGCTGAGCAACTGGGCCGTTGCCGGTCAGTAACCGGCGCTACCAGCGTCGATCTGCGCCTGAATCTCCGGTGTCAGCGGCTCGTAGACTGTGCTGCCGGGTCGCAGGACGAACATCGGATCCTCGATCTTGTTCAGATCGTAGCCCTGCGCCTTCAACTCACCCTTAACCAGCTTGAAGGTGCCGGTTACACCCATGGTCGGCTGTACGCGCAGGAATACGGGAACGGCGTAGGGCGGCAGAGCTTCCACGACGTAGCGGGAAAAGTCGGCCAGGTCGAGGCTGTCCTGACCCTCCGCCAGCGTGACGGCGGCCATGCCTGCACGGCCATCGGTGCCTGGAACGGCAACGCCGTAGACGTTGGTGACCGCGATGGCCGGATGTTGGTTGATGATCTCGCCGACTTCGTTGGTGGATACGTTTTCGGACTTCCAGCGAAAAGTATCGCCAACGCGATCGGCAAACTGGTAGTGCTTGAGGCCGAGGCTGAAGCCGACGTCCACCTCCTTGATCAGATCGCCGGTATTGAACCAGGCATCGTCCGGCTTGCGCAGGCTGCGGACGATCTTCTTCTCGGTGGCTTCGGGGTTGGTGTACCCCTCAAAGACTGCGTTTTCGTTGATCTGTGCCAGCAGCAGGCCCGGCTCGCCAGGGTCAACCTCTACCGGCCTGCCATCGGCGTCGCGGACCATCTCGTCGTGGTCGACATCGTAGCGAACGAGCGCGATTTCGTTCGAGGTGAACCCGATGGTGCAGTCCTTGTTTAACAGGTTAACGAACGCCACGTTGCCTTCGCTCGAGCCGTAGAACTCGGCGATGCGGCCGATGCCGAAGCGCCGTTTGAATTCCGGCCAGACATCCGGTCGCAGGCCGTTACCCATGGCGGCGCGCAGCGGGTTCTTTGCGTCGCCGGATCGCTCCGGCTGGTTGACCAGGTAGCGGCACAGCTCACCGATGTAGATCAGGCAGGTGCATCCGTGTTCACGGATCTCCTCGACGAAGCGGCTGGCAGAAAACTTGCGGCGGATCACCGACCTGGCACCGGAGGATAGCGCGGCACCGAAGCCGATCATCAGGCCGGTGGCGTGATAGAGCGGCAAGGGAATGTAGATGCTGTCCTCGGACGTGCATTTGAAGCCCGCCAGGTGCGCCATGTCGGCGCTGACCAGGAACCGGCGGTTCGATAGCACGGCAGCCTTCGGCAGCCCGGTCGTGCCGGAGGTGAAGACGTAGAGCGCCCGCTCGGCGAGCGTGCGTTCACCGGTTGTGGCCGGGTTGTCCGGGGATTGTCCTGCGGCGAGCTGATCCAGATCACGCGCCCAGTTCGGACAAGGGCGATCACCGCCGTCGGCCATGAACAGAAAGTCCCGGCCTTCATCCAGGTTCAGCTCGCTGCTGCAGTCGCCGAGCGCCTCGGCAACTTCCTCGCCGACGATGCACTTATCGGACTCGGTGACGTTCACGCAGTGCGTCAACGGTTTGCCGGTCAGATTGTTGTTGATCAGTCCGCCGACGGCACCGAGCTTGTTGATGGCCAGCAGGCAGATCAGGTACTCGAGGCGATTGTGCATGAACAGGCTGACGGTGCTGCCGGCGGTAACCCCTTCGGCGGTCAGCGCATGGGCGACCTGATTGACCCGGGCGTTGAACTGCGACCAGGTCAGGACCTGGTTTTCGAAACGCAGCGCTTCGCGGCGGCCATGCTCGGCTGCGTTCATCTCCAGGCGCAGGCCAAGGGAATCCGGGGTGTCCAGGGGGCGCGGTGCCAGCCCTTTTTTCAGCGTGATCAGGGTTGGCAGGGCGGCCAGGGTGCCGGCAACGTTTCGAAGGCCCATCGACTACTCCGTAGGAAACTCAGCCGCCGACCATAGCCAGGGCCCCGGTGAGCTGCAAGCGATTGATTTGGGGGTCTTTCCGGAGCCGGTTTAAGATGGTCAGCGAGCGGCTCTCCGGGCACAGCCAGGGCCGCTGTTTTTCGGGGTATTCGGGGATTTCTGGGGAGAGCAGGGGGAGCAGTGGGTGAACAGTTCGAAAACAGCTGACGGAGCATCAGGGAAAAAAGAGCAAAGCGCTTCGCGGCCACCGTCGTCGATGGCAGACTTTGCGCATACGGGCTTTACCCAGTCCTGGCAGGTTGGCCAGGTGCGGGTCACCCGTATTGTCGAGCTCGAGATCGGCGGCGGCACCCGCTTCATCCTGCCGGATGCCACGCCGGAAGCCTGTGCCCCGCTCGACTGGATGGCGCCGCACTTCATGAAGCCCGACGGCACGTTGATCATGAGCGTACATGCCCTTGTCATCGAGGCCGGGGACCGGCGGATCCTGGTAGATACCTGTATCGGTAACGACAAGACCCGCAATGTCCCCGCCTGGGACCACATGACGACCAGCTTTTTGAGCGACCTCGAAGCGACGGGATTTGCGCCGGACACGATCGATACGGTGCTGTGTACGCATCTCCACGTGGACCACGTCGGCTGGAACACCCGCCTGGTGGACGGGGTTTGGGAACCAACCTTCAAGCAGGCGCGCTATCTGTTTGCTGAAACGGAGTGGCGGCACTGGGATGTGAACGAGGATGAGCGCACCTACGGCCCGGTACTCGCCGACTCGGTACGGCCGGTGGTCGACGCTGGTCTGGTCGATCTCGTTGCCATGGATCATCAGGTCTGTCCGGAAGTTCGGCTCGAGCCCACACCCGGCCACACCCCCGGGCACGTGAGCGTGCACATCGAAAGCGACGGGGCGGAAGCGCTGATCACCGGGGACTGCATCCATCATCCCTGCCAGATGTCCCGGACGGACTGGTGCAGCCCGGCGGACTCCGATCAGACCGAGGGTCGGCGCACCCGGGAAGCGCTCCTTGAACGCTACTGTGACAGCCCCGTACTTATCATCGGCACCCACTTTGCCACTCCGACGGCCGGTTACGTGAAGCCCCGCAGCGGGGGTGGCTACTGGCTTGACGTCAGTGGGTGAGGCGCCTTAGGCACAACGCCACAGTTCGACTGACGTGCTGCTCTCGAGCAGCTGCGGTTAGGGGAGGTAAAGCTTGGAGGACACACCGGCGGGCAGCCCCCCACGGTTGGGTATCGGCATCAAGCTCGCTTACGGCTTCGGTTCCGTCGCCTACGGCGTCAAGAACGGCGGTTTCGATTACTTTTTGCTGCTGTTTTACAGCCAGGTGGTCGGGCTCGATGCACGTCTGGTCGGTGTCGCAATCACCGCAGCGCTGATCGTCGATGCCGTCAGCGATCCAATTGTCGGGTACTGGTCGGACAATCTACGTTCGCGCTGGGGGCGGCGCCACCCCTTCATGTATGCGTCGGCGCTGCCGGTGGCGCTCAGCTACTTCCTGATCTGGAATCCACCGGCCGATGGGTCACAGACAGCGCTGTTCCTGTACCTGCTTGCCCTCGCCGTCGTCATCCGAACGTTCATCACCGCCTACGAAACCCCCTGCTCTGCGCTCGCGCCGGAGCTGACCTTCGACTATGTCGAACGCAGCAGCCTTTTGAGTTACCGGTCCTATTTCGGGTGGACCGGCGGCAACGCGATGACCGTTCTCATGTTCTTCTTCCTGTTTCCGGCGATGGCCACGGAAGCGATTCCGGACGGCCGCTTCAACAGCGCAAGTTATGCGCTCATGGGCATCATTGGCTCGGGGCTCATCCTGGCGTCCATCCTGGTCTGTTCCGTTGGCACGCACAGCAGGATCGTGCATCTGATGTCCCCGCCGCCGCAGCGCCACATCACGCTGCGAACGGTGTTCAAAGAGATTTTCCAGACGCTGTCGAACCGTTCGTTCATCAGCCTGTTCGTCGCTTCGATCTTCAGCGCCGTCGCCTCGGGACTTGCGGCCGGTCTGGCCTTCTATTTTCAGACCTATTTCTGGGGCTTTACGTCCATCGAGCAGGGCCTCATCAACATGTCGACCTTCATCGCAGCGGCGATTGGATTCGTGCTCGCGCCGATCGCGACCCGGCGGCTCGGCAAGAAGCGCGGTGCGATGGTGGTTGGCCTGACCGCGTTCCTCGGTGCGCCGCTGCCCGTGGTGCTGCGGCTGTTCGGGGTGCTGCCGGAGAACGGTACCGACTCTGTCTTCTGGTTCATCTTTATCACCCAGACCATCGATGTGGGCCTGATCATCTGCTACCAGATCTTGTTCGCTTCGATGATCTCCGACCTGGTGGAACAGAGCGAGCTGCACACCGGGCGACGTTCGGAAGGGCTGTTCTTCTCAGCGGTCACGTTCATCCGCAAGTCCACCCAGGGCCTGGGGCTGATGGCGGCCTCGCTTGTGCTCTGGCTGGCGCAATTTCCCGCAGGTGCGACGGCCGCGGAGGTCGGCGAGGACGCGCTCTGGCGGCTTGGGGCCTGGTACGTACCGGCGATCCTGTGCCTGTGGTTGACGATGATGCTGGTCATCTCCACCTACCGGCTCGATCAGGCACAGCATGAGGAGAACCTGCGGCGGCTGTCCGCGATGCGAACCTGATCTGGGTCCTGGAAGCAGACGTTCGTACTCAGCTGCTGTCTCGGGCTGACTGGCAGCACGACGGCCAGAAGCGCAGCCCCGCTGCTCGTCGCGGACGGCAGAAATCGGAGCGAGCGGACGTTATCTCTGGCTCGAACGAGCCCGATGGGAGGCTACCATGCGGTCGATTACTGCTGACGATACCCAATAGATGTCCTGATCGCTGGTGAAGAGAAAAGCCGAGCCGTCGAGTGTGACGAGGGGGCAAAGCTGGTGACCAGCAGTGTTGATTGTGGCGTCGAATGGGATCGGGTCCGACCATCCGCCAGAGTTGTCGGTGACGCTGAGATAGAGATCTCCGCGGCCGCGCCCACCCGGCCTGTTTGAGGCGAACAGAAGGTAGCGGCCATCGGGATCAATAAAGGGGTCGGCCTCATAGCCATCCGTATTGATCCCTTCGGGGAATTTCACCGGGTCAGAGAACCCGGTCGCGTCGGGTGATGCCCGATAGATATCGTAGTCGCCGGGCTGAGTGCTTGATCGATCAGAGGCGAAGACGATAGCGCCGTCCGCTGTCATCGAAGTGTAGTACTCGTTGCTCGAGCTGTTCACCGGCGGATCGAGCAGGAGAGGCTTACTCCAGTCCCCGTCGTTGCCTCGTTCAAGAAACGCGATGTCTGCGTTCCCGCGGGCTCGGGTGATGAAGAAGAGGCGCCGTTCATCGAGTGAGAGATAGGGATCGTGCGCAGCGTATCCCGTGCTGCCGATCAGTTCCTCAGGACCGACCCAGCCGCTTCTGCCCCAGTGGTAGCTCTGCAGTGACTGCCACTTGCCGTGTTCGATCCCGATGATGATCTTTTGTCGATCGCGGGCCATGGTTGCGCAAAACTCGTGTCGGTCGGCACGGGAAACCGAACCCGGCCCTAGAACCTGAGGTTCGTCGGGGGGCATTGGCGGACTGTCCCCTTGCTCTGCACGGGCTGCCAACGAGGCTGCAGAAGCGAGCACAACTGCCGCGATGACCCGGCGGAGCACGGTCAAGGTGTTGCAGCCTCGTTGGCAGCTCGTGCAGAGCAAGGGGACAGTCCGCCAATGCCCCCCGACGAACCTCAGGTTCTAGGGCC
>JBCDGJ010000005.1:0-60420 GCA_038757945.1 Pseudomonadota bacterium
CAAAACTTA
The DNA here is from genome assembly GCA_038757945.1 of Pseudomonadota bacterium. GTDB lineage: Bacteria > Pseudomonadota > Gammaproteobacteria > Pseudomonadales > Azotimanducaceae > CALHVX01. The sequence goes on from JBCDGJ010000005.1 coordinate 10, forward strand.
TGTTATTGTACAGGCCATGGGACGAAAGGGCACAGGTCGGCACGATTGGCTGCACGCCGGCCAGGCACTGCTGATCGATGGGGGCGTCGACGCGGTGAAGCTCCAGGCCCTGACCTGCCGCCTCGGCGTCTCGACCGGCAGTTTCTATCACCACTTCTCGTCCTTCGACGGCTACCTGGCCGCCCTGGCCGATTTCTATGGTGCCGAGCAGGCGCAGCTGCCCATTGACGAAGCGCGGGCTCGGGTCGGTGACGATCCGGCCGCACTCCTGCGCGAAGCAACCCACATCTTCGGAAACCGCTCGATGCGTCAGCTGAACATCGCCATGCGAGCTTGGGCGCAGAACGACACCCGTGCCCTGATCGCTATCCGCCGGTACGACGAAACCCTCATGGCGGAACTCGATGCCGTATTTCTGGCTCTTGGTTTCGACGAGCTGGCTGCCAAGGCCCGCACGCTGGTCATGATGGGCCTTGCCACCGTCGATCTCGACCGCAACCTGATGCACCCGGGCTTCCGGGAGCGTTGGCATTACATCCGCGATGAGCTGATGCTGCCGCAGGGGACTGCTGCAGAATCCTGAAGCATCCCGGTTGGCCGACAACCAGCACCCTTCCGAGGCCGGTCCGCTGCCGACCGACGTTGTTTGTGATCGACCTGCTCGACGCGATGGTCAGGGGCCAGGCGTTGCCCTGTGCTCAGCCGGCTCTGAATGTCGAAGAGATGTGCGTGACGATCTGATCCACGATCGTCGCCATGGTGTAGGCGGAGCTGGTGAAATATCCGGGGCCCCACAGCAACATGTTGGCAAGGTAGATGCTGTCGGTGCCCTGCGCCAGCATGGACGGAAACTTAACCGCTGCACCGGGCATTTTGTGACCGCCCCGCCGATAGGCCTGGAGCTGGTTGCGTTCTACGAGGTTGCGGATCAGCGCCGGTTGGGACTTGCTTTCGATGTCACGGTCCACAGACCCCGTCGCGTTGATGAGCACCGTGCAGGCCTCCTCGCCATGGGCATGCTCAATGCGATAGTGGTTGCCGTCCTCGCTCAGGGTTGCGTTGCGCACCCCCGTCACGACCGACAGGCGTCCTGCTCTAAGCAGCGCTAACAGCTTTTCGGCAGTTGGAATCGGGCAGGGCGCTGCGTAGCTTAAGGCCGTGGTTTCAAAGTCCTTGCGGTAGCGGCGTTCTTCCTCCGGCGCGAGGAGCTGCTCCGCAAACGCATCCCAGATGTCCTGCTGCGCCGACGCGAACAGGTCCACCAGGATGTTCTTGCCGTCGTCCGCTAGCGCGTTGGCCAGCGCATGTTCCAGCAGCTCAGCAGCCCGAGCCGTGACGGCCTCGGCCGTCGTGCAGGCCGCGTAGGGGGCGGCGATTTGCGCCCAGTCGATGCTGACCCCGTTCGCGGCGGCTTCCTGATCGATGAGCGCCCGCACGTCGTTCAGCGACAGTTCGCCCTGCTGCGCCCGTTGCCGCAAATGCTCGAGATTGAAGACGGTCCTTGCGGGGGCGTGCGGATGTCTGGATTGCAGTGCCTTCAAACGGCCCGTACGCGATGCCAGCACCACGCGTCTGGCGTTGCTGCCCGCATGGAAGGCCAGTTGCCCAGCGGGGGTGCGTCGAAACCGGCACCCCGTATCAGGTGCAAACAGCCGGTTGACGATGTCGTAGGCGCTCAGTGAGGCGCCGAGGATGCCGACCCGGGCATCGGTCGGGATGGCCGCCATCGCCGGGTTGTTGATGTGCGTCTTCAGGTAATGCGCAGACGCTCCTGCCGGTGGTGCGCTACCGGGCGCAAGGTCACGGCAGCGCCCGGTGGTCAGAATGACCTTGTCTACCACCGTGCTGCCATCGTGCCAGCGGAGTCTGGTCTTCCCCTGCGGATCCTGGTCAAGGGCCGTCACCTCTCGCGACACCAGCCGCACCCGAACCCCCTTCACGTTCGCGGCCACCTGGGTCGCCTCGAACACGTCTTTGAGAAACGCGCCGTAAACGCGCCTCGGCAGGTGCCCATCGGGGCTGACGCCGGCGTACCGATAGGGGCTGCGGTTGAGCCAGTCGATGAACGCCCGCTTCGACTCCGGCGTGAGGCACATGGAGTCGGTGGTGTTGTTGATCAGGTAATCGACGCATTCGTCGGTCCGATAAGCGTAGCCGGGCCCGTAGTCGCCGGACATTTCGAAAATCGTTACCTCGCCGACCGGTGCACGATCGATGAGCTGGAAGAACGCGCTCGTTCCGGAGAAACCGCAGCCGACGATTGCGATGTGCAGTCCAGGTTGCATACGCAGCGGGAGTCAGTCCGGCCCGCCGCCCGGGGTGACGGTGCTCGTTTCTTTTTCCGCCTGCAGCGAAACGATGGTTTCGGTCCTGGTGACCGCCTTGAGGGGCTTCAGCGTCAGCTTGAGAAACGTCTGGAGGGCGGCTGTGTCCTTCACCCGGACCTTTGCGAGGTAAGAGTGCGGTCCGCTGACGTGGTGCAGCTCCTGAACCTCAGGGCAGTCGCTGAGCGTTCTGACAGCAGCATCTTCCCCCTCGTCAGCCAGGTCGATGAAGATGAAACAACAGAACGAGGCACTGAAACGGTCGGGATTCAACCGGGCCTGGACAGCTTCGATCGCGTCGCCGGTCAGCAGGCGCTTCAGTCGTTCGTTGGCCGCCGAGACGGATAAACCGACCTGCTTTGCGATCTCGGCGCTGGTCGCTCTGCCGTCAGATTGAAGCAATCCGCAGATATTCCGGTCGATTAAATCCATATCAGGAAATATCGCTTAATGGGTAACGAAAAACAAGATAATATTACTCGCAGATGAATTTTGCAGGAAAATCGCCTGTGCAGAAAGAGGCTCTAGCCTCCTTTAGCGGAAACGATGAAGCCGGGCGGTGGGCGCACTCTTGTGGTGTCTCTGCCAGAACCTGAGCGGTAGGCTCTAGCCCACCGAATCCTTGTTCCCTGCACTGCCATCAACCGGAGTCGTTATGCGCAAACTGATAGTCCTCGCCCTGTTAACCCTCGCTACCGCCGCCCATGCGGACCTGAAGGAAGAAACCGTCAGCTATCAACAGGGCGATACGACCTTTACCGGCTATCTCGCCTGGGACTCGAGCCTCGAGGGCCGGCGTCCGGGCGTCATCGTTGTCCACGAATGGTGGGGCCACAACGAATACGTTCGCGAGCGGGCACGGCAGCTCGCCGGGCTCGGCTACACGGCGTTTGCGATCGACATGTACGGCGAGGGTCAGCAGGCCGCGCATCCGACGGCAGCGGGCGAGTTCGCCGGCAAGGTCATGCAGCTCGCCGATCACGGGGAAGCGCGCTTCACCGCAGCGCTCGATCTGCTGAAAGCCCACAGCACCACCAATCCCGAGGCCACGGCTGCGATCGGATACTGCTTCGGTGGTGGTGTTGTTCTGAACGCGGCCCGCAAGGGCCTGGATGTGGACGGCGTGGTCAGCTTCCATGGCTCGCTGGCATCTCCGATCACCGCCGAACCGGGGGCGATGACAGCCAGCGTGCTGGTGCTGCATGGCGGGGGCGATACGTTCATTCCCGCTGAGCAGGTCGGTGCGTTTGCGCAGGAGATGGCGACCGCGGGGGCTGACTGGCAGTTCGTTTCTTACCCGGGCGTCAAGCACAGCTTCACCAGCAGGGCCGCCGACGAAAAGGCCAGCAAGTTCGGGATGCCGATCGCCTACGATGCCGCTGCGGACGCCGATTCCTGGGCACGGATGCTCGCCCTGTTTGATGAGCTGTTTACCGACTGATCAGCGCACGATTAAACCCGATGCGATGCTGCGGCAGGGTGCCCGCCCGCCGGCTACAGATTGTTGTGGGAGCCGTCACAGGTAATCGGGACCGCGGAGCGCTTGCAGCCACAGAAGTACACGGTTTTGCTTTCGGTCGCTTCGTACTTCTCGGGCGTGAAATCGGTGCCCTGGTGCGAACCGTCGCAAAACGGCTGCGTGGTGGATTTCCCGCACGCACACCAGAAGTAGGGTTTTCCGGCTTCGACGTCGACGGAGAACGGTGCTTTCTGGGCGATGTCGGGGCTGGTGATGGGTCGTGCTCCATCGGAATGGCTGGGATCCGACCAGCTTAGTCGGTCCGGCTTGGAATGGCATGCGGGAATGGCATGCGGAAAGCGGCCGCGATGTTGCCTCAAGAGCGCCCGCGCGAGTTGGACTCGCCCAGCGCCCTGGCAAAGCGATCGAGGTTGGTGAAGCGGGCTGTCGGCTCGGCGTCGGAGGGTATCGTCACGCCGCGCCCGGGCCGGCCCTGTCTTCGATCGATCCAGATCACGTCCAACCCCAGCGCCTGGCCCGGTGCCACATCATGGAACTGGCTCTGGGCGACATGCAGTACCCGGTCGCGGGCGATGCCGCGGGCAGCCAGGGCTTCGAACAGGGCCTCGAACATGGCGCGGTCTGGCTTGTAGGCACCGACGACCTCCGCAGTCACGATCGTATCGATCTGGCCGCCGAGCTGCCGATGCGTCGTGTCAAAGGAGGCGTTGTCGACGTTGGACAGCACCCCCAGATGTTTGCCCATCTGTTTCAGCTGCCTGAGCGCGTCGATGCTGTCCGGGAACGCCGGCCAGCTGCCGACCCCGGCGGCAAAGGCGTCGAGGTCCCGACTTGTAATGCTGCCTGCGAAATCGGCAACGGCGTCGGCCAGGGCAGCCCGCAGCACAGCGCGATACGCTTGAATCGGTCGCCCGGCCTGATGCTTGCGCTGGTGGTCGGCGAAGCGCCCGATCAGCTCGGCAACGGTTGCCGGGAACTGGGTACGCACTGCCCATGGACCAAGCTGGTTGGCGATTCCCGTATCCCAGTCGATGAGGGTGCCGTAGCAGTCGAAGGTCACTGCGTCATAGCGGGCGCTGTCGATCGGTTTCACGACCGCAGGGTGACAGGTTTGTCCGGAACTCGGAAGCCGGTCCGATCGGATTGCGTCCGGCGGCAGTAATCGACCCTGCCATTGGCTGCGAAGCGGGTCGCTCGGGTATTGAACCTTGCGCTTGGGGTTCGTGACTGAGAGGTCACGACGCACGACCTTGGAGCCTCAGCATGATCATCTTCGGAACGTCTTCCAGCGAACGGAGGGCAAGTCCCTGCCGGATCGTTGTCCCCATTGTCGCGAGACGGAGCTGGTGAGCTCGAGGCGCTTTCGTTACTTCCACCTGTTCTGGCTGCCCGTCAGTCCGCTGGGTTCTGCTACGTCCGTGACCTGCAGACACTGCAAGCTGCAGCTTGATACCGATGAGCTGGATAGTCCCGCCGCGCGCCGTGCGGACCAGGGCTGCGCGGAGCTGAGCCGTCCGCGCTGGCACTTCATCGGCACGATGCTGGTGGTCGGCCTGATCGCCATGAACCTGTACGACGAAGCGATCCTCGATGCCAAGGCAGCGGAGGCGGCTGCGGATCCGCGGGTGGGTGATGTCTGGATCGTGGACGTGAAAGACAGCTGGGGCGATGAGGACTATACCTACCGCTATAGCGCTGGTCGGATCAGTGACGTCAGCGAAGGTGCGGTCGAGCTGACCATGAGCGAGTGGTCTTACCTGGTGTCTTCCGGCGCCCGCGAAGATGCGCTGGAGGCGCTCAAGGAACAACAGGACGACTACTTCGTTCACCAGGTATCGCTGTCGGTGCCGCAGCTGGTGGCGTTGCAGGAGACCGACGACTTCCGCCTGCTCCGCTGAGGTCAGCATGCCCGGGCGGTTCCCTGGACCGGAGGCTGCCTGGGTGATCCCTGCCGGAAAGCCGCATTGGCGCTGCGCCGATGCGCCTGCGCGCGGTTCCTGAATTGCCGAACACAGACGCAGCTTCCGTTCCTGGTGCCTGCCAGCCAGAAAAATTCTTTGCGCGGTGAATCCGAATGCCCGTCTGCAGCGTAGAGGGAGTGAACACAGTGTTCACCCTCAATCTCAAGACGGGACAAACCATGAAAACCAGGACCATGGCTGTCGCTGCGGCGGCGGGCATTCTTTTCGGAAGTGCTGCGGCACTGGCTTCAAGCCATCGCGAAGCGCCGTTCATCACCAAGTATCCGCAGGTGGATTCGACGGATTTCTATCTGTTCAACAGCTACGAGCCCGGTCGCGAAGGGTACGTGACCCTGATCGCCAATTACCTGCCGGTGCAGGCCGCCTATGGCGGTCCCAACTATTTTCCGCTGGACAGCGAAGCGCTCTACGAGATTCATGTCGACAACGACGGCGATGCGCGGGAAGACCTGACCTTTCAGTTTCGCTTCAAAGACCGTCTGCCGGGCGGAGAAGCCGTACAGCTGACGGTGGGAGACAAGCAGATCTCTTCCGTGCTCCGGAACATTGCCACCATCGATGCGACTGCCGCCGATGGTCTCAGCCATTTCGAAGACTACAGTGTTGCCCTGGTTGAGAACGGCCGCCGCCGCACGCGCCGGTTCGCCACGAACGGAGCGGACGGTTCGCAGCGGTTTGCCAAACCGTTCGACTACGCCGGAACCAAGACCTTCGATGGGCCTGGCGAGTACCCCGAATACGCCAACGCTTTCATTCACGACCTCAGCGTGCCTGGCTGTGCCATGCCCGGTCGCGTGTTCGTCGGTCAGCGGAACGAGGCGTTCAAGCTGAGCCTCGGTGAGGTCTTCGACCTGGTCAACTTCGTGCCGATCGAAGGCGACAGTGCACCGGGAGCCGGCGATGGCGGCGGTTTCCCCGGCGGCGTCACCCAGGATCCGGAGCGCAACATCCTTGCGCGCAACAACGTCACCAGCATTGCGCTCGAGCTGCACGAGAGTTGCCTGACCAGCAGTGACGAAACGGTCATTGGTGCCTGGACCAGCGCCAGCCTGCGCCAGCTGACGGTGCAGAACCCGCGTCAGACCTTCGCAAGGCCGGAGGTGGGCCTCGGACCGTTTGTGCAGGTATCGCGACTGTCCACTCCGCTCGTTAACGAGCTCGTCATCGGCTATGACAAGAAGGACCGCTTCAACGGCAGCCAGCCGAAAGATGATGCCCAGTTTGTCTACTTCGTGACCCACCCCGGCCTGCCGCTGATCCTGGACAGCCTGTTCCGCGAGCCCGTCAACCAGACGCTCGACGCGAATATCCCGAACCTCGCACCTGCACTGCCGCGGAACGACCTGGTCACGGCGTTTCTCACCGGTTTCCCCGGGGTCAACCAGCCGGCCAACGTCGTGCCTGCGGAGATGCTGCGGCTGAATACGGCGCTTCCTGCGACCCCGCGCGCCGAGCAGAGCCCGTTTGGCGTTGCCGGTGGTGATCTGGCCGGCTTCCCGAATGGCCGTCGCCCCGGAGACGATACGGTGGACATCGCGCTGCGCGTCGTCATGGGTGCCCTGTGTCACCCGCTGCCGCTGGGAGAGAACGGTGCGCCCGTGGGCCTTGGGATCTGCGCGCCGGAAGACGCGCCGGTCGGTAGTGCGGCGTTTACGGACGGAGCCCCGCTGTCGGCTGCCGATCTGGACAACAGCTTTCCGTACCTGCTGACCCCGTACCCCGGATCGCCGGTGGGTGCGCCGCTGCCGCAGCCGCAGAACTGAGGAGGGTCGTCATGCGAATCTTGTGGCTCGCAACAGCGGTTGCCCTGCTCGGGGGCTGTGGTGGCGGCTCGAACGGCAATCGCGCCGATCTGGGGCCGAATCGCGCGCCCCAGATCAGTACGGCCACGACCCTCGAGGTCGCGGCGAACAGTGCCACCTCGGCAGAAGTGACGCTGGCGGACGATCGCACGGCGGTCGACGCGCTGACCGTTGCGATCGAGGTCAGCGATCCGGTGCTGCTGCCTGCCGGGGCGGTGGTGCTCAGCACCGCTGCGACGGTGCGTACCTTGAGCGTCCAGCCCGCCATCGACAGCGTCGGTCGCGCTGAGATCGTTCTGACCGTTGCTGATGAAACCGGCCTGGAAAGCAGCGCACGGCTCACGCTCGACGTGCTCGCGCTCGAGCGCGAGGCAGGCGCGTTTTCCAGGAGCCTTGCTGATCGGGACGAGTTTGAAGCGCCGGAGCTGATCAATGCGGTGGCCTTTCTCGGCACGGCAGAAGATCAGGATTTCAGCGATCTGCTCGAGCCTTAGGCGAGGCGCACCCACACCTACCCAAGGGGTCGCTTGACCCCCGCTGCTGCACCAAGAGGAACCGACCGTGATGACCAGACTCCTGTGCCTCCTGCTGTCTCTGAATCTGCTGGCGTCGCCCGCGGCTGCCCACCGCGCACACGATCACGCGACGGAGCTGGCAAGCGTCGAGCGATGGCGTGTGCGGCTCCTGCAGTTTCAGGAGCACGGTCACGGCGCTGACCTCGCTGCTGCCCTTGCGATGGCGGAGGAACTGGGTTCCGGCACCGTCGAGCAAAAGCTGCTGACGGCGCAGACGCTGCAGGCGGATCATCAGTTCGACGCGGCCATCGGCACTCTGCGTGAACTCCTGCGCGGCCAGCCGCAGCATGCCGGCGCGCACCTCTTGCTCGCTAATGCGTTGATCGTGAGCGGGCACCCTGTGCAGGCGCGTCCGGTCTGTGCTGCACTGGCCACTGCGGTCGCCGTGCTCGTTGCCCAGGCGTGCAGCTTGCAGACCTACCTGCTGGACAGCTGCGGGCTCCCGCGGCGCTATCAGCGCCTTCGAGCGCTGGCTGAGTTCGAGCTGGATTCGCTCGATGCATCGCTGCGGGCCTGGGTGCTGGGTCTGCTGGGCGATGCGGCATCGGTCCTCGGGCGCGATGATGAGGCGCTGGCGCAGTACCGTCAGGCTCACGCGGTCCATCCCCAGCTGCGCTATCACAGCGCCATGGCGGAGGTGCTGCTGAGGCGTGGCCGCTTCGACGAGGTCCTCGAGCTTGCCGTCGGCTACCCGGAACACCTCGGGATGCGGGTCAAGGTGCTGATTGCCGCCCGGGCGCTCGGTGCGCTGGCCAGCTACGGCGACCTTCATCGGTCGCTGGGCAGCGAGCTGCGGGCAGATCTCGCCGCTGGGGACTTCGGTCACGGTCGAGAGCTTGCGGAGTATCTGCTCTACGTCGAGGACGAGCCAGCAACGGCACGCGAAGTCGTGGAGCGCTACCTGGACGTGCAGAGGGAGTTCGAAGACCTGCGCCTGCTGGAAGTTGCGCGCCGTAGACTTGGGGGCTAGCAGCCTGTGGACTTCGTTGCCCTCCTTGGCACTGTTCTCGACATTGCCTGCGGAGAGCGCCCTGCATCAAAGCCGTAGGGGCCACAGACGCCGCAGGAGGCGCTGAGCGAACGAGACTCTTTCAACAGGCTGCCGGGCTGCCTACAGCGCTATAATCGAGGCCAACCCATGCTACAGAATCTGCGCCTGGTGTCATCGGACGATAAATCGGGACCTCGACACGCACTGTCCATGCCGGCACTCGAAGCGCTGGTCACGGCGGTTGGCGCTGGCGATGGGGCAGCGTTGGAGCAGCTGTATCACGAGACGCTCGGCCGGGTGTACGGGCTGGTCGATCGCATTCTCGCCAACGCTTCGGATTCAGAAGAAATCGTCGAGGATGTCTATCTCTACGTGTGGCGTAACGCCAGCACGTTCGATCCGGAAAAGGGCAATGTCATGGCCTGGCTCTGCACGATTGCGCGCAGTCGCGCCATCGACCGTCTGCGCTTCCGGCAGCGCCAGCACCGGGTGAGCGAGGTCCTCGAGGCAGAGCCCGAGCTACGCGAAGACACGCATGATCCGCTGCGTCTGCTCGATCAGACCCGTGTGCAGGCCTGCGTGGCGGCGCTGCCGGCAACGCAGAAGCAGATCCTGTCGCTGGTATACTTTCAGGGATTGACGCAGGCGGAGATCGCCGAGCGGTTGGATATGAGTCTTGGCACCGTGAAAACTCACGTACGACGTACCCTGATCGCGTTACGGAACGCGCTTGAAGCATGAGCGACATCGATCGAATCAACAAGCTGATGACCGACGCGCTTGCGTCGAAAGGCGCACTTGAAGCGGACGTTGGTGCCGAGGCCACCCGGCGCATGCTCGGTAACGTCAAAGCCCGGATGCAGGCCGCAGCGCCAGCGGGAACCTATACCATTCCGGCACTCGACGATTGGGAACCCTTTGATCAGGGTATCGACCGGCGCGTGCTGCACCAGGACCAGGGCGACGGCATCGAAACCGTGCTCTATCGGCTGGTGCCTGGCGCGCGGTTCGTCAGCCATCCGCATACACAGCAGGAAACGTGCTGGGTTGTTAAGGGGGAAATCCTCGTCGGCGACGGCCACGCGGTACACGCGGGTGACTTTCACGTGGCTGAGCCTGGCTACGACCATCCGGAAATTGTTGCGCGCTCGGAAGCCCTACTGCTCATCCGTTCGCAGATCAACGTCGGTCCGCTGACCCCTCGCTGACCCTGTGCAAATTCAGCTGCTTGCAGGGCGCCTTTGCAGCGCACCGCTGCAGCCAACCACCCCATGCTGCTGGAGCTCAGTTCGCTGCTGATTGCCGTGCTGCGTCGTAGCGCGAAATTTCTTCACGCACCACCGGGGCCAACAGGTACAGGCCGATCAGATTCGGTATGGCAACGACGAAGACCAGGGCATCGGAAAGATCCACGACCGCTGCGAGGTTCATGCTGGCCCCGAGCACGACAAAGGCGAGGAACATCAGCTTGAAGCCGAGACTCCAGACCGTCTGGCTGGTGGCGCGCGGACCGAGCAGAAACATGAAGCTCTTCAGGCCGTAGTAGGACCACGCCAACATCGTCGAGAAGGCAAAGAGGACCGCGACCAGTGCCAGCGGCAGGGCGCTCCAGCTGAACGTGCTGACGAATGCTCGGGTCGTCAGCTCGATGCCGTCCAGGCCACTCTCCTGCGCCAGCGCGGGATCGTAGACGGTTGTCGTGATGATCAGCGCGGTCAGCGAGCAGATGACGACCGTATCGATGAACGGCTCCAGCAGGGCGACGTAGCCCTCCGCCGCCGGGTAGGCGGTCCGGGCAGCTGAATGTGCGATGGAAGCGGAGCCGAGCCCGGCTTCGTTGGAAAAGGCCGCGCGCCGGAAGCCGACGATCATGGCCCCGAGTAGGCCACCGGCGCCGGCTTCGAGATTGAACGCGCTGCTGAAGATCAGGCTGATGGCGCCGGGCAACCGTTCGTACTGGGCCAGCAGGACCAGCAACCCGAGGCCGAGGTACAGCAGGGCCATGCTCGGTACCAGCCGTTCGGCGGTGTGGGCGATGGACTTGAGCCCGCCGAGGATGACGGCACCGACGAGCACCGCAAGCACCAAGCCAATCAGCCAGGCACGCCCGTCGAACAGGCCGCCGCTGACTTCGTTGATGATTGCTGCCGCCTGGTTCGACTGGAACATGTTGCCGATGCCCAGGCAGCCGACCACCATGCTGGCGGCATAGAAACGACCGAGCCACCGCCCCAGCCCCGGCATACCGCGTTCGCCCAGGCCGGCGCTCAGGTAATACATGGGGCCACCACCGACCTCGCCGTTGCCCTCGATCTGCCGGTAGCGCTGGCCGAGCGTGCACTCCGCGGCTTTGGTAGCCATGCCGAGGAAGCCGGCCAGCATCAGCCAGAATGCGGCGCCGGGGCCCCCCATGGTGATGGCAACGGCCACGCCGCCGATGTTGCCGATACCTACGGTTCCGGATACGGCGGTAGTGAGCGCCTGAAACTGGGAGATCTCACCCCGAGCGTCGGTGCCCGGCTTGCCGAACAGCAGCGACCAGGCATGGGCGAAGCCGCGCAGGTTGAGCAGCTTCAGGTACAGCGTGAAGAAGAGTCCGCCACCGATGAGCCAGAGCACGATGAGCGGCACGTCGGTACCGAACAGCGGGACGCTGTAAAATATGAACCCGCTGACCACATCGGCCAGCGGGCGGAGCAGCGCATTCAGGGTGGCGTCGATAGGCGCTCCAGGCTCTGGTCAGTACGGTAGCTGTCAGCCCAGCGTGCGGCCAATCAGCTCCTTCATGATCTCGTTGGTGCCGCCGTAGATTTTCTGCACGCGTGCGTCGGCGTACATGCGGGAAATCTCGTACTCGTCCATGTAGCCGGCACCGCCGTGCAGCTGCAGGCACTGATCGATGATTTCGCACTGCTTGTCCGTGGTCCAGTACTTGGCCATGGAGGCGGTAGCCGCGTCCAGCTCGCCTTTCATATGCCGGACCAGGCACTGGTCGACGAAGGTGCGGGCAATGAAGGCTTCGGTCTTGCACTCGGCGAGCTTGAACTTGCTGTTCTGGAAGTCGAGCACGCGCTGCCCGAAGGCCTTGCGCTCGCGCACGAAGTCGAGGGTCAGATTGATCGCACGCTCCATGAGCACCACCGCAGCCTGAGCGATGTTGAGCCGCTCCTGGGGCAGCTGCGTCATGAGCTGCACAAAGCCCTGCCCCTCAGCGCCGAGGCGATTGCTCACCGGCACCCGGCAATCGTCGAAGAACAGTTCCGAGGTGTCTGCGGCCTTCTGCCCGAGCTTCTTGAGATTGCGGCCGCGCTTGAAGCCCGGATTGTCCTTAGTCTCGACGACGATGAGAGAAATGCCCTTGCCGCCGAGGCTCGGATCCGTCTTCGCCACGACGATGACCAGGTCGCATTGCTGACCGTTGGAGATGTAGGTCTTGGAGCCGTTGATCACGTACTCGTCCCCATCCTTCAGCGCGGTCGTGCGGATCGCCTGCAGGTCGGAGCCGGTGTTTGGCTCGGTCATGGCAATAGCACCGACCAGCTCGCCGGTCGCCATCTTCGGCAGCCAGCGCTGCTTCTGCTCTTCGGTGCCGTAGTGCAGGAAGTAGGGGGCGACGATGGAGCTGTGCACCTGTTGCCCGAATCCGGGGACCCCGGCGCGATGCATCTCTTCGAGGATGACCGAGTCGTGCCGGTAGTCGCCGCCAGCGCCGCCGAACTCCGCGGGGATCTCGGCGCACAGGAGGCCCGCTTCGCCGGCCTTGTACCAGGCGTCCCGGTCGACGACGCCGTTATCGATCCAGCGATCGGCGTGGGGTGCAAATTCGGTACTGAAAAACTTGGCGGCTGCGTCCTGCAGCATCAGAAGCTCGTCATTGAGCCAGGGGGACTGATAGTTTTCGTAGGGTTCCAAGCTCTGGGCCTCCTGGTCTAATCGAGGGCGTTCGGTCCCGGCTGGCCTGAGAGCCGCCGGGGATTGCAGGCCAGCGGCTCGGTTGCGAGGGACAGGCGGTGACGTACGCCGCGGCGACATAATGCTGCACCGCAATATAGGTGCTATCCGGCCTCAGGGCCAGCCGGCGGCGGGGTAGGGGGCTTCGAGGCGGAGCAGGCGTCCGGTTGCCGTGTCCCGGCACCGCTCCGGGTGCGAGTCGGCGGCGGTCAGGATGAACAGCTCGGAGTCGGCGAGCATGCAGGCAAAAGCGCCGTCCCCGGTAGGTACGCGGTGGGTCACGGTGCCGCCTTCGACGATTCGCAGGCATTCGGCGGTAGTGGGCGAGGCCACCCAGATCCCGTTGGCAGCGTCCAGGCAGATTCCATCCGGGACCGCGCCTTCGGGCAGCTGCGCCCAGGTGCGGCGGTGGTTGAGACGCCCCTCATCATCGCGGGCGAAGGCCGTCAGGCAGGCTCCGAAGGTCTCGCCGACAATGAGCGTGCGGTCATCGGGCGTGATGACGGTGCCGTTGGGAAACATCAGATCGGCGGCGGCGAGGCTGACCTCGCCCGCGGGGCTCACGCACACGAGATTCGCCGGGGCGGGCGTAGCGCCGGCGTGCAGGTCAAATCCGAAGTTGCCGACGTAAGCCCGACCGTTACGGTCGACCACCATATCGTTGCAGTGAAAAGCGGCCAGCGCGCCGAGGTCGGCATGGGTACGCAGCTGCTCCCCATCCCAGCGCAGCAGTCGCCGCGGTTCCATCTCGACGATCAGCAGATCGCCGTTCGGCAGCCACCCCAGGCCGGAGCACGGGCCGTCCAGCTCGATCACGGTTTCCAGCAGCGTTGCGGCAGGCTCGCCGGCGCTCAGGTAGCGCAGGTTGAGGCGTTGTACCCGGTGGGCGTGCATGTCCGAAAAATAGAACCAGTCGCCGTGCACCCGCGGCCCTTCCCCGAAGTGGATGCCTTCGAGCAGCGTAGTCGGTTCCGGCGCGGCGGTGGTCGTCACGGCAGAGCGTCCCGCAATGGAGGTGGTACGGAGGCTAGCACGACGGCAGCCCGGGAAGGCGCCCGGATGTGCCGCACCGGTTGTTGGGGTGTCGGGGGTCAGTTAGGCTCCGCCCATACCTGCGGGTTAATAGGAGACACAACAATGCAGAATTTCAAAAACCTTGCCCTGCCGCTGCTGGTTGCGGCGCTGATGAGCGGTTGCGCTGAAGAGGGTCAGTCCGCGGGGGATGCGGTACGCGATGCCGGCGACGCCATGGGCTCGGCTGTCGACAGCGTGGTCGAGGGCACTCAGGACATGGCTGAGCAGGCTGGAAACGCGGTCGGCAACGCTGCGGATTCGGCGGCAGACATGGCAACCGATGCGGCGGGTGCCGTACAGGACGCCGCTAGCGGCGCCTTGCAAGGTGCGCAGGATATGGCTGGTGACGCTGCCGCCGCGGCTCAGGACGCCGCTAGTGGTGCAGTTGACGCCGTTGCCGGAGCTGCCAACAGTGCCCAGGATGCAGCGGCCGGTATGGTCGATGCTGCAGGCGATCAGATGCAGGACATGGCGGATCAGGCTTCTGAGGAAGCTGACGAAGAGCTCAAGAAGCAGCTCGATCAGCTGAACTGAGTCGTCCCCCTCGGGCGTGCTGACGGGAGCCACCCGGCTCGACAGCCGTCAGCACCTCAGGCGCAGCCCTCGGCGCCTCTCGTTCGCGCCGCCAGCGCATAACCTACGACGCTTAAGGGGCACCACCTGACGGGGTGCTCCTGCAGCGCACGCGTCCCCGATGGGTTGATCTAACAAGGCGGCACAAGTAGCGTGAAGTCTGGTGCCCGGCCGTTGTTCCGCGCAGCAACTGTCCGCATGAGATGCGCTTCACGCAGCGTCTCAGCAAGCGCATCTTGTTCATCGCAGCCCGTGGTCCAGCCGGAAGCGATCATCCGCCAAGCCCTGCTCGCTGCGCCTCGCCGCGCCGTTCTCTCCACCCTTGACGAAGCCCCCGAACTGCGCTTTGCGCACCTGGCACGTCTTTTTCACAGCTCGATGATGACCGCGTAACACAACTGCAATACGGCGTTGTTAGCGTGCGCCCCGCTTGCTCCTCTGGAGCCATTTCTGTCTATTGGGGGTTCGAAAAGATGACGTCTCGAGACACTGCCACCTGGCTGGTGGCGGTTGCATTTGTCCTTGGGCTGGCCGGTTGCGGCAGCTCGTCCGATAACGCTTCACCGGGCGCCGTAGTTGTCGTCGAAGAGGTTGTTGTCGATCCTGATCCGGGTAGCGGTGGCGGCGGAAGCGGCGGCGGTGGCACCGGTGGCGGCGGTGGCGGAACGGGCACCGAGGTCGACACGGTCATTCCTGACGCGCTCAATACCGCAATTGTCGATTCCGGAACCACCACCAGCGCGGCACTCGGCAGCAAAGCGATCTTCACCGTTGACGTTGCCGAGCTGGCTGGCGGTCAGCTCGATCCCGCTGGCCTGACCATCGGTAACGACGTGGTCTTTCAGATCACCGGCGGTGCGCTGAAGGTGACTCCGCCGGCAACAACGACCTCCACCCCGGGGTCGGGAACCTTCAAGTCGTTGCTGGGAGCCAGCAGTGTAGACATTGCAACCAACGTCGAGACGCTGCCCGATTGTGTTCTCAACGTCGCACCGGGCGCGATCATCGCCGGCAGCAGTGCCAGCGACTTTCTGGTGATCGAACAGGGCTGCGCCATCGTTGCTGAGGGCACTGCCGACGAGCCGATCATCTTCACGGCCCAGCAGGAGCTTGACGGCACCGTCGAAGCCAGCGACCGCGGGCTCTGGGGCGGTCTCGTCATCAACGGCCGTGCGCCGATTAACGACTGTCCGGAAGGCGTTTCTGGCGGCACCATGGGCTGCATCAAGGAAGGTGAGGCCAACTCGGGTACTTTCGGTGGCGACCAGCCGAACGACAACTCCGGTACGCTCCAGTATGTGTCCGTTCGTTATGCCGGTTCCAACGTTGATCCGGAAAACCAGCTCAACGGAATTGCTTTCCAGGGCGTCGGTGATCAGACGGTCATCGAGTACGTACAGGTTCACAACAACCTCGACGACGGCATTGAGTTCTTCGGCGGCACCGCAGACGCGAAGTACGTCGTTCTGACCGGCAACGCTGACGATTCGCTGGACTGGACCGATGGCTGGACCGGGCGTATCCAGTACCTCTACATCGAACAGAGCGATTCTGCCGACAACGCGATCGAAGCCGACAACCGGGAAGGCAACGAGAATCTGTTGCCGCGTTCCAATCCTTCAATCGCGAACATGACCGTGCTCGGCAAGTCCGACGAGCGTGCGCTGCGTATTCGCCGCGGTACGGGACTGGATCTCTTCAACAGCTTCATCGACGGCAGCGAGCGCTGCATCCGCGTAGACGGCGCGTCACGGGACCTGATCGGCACGGATATCAACGTGGCCGGCGTCAGCTTCGCCTGCGGAACCACCCACGAGGGGGACTCCGACGGTGCCGTGGAAACTTATCTCAACAGCGCGATCAACGTGTCGCAGATCGGTGAGAACGTAACGCCGATCAACATCGACGATACCTTCTTTACCGATGAAGACTTCATTGGCGCCTTCGGCTCCGAGGACTGGTCAGCCGGTTGGACTGTCCCTGGCTCGGTCAGCCAGCCGACCCAGGCGGACTTCGGTTGTCCGGAAGGTACGCAGACCAGCGTCGAAACCGTTGGTGGCCAGCGTGTGTGTCAGCTCTCTGGAACGATTACCAGCGACGTACTCCTGACCAGCAACAATCTTTACCAGCTGATCGGTAAAGTCACTATTGGCGGCGAGAATACCGACAGCGCTACGCTGACCATCCAGGCCGGTACCACCATCTACGGGGCTTCGCCGGAAACTTTCCTGGTGATCTCCCGCGGCTCGCAGATCATCGCCAACGGCACCCGCACTGCGCCGGTTACGCTGACCGCCGAGGATGACGTGCAGGGTCTTGCCGACCTTGAAAACGATCGCGGCCTCTGGGGCGGACTGGTTATCAACGGCAACGCGCCGATCAACGACTGTCCGGAAGGCGTTACGGGCGGTTCGGCGGATTGCACCAAGGAAGGTGAAGCCAATTCCGGTACCTTCGGTGGTGACGATCCGGAGGACAGCAGCGGCAAGCTCAACTACCTGGTCGTGAAGTTTGCCGGCTCCAACGTTGATCCGGAGAACCAGCTCAACGGTATTGCCTTCCAGGGTGTGGGCAGCGATACCGAGGTGGACTTCGTCCAGGTGCACAACAACCTCGACGACGGCATCGAGTTCTTCGGGGGTACGGTAAACGCCAAGCACGTGGTGCTGACCGGCAATGCCGACGATTCGCTCGACTGGACCGACGGTTGGCAGGGCAGCATCCAGTTCATCGTCATCGACCAGGATCCAGCGAGCGGCGACAGCGCGATTGAGGCGGACAACCGTGAAGGCGCGGAAGACCTGCTGCCACGTTCCCTGCCGACGATCGCCAACATGACAATCAACGGTATCGAGGGATCTTCCGGCGCACGGCTGCGCCGCGGTACCGGTCTCGAGCTGTACAACTCGGTGATCTCCGGCAGCGATGACTGTCTGCGCATTCAGGGCTCGTCGATCAATCAGCTCGGCACCGGAATTCAGTTCGGTGGCGTCAGCCTCGATTGCGGGTCGCCCTTGCGTGCGGACAGTCCGGAAGACGAGGCTGCTGTGCAGGCTGAGCTGGACGCGAGCGAGAATATCTCGACCAGCGGCGCAGCAGTGCCGGCGGTAGCGCTCGAAGGTGACTTCTTCGACGCAGCACCGTTCGTTGGCGCCGTCGAAAGCGCTGACGAAGACTGGACCGCGGGCTGGACCGTTGCGATGCCGGACAGCAGCGTATCGCTGGGTTGCCCGGCTGGCGCTGCGGAAATCGCATCCCTCGACGGCAGCACGACCACCTGTCAGCTCAGCGGAACCTACACCAGCGATCTGGCATTGGCCCGTGGCAACTTCTACGTGCTGGACGGCAAGGTCGTTATCGGTGGCGATAACATCAACCCGGCGACGCTCGGCATCGAGTCTGGCGTGACGATCGTCGGCGACGATCCGGAGGACTTCCTGGTGATCTCCCGCGGTTCGCAGATCATGGCGCGCGGTACGGTCAACATGCCGATTACCCTCACCGGCGATCGGGACGTGCTGGGCACGCTGCCGAACGCCGATACGGCTCGAGGAGAGTGGGGCGGCCTGGTGATCAACGGCAATGCACCAATCAATGACTGTCCGGAAGGTGAAACCGGCGGCACCGTCGGTTGCACCAAAGAAGGTGAAGCGGCGTCTGGTCTCTTTGGTGGCGCGAACCCTGAAGATACCAGCGGCATGCTGCGCTACGTGGTCGTCAAGTACGCCGGCTCCAACGTAGATCCGGAAAACCAGCTGAACGGTATTGCCTTCCAGGGCGTCGGCAGCGGTACGAGCGTTGACTTCATTCAGGTCTTCAACAATCTGGATGATGGCGTCGAGTTCTTCGGCGGCACGGTCAGCGCCTCGCACGTGGTGCTGGTTGGCAACGCTGACGACAGCCTCGATTGGACCGACGGCTGGACCGGTAACCTGCAGTTTGTCCACATCCTGCAGACCGACGATGGTGACAGCGGCATTGAGGCCGACAACCGGGAAGGCAACGAAAACCTGCTGCCCCGGTCCAAGCCGGTCATCGCCAACATGAGCATCATTGACGAAGGCAATGACAAGCGCGGTATCCGGCTGCGACGTGGAACTGGCCTCAACCTCTACAACAGTGAGGTCACTGGTCATGCGAACTGTCTGCTGGTCGGAGGCGAGTCGCTCAACCTGCTCGGTTCGGACATCACCTTTGACGGTGTGACGCTGGACTGTGCGACCGTCAACGAGGATGCGAACACGGCAGTGCAGAGCTTCCTCGACGGGTCCGCAACGGTTACCCAGGACGGCACGGCTGCCCCGGCAGTGACGCTGCCCGCGCAGTTTGACGGTTCCGGTGACAGCCTCGTGGGCTCCGGCGTCGAAGACTGGGGTGACGGCTGGACGGTCGGCCTGCCCTAGGCCGGCTTCGCGGATACGCGACGAAGACGGCGCCAGGACCAGAGCATTGGGTCTGGCGTCGTTCGTTGCCGCAGAGAGTTCAAGTGATGTTTATGATTCCAAATGTTCCGATCAGACGCTGGCTTCTTGTCGGGCTGGTCGGTCTGCCCATGCATGTTGCTGCAGCGGAAGCTGATGCCGAACAGGACGAAGAGGACTCTTCTTCGAGCGAACAGGTGTTCATCGCGCCGCCCTCAATCGAAGAAGTTGTCGTCCTTGGTCGCTTCATCCCCGATGAAAAGCGCACCACCTCGGAGATCTCCAATGTCCTCGATGAGGAAGCGCTCGGTCTGCTTGCGGACTCGAGTGTTGGCGATGCTTTGTCGCGGGTCACTGGCCTGTCGCTCGTTGGCGGCAAGTACGTCTACGTACGCGGTCTCGGCGAACGCTACTCGTCAACGCTCATCGACGGTTCGAGAATCTCATCTCCGGTGCCGTTTCAGAAGACCGTTCCGCTGGATATCGTGCCGAAGTCCATCGTCAAGAGCCTGCTGGTCCAGAAGACCTACTCTGCTCAGTATCCGGGGGACTTCAGCGGCGGCCTGGTAGACATCCGCACCCGGGCGACACCGGAGCAGAACTATCTGTCGCTCAGCATGGGCGTGGGCACCAATGATGAAACCAGCTTCGGCGAAGGCCTTGATTACCGGGGCGGCAGCGCGGACAACTGGGGCTACGACGACGGGACCCGCGACCAGCCGGAGAACATCCGGATACTGTCGAGCGAAAATTTCGAAGATGTCGGTTTTCCGGAAGACCGTGGCCTGGGTGCGAGTTTCTTCAACCGCTGGGATATCCGAGAGCGGGAGATGAAGCCCGACTACAACGCCGACGGCGAGTTGGGTCTGCGCTTTGACTACGACAACGGGTTCAGCGTCGGAGCGATCTTTGCCGGCCGTTATCGGAACCAGAATCGCAACATTTTCAAAGACTTCCAGCGCTACGAGTTCACCGGCATCGATGGTGGCGCCCGGCCAACGGTGGCCTATGAGCAGAACACGACAACCAACACCATCAGCCTGAGTGGTTTCGGCAACATCGGCTTCGAATTCGGTAACGATCACACGGTATCGTTGACCCATATTCTGCTGCGCCAGACCGACGATCAGACGCAGCAGTTCCGCGGCCTGTCCAGCGAGGATGACGTCAGCGCCGGTGTCCCGATCGAGAGTTACCGACTGCAGTGGATCGAGAACGAGATCCGCTCGTCGAGCATCAAGGGCGAACACTTCTTCAGCGGTGGCGATACCTTCAATGGTGCGACCCTGAACTGGCGCTACGTGGATGGCAGCGGCTCGCGGGAGTCGCCGGATCGGCGGACCTACACCTATGCGGAAAACAACGACGGCCTGCAGGAAATGGTGACGGCCGGGCAGCAGGCCGCTGGCGACCTGCGGGAAGTGTTCCAGGCTCCGGAGCGCAACTATGCGCGGCTGAAGGACGAGATCGAGGAGTATGGCTTCGACCTGGAACTGCTGTTCCTGATCGGTGGTGTTGACCTTACCCTGCGCGGCGGCTTTTCCGAGTACGAGCGCGTGCGGGACTCAAGTGACCGGCTGTTCCGCTTCGACGTGACGACCGCCGCGCCGGACTTCATCACCCTGCAGACGCCGAGCCAGTTCTTCAGCAATGAAAACTGGGGTGCTGGTTACCTTGACGCGCGGGACTTCTCTGCCGGTGCTGCGAATGCTGCTGGTATCTTCCCATTTGCCGAGTCAGGGGAAGAGACGACCGGCTTCTACGCTGCCGTTGATGCACAGGTAACGCCGCGCATCCGCCTTCAGGCCGGCGTCCGGGAAGAAGAAGCGACGCTGTTCGCCGATGCCTTTGGTGGCAACACCCTGCAGGGAACGATCAACGATGTGACGCAGGAGTACACGGATACCCTGCCATCGGCCTCCGTGACCTACGAATTCGTGAACGATATGCAGGTGCGGCTCGGCTGGTCGCAGACCGTCAACCGTCCGAGCCTGCTGGAGATCACCGGAACCACGATCCGGAACCCGGATAACTTCCAGCTCTATCGGGGCAACGTGTTCCTGCAGCCTGCGGATGTCGAGAACTTTGACTTCCGCTGGGAATACTATTTCGGCGATGCCGACAGCATTTCTATTGGCGCGTTCTACAAGCAGCTCGATAATCCCATCGAGCTTGGCCTGGTCCAGGCACAGAACGATATCTTCACCTGGTTCAACGCCGAAGAGGCCGAGCTCGAGGGTGTTGAACTCGAGCTGCGCAAGGACCTCTACATCGGTTCCTGGTTTGGTCTCGGTGAGGCCTGGAACGGCTTTACCCTCAACGCCAACGTATCGTTCATCGATTCTGAGGTGACGCTGCTCGGTGATGGTGAGACCGCCGCCGACGTCCCGCTGACCGGCGGCCGCCAGCTGGCGCGGCTGTTCCAGAACCAGCGCGAAATGTCCGGTCAGTCCGACATCCTGGGCAACGTGCAGCTGAACTACGTCAACTTCGACACCGGCATAGAGGCCTCGCTGGCCTACAACTACACCGGCGAGCGCATCGTGCTCGTGGGTTCGGATAACGCGCCGGACATCATCGAAGACGGTCGTGGCAAGGTCGACTTCCTCATCAAGCACCGACGGCTGATGTGGGGTCAGGACATCGAGATCGAGTTCCGCGTGCAGAACCTGCTGGATGAAGCGGTGTTCTGGACCCAGGGTGGACGGCTCTACGAGCGCTACGATATCGGCACGAACTACCGCCTGACGCTGACGGCGGACTTCTGAGGGCCGCACGCAGCAGCTCTTCTCTTACGACCCCGCGTCCTGCGGGGTCGAGGCATGGTTTCCGGGCGCTGCGGGCAGCGTCAGGGACGTCACCAAGCACCTGTCTGGATGCCGGCCTGAACGGTCGGCGCTACTGACCTTTCTGCGATCTGGTCCTACCAGTTTTGTGTGAACACCCTGTGAGCGAATCCCCCGCGGGCGCTCCTTTCCCTGTACCATGTTGGCCCGTTTTCTGACCACAAATCACCATCTGAAATCACTGAGAGAGGATTCCCATGGCAATGAAAGACGTCGTAATCGTCGATAGTGTCCGCACCGGGCTGGCCAAGTCTTTCCGCGGCAGCTTCAATCTGACCCGTTCCGACGACATGCTGGCGCACTGCATCGATGCATTGCTGGAGCGCAATCCGAAGTTGTCACCGGACGAGGTCGAAGACGTCTACGTCGGCGCTGCAAGCCACGTCGGCGAGCAGGACGGCAACCTGGCGCGGCTGGCCGTGATCCTGTCGAAGCTGCCGGTGACCACCAGCGGTGTAACCATCAACCGGTTCTGCTCCTCCGGTCTGCAGACCATCGCGATGGCCGCCAACCAGGTCGCCACCGGACAGACGCAGGTCGCCATTGCCGGTGGGGTCGATTCGATCTCGATGCGTAACCGTCAGACCCCGGCCAAGGCTGAGCTGAACAAGCGCCTCACGGAAGAAAAGCCGGACATCTTCATGGCCATGGGTAACACCGCCGAGGTGGTTGCGCGTCGCTACCAGGTCACGCGGGAAGCCCAGGATGAGTATTCCCTGCAGAGTCAGCAGCGCTATGCGAAGGCGGTTGATGCAGGGCTGATCGCTGAAGAAATCGTGCCGATGCCGGCCACCATGCTCAAGGTGGACAAGGAAACCGGTGCCGAGAGCCATGTCGATGTGATTGTCGACAAGGACGAGTGCAACCGCCCGAACACCACCCTCGAAGGCCTGGCCAAGCTGCCGCCGGCCTTTGAAGACGATGGTTCCGTAACGGCAGGCAACGCTTCCCAGCTGTCCGATGGTGCGTCCATGACGCTGGTCATGAGCGCGGAGCGTGCGGCGCAGCTCGGCCTCGAGCCGATCGGCATCTATCGTGGCTTTACGGTTGCCGGCTGCGAGCCCGACGAGATGGGCATCGGACCGGTGTTTGCCATTCCGCGGCTGCTGGAGAACGCGGGGCTGAAGCTCGATGACATCGACCTCTGGGAACTCAACGAAGCCTTTGCATCGCAGTGTCTCTATTCCCGGGATGCGCTCGGCATCGACAATGAAATCTACAACGTCAACGGTGGTAGCATCAGTATCGGCCATCCCTTTGGCATGACCGGTTCCCGCATGACCGGTGCCGTGCTGCGCGAGCTCAAGCGGCGCAACAAGAAGTATGGCGTCGTTTCCATGTGCATCGGCGGCGGCATGGGCGCTGCGGGCCTGTTCGAGGCCGTTTGAGGCGGCTCACCTGAAGCCGGCGGGACAACCAATATCCCGCCGGCACTCAGGGTGCCGGGAAGCCGAGCCTATCCCGGTTCCAGAGCTCGGTTACAAAATGAAACCGCCGGGAAATGGCCGGGCAATACACCCGGGCCAGAATAGAAGGATGGTGGACTTGCGACACTCTGCTGAGGCTGAACGCGTGTCCGCGGCGCTGCCGCGCGGCTCGGGTATGCCGCAGTGGCTGAGCAGCCTGGCCCTGCTCGGCACGATTGCCGCAGCCCTCCTGACCAGCGCTACCACGGCACTTGCGGGTGCCGGTCGGCAGAACTCGACAGCCGGATCGGCGACGGCGATCGCCGTGCCACCGCTGCCTGCAGCGGCCGCTATAGAGTCGTTGTCGGATGCTGACCTTACGGCGCTCAGCGTGCACTGGTCGCAGCTTTCTGCGGAACAGCGCCGGGCCCTGCTGAAAACAGTCAGGGCGCGCATGCAGCGTGAGAACCGGGCTTCTGGCGCCGCCAGTCCGCTGCAGTCGCAGCGTCGTTTTGGCAGGGTCGTTCGGCAGCGCGACGGGCGCGTGGTCAGCATCGAGACCCGGGTGTATCGCCGGGCTGACGGTTCTGGCGGCAGCGTCAGTCATCGCATGACGTTTGGTGCCGGCTTTGAACAGCGACAGCGCTCGGCGCGTCGCGCCACGGTGGTTGCCGCACCTGATGGTCCGGCCCCGGACAGTTCGCCGGCCGCAGCGGCTGGCAGTCCGGAACAGCCTGCCTTGCCCGGTGTCACGCGGGCCAGTGCCCCTGCTGTCCATGGGTCAGCGGGCACGTCTCGTGAGTTGCCGAGGACTGCAACTGCGCCCCGACAGTAGTACTGTCCGCTCAAAGTCTCGCGGACCCATGCTGTGCCAGCTTTCTTTCCCCTCCCTTCGAGCGCCGTCCCGTGGCTGAGGTAGCCGGAGCGGAAACCGGTCATCTGCTGCTGGTGGATGACGATCCCGAGATCCGTGAGCTCACGACGGCTTACCTTGAGAAGCAGGGCTTCACGGTGGCTGCTGTGGAGTCCGGCGAGGCCATGGACAGTTACCTCGAGGATCACGAGATCGATCTGATCGTGCTTGATCTCATGCTCCCGGGCGAACATGGCCTGTCGATCGCCCGGCGCATCAAAGGCACATTGAATCTGCCGGTCATCATTGTTTCCGCCCAGGGGGAAGACGTGGACCGGATCGTTGGTCTCGAGATCGGTGCCGATGACTATTTAGGCAAGCCGTTCAATCCGCGCGAGCTGCTGGCCCGGATCCGGGCCGTGCTGCGTCGGGTGCGCGCCGTGCAGCCGGTCGCCGCGGCGGATCGGCCGATGCGCTTTGGGGAATTCGAGTTCGATCGTGCCGCTCATCGTTTGAGCCGTAACGGAGTCCCCGTAGCGCTGACGACCGGCGAGTTCGATCTGCTCGCGGTACTCGTCAGCGAGCCGAACCGGGTGCTGGACCGGGACCGCATCCTCGACCGCCTGACCGGCGCCGAGCGGTCACCGTTCGATCGCAGCATCGATGTGCGCATCACCCGCCTGCGCGGCAAGATCGAAGCGGACCCGTCAGCGCCCCGTTTCATCCGGACCGTCTGGGGCAAAGGCTACATGTTCTGCCCCGATGGCGGCGCCTAGGCCTTTGCCCAAGCGGGATCGACGCGGCTGGTTCGCGGATACATCGCTGCTGGTTCGAACCAATCTGATCGTCGGCAGCAGCGTCGCACTGATTGCGCTCATTGCCACGGCATCCCTTTACAGCTTCGTCATCGAACCCATATCCCGCCGCTCGGCCGATGATGCTGCGGCGCTGGTGGTGCTGGCGGCGCAGACCTGGGTGGAGCTGCCGCCGGCCGCGCGGCCGTTCTTTGAGCTCGAGATGGCCGAGAGCCATGATCTGATTCTAAGTGCCGACGTCCGCGATCTGCCGGAGGCTACCGCCATCGACGGCTTTGCCACGCTGCTGCGGGAGCGCCTTGAAGAACGCCTCGACATCGATCTCCGGCTGCTGGCCGCCGACGATCTGCTCTGGGCGAATGTCCCCATGGCCGAGGTTGTTCTGCAGACCGGCTTTGCGCCTGGCTTCGGCGCCGTTCAGCCGCTCTTTCCGGCGGTGATCATCACCGTAGTCGGCGTGCTCGTTGTGCTGCTGACATCGCTTCTGCTGACCCGCCGGATTACCCGGCCCCTGGTGCAGGCCGCGAAGCGGGCGGAGACGTTCCGCGGCGCCAGCGACTTCGAACCGCTGCCCGAAGAAGGGCCGCGGGAGCTCGTGTCGCTGGCACGCAACTTCAACACCATGGCCAGGGACATCGCGGCCCTGCTCGCCAATCGCACTACGCTGCTGGCGGGGGTCAGCCACGACCTGCGCACCCCGTTGACGCGGATGCGGCTTGCGCTGGAGCTGCTGCCGGAGACGGTGGAGGAAGACCTGAGGCTGCGGCTCGACCGCAACCTGACGAACATGGAAGCGCTGATCAACGATGCGCTGCAGCTTGCCCGCGGCACGCATGAGAAGCCGGAGCCGCTCGATCTGGCCCGGCTGTTGCCGGAGCTGCTGAGCCGCTACGAACCAGCACCCTGCCTGCGTATCGTGCAGAGCCGCCGGATTGATGCGCCGCCCGGGGCGCTGCAGCGGGTGCTCGGCAACCTGATCGACAATGCGGTTCAGCACGGGCAGGAGGTCGAAGTCCAGCTGGACGGTCTGACGATTGAAGTGCGTGACCGCGGTCCGGGGATCCCGGAGGCGGAGCGTGAGCAGGTGTTCCAGCCGTTCTACCGGCTCGACCGTTCCCGCAGCGTGGTGACCGGCGGCAGCGGGTTGGGCCTCGCCATCGCGCGCCAGCTCTGCGACACCCACGGCTGGCTGGTGCGTCTGGAGGCCAATCCCGGCGGTGGCACCCGGGCGGTGCTGGACCTGGTGCCGGGCCGGCTCAAGGGTTCCTCCACCGTCTCTCCGGCGAGTTGAAACAGACAGAAACAAAAGGTGGCGCCGGGGAAATTGGCGAGAAACAGCTCCAGAGGATACTACTCCTGTAGCTCAGGCTACTGCCGGGACAGCCAAGGCTGAACCTGGTGCCAACCGGCACAGACGGCGCCATGAGGCGCAAGAAGGGCCGTGCGGTGCCGTCAGGTGAACGCCCCAGTTTTCCAGGTGATCTCTATCCCCTTAAGACCTCCGTGAGGTCTACTCCAACCGCCGACCATCTCTCCAGGTCGGCGGTTTTTATTTGGGCCGCAGAAATTGGTCAGTTTGTTGTCAGGATGGCCCCGTAAGGGGTTGATTTGTTTCTGTACAACGCCGCCCCCTTGTCCTACCCTTCCGCCCGACTGAGTCAGGGTCGACGGCGTTGTACGCCGCTGACTCGCTTTTAGTGCCCGGCTGCGGCCCGATGACGGTGAGCTGAAGACGGGAGAAGGGGCAAGAAAGAGGAGAGATTTCATGCATTGCATCAGAGTTGCGGTGACCGCGCTCGCGCTGCTTTTGTTCAGCAGCTTCAGCTTGGCCGATGGCGAGTTCGGTGGCCCGAATACCGGGCAGGTCTACGTGGTTCCAGGGATCGCCTTCTCAGCGAGTCCTGACGATCTCGATCTCGAAGATGAATCCGTTGGTCCGGCCGGAATCATCGGCGTCCCGCTGACGGACCGCTTCATCGCTGAGGTGCTGGTCGGCTCCTATGACTTCGATTACCTCATCAACGGCGTCTCTGGAACTGATTCTGCCAACTCGGTCTGGGTGAACGGACTGTTCAAATACACCGAAGCAACCGGACCCTGGCAGCCGTTTCTGCTGCTCGGTGTTGGCCGTACGCAGTACGGTTTTGACAGCATCCGCGAGGACGTAACCGACGATCAGCTCAACTTCGGCATGGGCACCTTCGGTGCGCTTGGCAATCGCTTCTCGCTTCGTGCTGACGTGCGCGGTGTCTGGAGTGAGGAAAGCGGCGGTTTCGAACCGTTCCTGTTTGCCGGCATCTCCGCGATACTCGGTCCGGTCGACCGTGCCGCGCCGACCGATACGGATGGTGACGGCGTTCCGGATCGTCGCGATGACTGCCCGAGCACGCCCCCCGGCCGCACGGTCGGCGCTGATGGCTGTGAGCTCGACAGCGACGGAGACGGAGTGGTTGATGGCGATGATGTGTGCCCCGATACCCCTGCCGGTACCGAAGTGGACAGCCGCGGCTGCCCGCCAGACGCGGACACGGACGGTGATGGCGTTGCTGACAAGGATGACGAGTGCCCCAATACGCCGGAGGGTGTCGAGGTCAACCGCTCGGGTTGCGGACTGGATTCCGACGGCGATGGCGTGCCGAACTACAAGGACAAGTGCCCGAACAGCGCAGCAGGCGCCCTGGTGGATGAAACCGGCTGCTACGTGATCCTGGAGGAAGACGTCACGATCGACATGTCGATCGAGTTCGACTCCAATTCGGCGGACATCCGCAGCTCCGAGGTCCAGGAAATTCGCGACGCGGTCGGGTTCCTGCGCCAGTTCCCGGAGGCGAATGCAGTCATTGAAGGCCACACCGACGACACTGGTGCCGAGGCCTACAACCAGCAGCTCTCCGAGCGCCGGGCGCAGTCGGTATACAACTACATGATCAACCAGGCCGGCATTCCCGCCGCCCGGCTGACCTATGTCGGTTACGGCGAGTCGCGTCCGATCAGCAGCAACGACACCGAGGAAGGCCGGCAGCGTAACCGCCGCGTCTCGGCCGTGCTGTCGGCAACCCGGGCCACCCGCGCTACCCAGTAGCGCGCCCGCTAGGCAGTAGCGCGCCCGGTCCGGTTCCGTGGTTCACGGAGCCGGATTGCCGAGGGCCGGGTGGCAGGACCTGCGCCTGGCCCTGGACACGCAGCGGTTCACACGTAGCGGTTCAAAGGGACGCTGAATTTGCGATACTGGCCGCCTCATTGAGGCGGCTTTTTTGTGCCCGCCAGGTCTGGAACGGAGTCTTGTTGATGGTTCGTCGTGATGAATTGCTGGCGGCTGACGCCGCCCCCCGCTCGATCGGTCCTGCTACTGCCGCGGTTGGGCCGCTGCGGGTCCTGCTGCTGGCGTTCAGCCTGTTGCTCGCCGGCTGCGAAACGATCAGCTACAGCTTCTGGGAGCAGTTCGGCTACGAGAAACGGGATTTTCTGATCAGCAACGTCGAGGCTGCGCAGGAGGCGCAGGAAGAGGCAAAAGAAGAGTTCGCGGATGCGCTGGAGCAGTTCAGCAGCGTCGTCACCGTTGAGCCGAGCGAACTGCGCGACGTGTACGACCGGCTCAGTTCGGCGTTCGAAGACGCGGAAGACCAGGCGGAGGAAGTCAGCGAGCGCATCGACGACGTCGAAAACGTCTCTGACGACCTGTTCCGGGAATGGCGCAGCGAGCTGTCGGAGTACGACAACGCGAACCTGCGCAGCGCCAGCGAACGGCAGCTCAAGACGTCTGAAGCCAAGTACGCAGACCTGATTCGCGCGATGCGCCGCGCCGAGTCACGCATGGAGCCGGTGCTCAATGCGTTCCGCGACAATGTCCTGTTCCTCAAGCACAACCTGAATGCTCAGGCCATTGCGTCGCTGAAGACCGAGCTCTCGAGCATTGAATCCAACGTGTCCGTGCTGATCCGCGAGATGGAGGCGTCCATCGCGGAATCCGAATCTTTCATCAACGATATGAAACAGGCCTGAGAAGCGGCCAAAACGGGGAGGGGAGCGACCATGGCGATCGATAAGTTTCTCGTAGAAGCAAGCCACATCATGATGTTTGCGCGTTCCGTCGGCGACGCCAATCCGATTTACCACGATGCCGAGGCAGCGGCGAAGACAGAGCCCGGCAGGATCATCGCGCCGCCGACGTTTGCCCAGGCGAGTGCGCAGTTCGACCCGGACTACTTCCTGCGGCCCAAGATTGGCGAACCCTGGTTCGGCTCCGGCAAGGAGCCGACGGGAATCAAACCCAAAGAAGGGGGATCGGGCGGCGGCGGTGGCGGTGGCGGCGGGCTGCATGCCGAGCAGCACTTTGAGTATCACCGCCATATCTCTCCGGGCGATGTACTCACGGCGGAAGTCAAGCCCGGCAAAACCTGGGAAAAGGAAGGCAAGCGCTCCGGCAAGCTGGTGTTCTCGGAGACCGTGACCGAGTACCGGGACCAGAACGGCGAGCTGGTGATCACCGCCCGTGGGGTCGGTGTTCGAACTGAGCGACCGGTGGATCAGTAGGAGGCCGAAAATGCTGAAAACAGCCGATTTGAAAGTAGGCGACACCTACACCGAGTGTCTGGTAGAGGACCTGAAGCGCACGCAGATCGTTCAGTACGCCGGGACTTCGGGCGACTACAACCCCCTGCATACCGACGAGATCTTCACCACCCAGGTAGCCGGCTACCCGTCGGTCTTTGCCCACGGCATGCTGACCATGGGCATGACCGGGCGCATGCTGACCAACTACGTCGGCGACGGCCGGCTGACGAAGTTCGGCGTTCGCTTCACCAAGCAGGTCTGGCCTGGAGACACGCTCCACAGCACAGCAACCGTTGACAAGGTTGCAGACGGGCTGGTGGAGCTGAGCGTTGCGACGACCAACGAAGCGGGCGAGGTCGTTCTCTCCGGCTATGCGGTGGCGCGCGTCGACTGACGGCACTCAGGTGTTCGTAGCTCAGGCTTCGCTGCGCTCCGGCGGCTGGCCGGCGCGGGCGGGCAGAAACCCGTGGCGGCCGGGATCTGCGCCGTTACGACGCTTTTCCAACAGGCTCTCGATCCGTACGTCGAGGTCCCGCACCTTACGCTCCGCCTTGCGGCGCGCCAGACGCTTGCTCCAGCGTGCCAGCGGGAGCAGATCGGAGTTACCGAGGCCATCGATCACCCACAGCTTCAGGGGCTCCTGACCGCCGCGGTCTTCGACCACGAGGTTGTGCAGCAGCAGGGAGCGGGATGGAATCCGGTGCTCGATCCAGCAGCGACCGAATTCTTCGAGGGCTTGGTCGAGCGCTTGCGTACGGCCCCGCTCCCACAGATGTTGCTTCAGCGGCAGCGCAATTGCTCCGTCGTGAGAGCGGACCAGCTGGACCTGGATGCCGGTTCCCATGTCGGTGTCGATCATGCCGAGATAGCGGGGCACGTGCTCGTTGAAGGCGGGACCGATCTGCCGCTCTAGCGTTATCAGCGTGCGCTGCTCCTGGCGGTTTTCATCGAAGGACCGGGCCGGCTTGAGGCGCCCCTTCAGGCCTTTGCGGCGACGCTTGTCCGCGAGGCTCACGTCCGGGTGCGGCACCTTGATGCAGACCCCGGGATCGTCCGGATGAACGAAACACCAGCGGTTCCCACCGCTGGCGAACGGTTGCAGCTGCCGCAGCGTGAGCGTGCTGATCAGTTGTCCTCCAGCCAGGCGTAGCGCTCGCTGAGGGGGCGCTCCGTCGCAGTCTCGACGATGTAGCGGGCATACCGCTCGCTGGACAGCTCCTCATGAAAGAAGCGCCGGGTACGTGCCGCCCTGGCGCGGCGCCGGTCGTCATCCGAGTGAAACTCAGCGATCTGTGCCGCGAGATCTTCGGCAGCATGGAAGTAGACGATCGATTCCGGCGGAAAGAGATCCTGAAAGCCGTTGTCGGCATGGGTGAACACCAGCAACCCGTTGCCGCCGAGCTGCGCCATGCGCGCGGACGAGTACCAGTAGTCGCCTTCCTGACGGTTTATGTTGAGCCCCATCCTGCTGTCCGCCAGCGCCCGGTCGTAGTCCAGACCCCAGACGCCGGGCACGCCGTTGGCGCCGGGCGTGCGAAAGCGCAGGTCAGCGGGAAGCTTCGGCCGCAGCTCGTCGACCAGGCTCAGCCGGTTGGTGTGATTGGCGCTCTTGCTGCAGAAAATGAGGTCGGTGTCGAGATCGGTGCGCAGGCTGCTGTCGAATCGTTCGATGCTGGCATCGACCGGATTCGGCATGTGAAACAGCCGGCCCCGGAGCGCTGGAAAAACCTGGTTCAAGGTGCGCCGGCCGGTTGAGACGATGATCCGATCGCACACTTCGGCGCGATGCTCGATCCGTGCGGCGTTGCTGGGGACGAACAGCGGGTCGTTGTTGCAGTGGACCATGTGGACTTCGGGCCGCAGCTGTCGCAACGCCGCGAGGGTTGCATTGCTGATGCTGTCGCAGTGCCCGACGATGACCAGGTCCGGCTCTACGGCTTCAGTCATCTCCAGCAGCCGTTGCTGCGCTTTGCGCTCGCCGAGGTAACGGATGCCGAAGGGTGCTTCGAAGGCGGCCACATCGCGATCGGAGAAGTTGTGCAGATCGAAGCCTGCCTTGATGAGCCCGAGATCGAGCTTGCGCGCCCAGCTGACCCGCGTCGCTCCGTAGCGACGCAGCTGCTGATGTGCGATGTGCAGGATGCGAACAGGAGGCTCGGCCGGCGTGGTCAAAGGCGGTGTCGTCCGGGATGCGGTTCCGATGGCCGGCTACCCTAGGGCACCTCTGTGCAAGTAGCAATCGTTTGGGTGGGCCACACAGGCTGGGCCTCGCAGGCTGGGCCTCACAGGCTGGGCCTCACAGGCTGGGCCTCACAGGCTGGGCCTCACAGGCTGGGCCTCACAGGCTGGGCCTCACAGGCTGGGCCTCACAGGCCGGTAACGAGCGGCTCGAGTTCTGATCAGCTACCGGTGACCGTCAGCTCTGCGCGACGCCCACGAAATCGAGCAGCTGATCGGTATCGATCATCGGCTTGTTGAGGATCTGCTCGACACCGGCGGAGCGGGCTTCCGCCAGCGTGGCATCCACGCGGCGGCTGACGAGCAGTGCAAAAGGGGTGGCGGGCTGCATGGCCATCACCGACTGAAACACTTCGATGCCGCGGGTGTCCGGGAGCTCGGATGCGCAGAGCACGCAGCGGGTCGGGAAGTTCTCGAAATCCGCCAGAAAGTCGCAGCCGCGGAAGTAGCTCTTCACCGGCAGCCCGCAGAGCTGGATGAGTTCGGCAATCGCATCCCGTACCGCCGTATCGAACTCGATCAGGCGCACCGGAGCCGTGACGACCGGAGACGACGGTTGGCTGGGCCCATTCATGCGGGGACTCTAACGGTCCCCTGACACCCGGATCATCCGGAATTGTACCTAGGGTTATTTTGGTGCATTCGGCTAGCGCCACCCGGCCGGGAGCGCCGCCGGTAGCCTGCGCTTTCGGCCGCTAGTTTGGCCTCGGCTCGTCGGCTTCCAGGCTCAGCTGCAGCCGCACGAGATCCGCCAGCGTCCGGGAAGCCGTCTTCTGCATGACGTGGCTGCGATGGATCTCGACGGTACGCTCGCTGATGCCGAGCTCAATGGCAATGACCTTGTTGGCCTGGCCGGATGCGACCCTGCGAAAGACTTCCTGCTCCCGTTTGGTCAGGTCTGCCACCTTCTGCCGTGCCTCGTTCAGACGCGATGCCTTGGCCTGCTGCTCCTCACCCACCGCCAGTGCTTCCTGTATTCGATCCAGCAGGTCCTGGTCGCGGAAGGGCTTGCGGATGAAATCGACAGCCCCCCGGCGCATGGCTTCAACCGCCATCGGAATGTCTCCGTGGCCGGTGATGAAAATGATCGGGATACGAATCTGTTCTTCCAGCAGGTGCTGCTGCAGGTCCAGCCCGCTCATGCCTGGCATGCGGATGTCGAGCACCAGACATCCTGCTGCCGCGGGATCGGCCGTGCTGAGGAAGCTCTGGGCTGATTCGTGTTCCTCGTGGGACAGGTTCACGGTGTCCAACAACATGCTGATGGCGTCCCGCACCGGTTCGTCATCGTCAATGATGTGGACGATCGGCTGTTCACTCATCGGTGATCGCTCCTGTTGGCAGGCGGAAATAGAAGGTGCAGCCCTGATCGGGATTGCGTTCGAAGGTGAGCAGGCCGTTGTGGGATTCCAGGATTGAGCGGCAGATGGAGAGCCCCATGCCCATGCCGTCTGCTTTGGTCGTATGGAAGGCACTGAACAGGCGCTGCTCGAACTCGTCGCTCACGCCCACGCCCCGGTCGATGACGGCCACTTCAATCCAGTCCGGCTGCGGCTGGCGCGTGCGGATCCAGACTTCGTTGCCGTAGCAGCAGTCTACCTCCACCATCGCATCGATGGCGTTGCGGATCAGGTTCAGCGTGACCTGCTGGATTTGCACTGCGTCGCAGAACGCCGGTGGCAGCGCCGGGTCGAGATCGAACAGCAGCAGAATCCCGTTCAGTCGCGCGTCACCGGCGGCCAGGTGCTCGAGGTCCTTCACCAGTTCGTTGAGCTGAACCAGGCTCTTTTCGCTGCTTTCGTTGCGCACGAAGCGCTGGATTCGCTCGATTACCGATCCCGCACGCAGCGCCTGCGCGTTCAGCTTGCTGAGGGCGCTCCCCAGCTTGCGCCGGTCGGGCTCCTTCTGGTCCAGCAGCCGCATGCAGGCCTGGGCGTACATGGCGATAGCGGTCAGCGGCTGGTTGATCTCGTGTGCGATGCTGGCCGTCATTTCACCCATGGTGCTCAGCCGGCTGATTCGGGCAAGCCGCTCGCGCTGTTCCAGAGCATTGGCTTCCGCTGCCTTCTGATCGGTCAGATCACGGATGATGCCGGCGAAGTGGCGTCCGGATTCGTCCCGGATTTCGCTGATCGCAAGGGACATGGGAAACAGGGTGCCGTCCTTGCGCTGTGCGGGGAGTTCGCGGCCGACGCCGATGATCCTGGCTTCGTTGGTGGTCAGGTACTTGTCGATGAAGCCCTGATGTCGAGTCTTGTAGGGTTCCGGCATGAGCAGCGAGAGCGGCTGGCCCATCAGTTCCGCCGGCGCATAGCCGAACACGCCCTCCGTCGCACGGTTGACGGACTGGATCAGGCCCTTCGAATCGATTGTGATCACGGGATCGACGGCGGCATCGAGGATGGCCAACGCGTTGTTCGCCAGCCAGGCCTCCGGCTCCCCTGTAGTCGTTTCCATCTGTCTCCGTAGCCGCCCCACCGGGCGGTGAATCTGCGCCCTCTGCGCGCCGGTCGGCGCCCGTGGAACGGGTGCTGCCAACCCTTCTCCAGCAACCCCGGGATGGCCTAGGGGTTTCCCGAAGGCCGTTCCGAGCAAGTCCGAATATTACCTCCCCTGGGACCGTCCTACGATCCTTCCGCAGCTGGCGATCCCGAGCCGGCAGGAGGGAACTATGGCGTACAAGCAGGTACTGATAGCGGTCGATCTGACCGACGAGGCGGAGGAGGTCATGACGGCCGCCCGCAATGTAACGGGCGACAGTGGTGCGAAGGTGCATCTGCTGACGGTCATTCGTCCTCTGGCACGGATTTACGGTGGGCTCGACATGGCGCCAATGGCGGCTAATGCCCTCACCTTCGAGGAAGAAGCCATCAAGCAGGCCGAAAAACAGCTGACCGCGCTTGGCGGTGTGTTCGACGTCGGGCAACAGGACACCCACGTTCGGGTCGGTTCGCCGGCCGCCGAGATCAAGGCCTTTGCCGATGAGCACAGCGTGGATCTGATCGTCATGGGTACCCATGGCCGGCACGGCCTCGGCCTGCTGCTCGGTTCCACGGCCAATGCCGTCCTCCACGGCGTCCCCTGCGACGTGCTCGCCGTCAAAGTTCAGCAAATGGAGGTTTCCTGATGTCGAGTGCGGCGGCCAACGCGGAGCTGACCGAGGTCAACTACGACCTCGATGTGGTCCGGAAATTCGCGATCATGACCGTGGTCTGGGGGGTGATCGGTATGGCGGTGGGCGTACTGCTCGCCGCGCAGCTGGCCTGGCCAGCGCTGAACTTCGACCTGCCCTGGCTTTCTTTCGGCCGGATCCGGCCGCTGCACACCAATGCGGTGATCTTTGCCTTTGGCGGGTGTGCGCTGATGGGAACAATCTTCTACATCGTGCAGCGCACCTGCCAGACCCGCCTCATCTCGTCGGCGCTCGCCAACTTCGTGTTCTGGGGCTGGCAGGCGGTGATCCTGTCGGCAGTTGTGACCCTGCCGCTCGGAATCACGACCAGCAAGGAATACGCTGAGCTCGAATGGCCGATCGATATCCTGATCGCGCTGGTCTGGGTGGCCTTCGGGATTGTCTTCTTCGGCACGCTGACGCAACGCAAGGTCAAGCACATCTACGTGGCCAACTGGTTCTTCGGTGCGCTGATCATCGCTGTCGCGATTCTGCACATCGTCAACAGCCTGGCGTTGCCGGTCTCTGGTCTCAAGAGCTACTCGATCTACTCCGGCTCCGTGGACGCCATGGTGCAGTGGTGGTACGGCCACAATGCTGTCGGCTTCTACCTGACCGCTGGGTTCCTCGGCATGATGTACTACTTCGTCCCGAAGCAGGCGGAGCGTCCGGTGTATTCCTACCGGCTCTCCGTCGTGCACTTCTGGGCGCTCATTGCGATCTACGTCTGGGCCGGTCCGCATCATCTGCACTACACGTCGCTGCCGGACTGGGCGCAGACGCTGGGCATGGTGATGAGCCTGGTGCTGTTGGCGCCATCCTGGGGCGGCATGATCAACGGCATCATGACCCTCTCCGGCGCCTGGGAAAAACTGCGTACGGACCCGATTCTGAAGTTCCTGATCGTCTCCCTGTCGTTCTACGGCATGTCGACCTTCGAAGGGCCGATGATGTCGATCAAAACCATCAACGCCCTGTCCCACAACACGGACTGGACCATTGGCCACGTGCACAGCGGAGCACTCGGCTGGGTTGCGATGATCAGCATCGGCTCCCTCTATCACCTGATTCCGATTCTCTTCGGTCGTCAGCAGGGACAGATGTACAGCATCAAGCTGGTCAACCTGCACTTCTGGCTGTCTACCCTGGGGACAGTGATCTACATCGCTTCCATGTGGGTCAACGGTCTGCTGCAGGGGCTGATGTGGCGCGCCACAAACATTGATGGAACGCTGACCTACAGCTTCACGGAGGCCGTCGAGGCGAGCTATCCGGGCTACATCGTCCGTTTCATCGGTGGCGCCATCTTCCTCGCTGGCATGCTCATCATGGCCTACAACGTCTGGATGACGGCCCGCGGCAAGACCGCCATTGAAGAGCCGGTTGCGGCGACGCCGATGCTGGACACCCTTGAACCTGCACCGGTAGGAGCCAAGTAATGAGTCACGAGTGGATCGAAAAGAACGTCGGCTGGCTGATCCTGCTGACGATCGTGGCCGTCAGCTTCGGCGGCATGGTGGAAATGCTGCCGCTGATCTTCAAGCAGAACCCGACGGAACCCATTCCGAACCTGAAGCCCTATGACGCCGTGGCGCTCGAGGGGCGGGACATTTACATCCGCGAGGGCTGCGTCGGCTGCCACACGCAGATGGTGCGCACGCTGCGCGATGAGTCGGCGCGCTATGGTCACTACTCGGTTGCCGGTGAGGATGTCTACGAGCGTCCGTTCCTCTGGGGCTCGAAGCGGACGGGTCCGGATCTGGCCCGCGTTGGCGGGCGCTACAGCGATGACTGGCATCGTGCCCATCTGTACAACCCGCGTAGCGTCGTGCCCGTGTCCAATATGCCGGCCTATCCCTGGCTGTTCGAGCGCACGCTCGACGGTGCCGACACGGCAGCCAAGATGAGCACCCTGCGCACGTTGGGGGTGCCCTATACCGACGAGGACATCGCCGCTGCTGAGGCTAAGGTCAAAGGCGTTTCCGAAGCCGAGGCGCTGATCGCTTACCTGCAGACGCAGGGTCTGGACATGCGCGGTTACGGGGAGGGGCCATGACACCGACGCTCATCTCCCTGATCGGCCTCACGCTGACGGCGGTGGGGATCACCTGGTGGGCGTATGCCCCGAGCCAGCGCTCGCGCTGGAACGAGGCCGCCAATCTGCCCTTTAAAGAGTTGCCTTCCGAGGAGTCTGAACTATGAACCCAACCTGGCACTGGTTTGTCGTGATCGGCACATTGCTGAGCCTGGCCGCAATGGTCTGGTTGCTGCTGGCGAACCGACGAACGTCAGATCAGGCTGATACCGGTCATGAGTGGGATGGCATTCAGGAACTCGATAACCCGCTGCCCATGTGGTGGGTCTATATGTTCGTGATCTCCGTCGTCTTCGCCCTGGGGTACATGGTGCTGTTCCCGGGCCTCGGCAACTATCAGGGCAGTCTCGACTGGTCTTCGCAGGCGAAGCACGACCGAGCGGTGGAGGCGTTTGCCAGCCAGTTTGATCCGCTCTACGAAAAGCTTGCCGGTCTGCCCGATGCTGCGCTCGTGAGTGATCCCCAGGTGCAGCAGATCGGCCGCCGACTGTTCCTGAACAACTGCTCGACCTGCCACGGCATTAACGCGCAGGGCGGTGAAGGGTTTCCAAACCTGCACGATGAGGAGTGGCTCTACGGCAGCGACCTGGCAACGGTGACCCAGACGCTGCTCGGCGGCCGTGCCGGTGCCATGCCCGGCTGGGAAGCGGCGTTGAAAGAGTCCGGCGTCGAAGAAGTAAGCCACTTCGTGCTGTCGCTCAGCGGTGCCGACCATGATGCGGCGCTCGCGGGACCGGGTGAGAGCAAGTACCAGATGTTCTGCGCGGCCTGCCACCAGGCGGACGGCACCGGCAATGCCGTGCTCGGGGCGCCGGATCTGACCAACGACATCTGGTTGTACGGCGGCTCGCTGGAGGCGATCCGGCATTCGATTGCTGTCGGACGCAACGGTCGTATGCCGGCGCAGGCCGACATCCTCGGTCCGGAGCGCACGCGGATTCTGGCTGCCTACGTGGTTGGACTGAACCAGGAGAGCTGACGGTGGGCGAGGCGAAACAGATCGAAGTGGCGGATCTGACCGAAGTTGATGGCTTCGGCCCCGTTGATCTGTATCAGAAGCGCGAGAAGATCATTACCCGCTCAACCAGCGGCTGGTATCAGTACCTGCGCTGGTTTACCGGCTGGCCGCTGCTCTTCGCTTACTTCGGTGCACCGCATCTCTATTGGGAAGGCCGGCAGGCGATCCTGTTCGATCTGGGTGCCCGCCAGTTTCACCTTTTTGACCTGACCTTCTGGCCGGAGGACCTCTGGCTCTGCGGCTGGTTGCTCATCATCGGCGCCTTTTCCCTGTTTACCGTCACCACGCTGCTCGGCCGGGTCTGGTGTGGGTTCACCTGCCCGCAGACGGTGTGGACCGCGATGTTCATGTGGATCGAGCAGTTCGCCGAAGGTACGCGGAGCGCGCGGATCAAGCTGGAAAAGGCTCCCATGTCGTTCAGCAAGGCCCGCAAGCGTAGCGTCAAGCATGGTCTCTGGCTTGGCCTCGCATTCCTGACCGGCGTGACCTTCGTCGGCTACTTCACGCCCATCCACGAGCTGGTGCTGGATTTTGTGAACCTCGAAGTCGGCGGCTGGGCCCTGTTCTGGACACTGTTCTTTACCCTCGCGACCTACGGCAACGCCGGTTGGATGCGCGAGCAGGTCTGCATCTACATGTGCCCCTACGCGCGCTTTCAGTCGGCGATGTTCGACCACGATACGATGATCGTGGCCTACGACGCCGGCCGCGGCGAACCGCGCAGCGCGGCGAAGCGCGGCCTGGCCACCGATGCGGGTGACTGCGTGAACTGCAGCATCTGCGTACAGGTGTGTCCGACCGGCATCGATATCCGCGACGGCCTGCAGTACCAGTGCATCAGCTGCGCCCACTGCATTGATGCCTGTAACGAGGTGATGCGTAAAGTGGATCGCCCCGAGGGATTGATCCGCTTTACCTCCGAGTCCGAGCTCGCTGGCAAGGGCCGTCACTGGTTGCGGCCACGCAGCGTCGGCTATGCGACGGCTGCCCTTGCCATGTGCGTCGCGTTCTCCGTTGCGGTCCTCAGCCGGGATCCGTTGATGGTGGAGATTGTGCGCGGCCGTGGTGACCTCTATCAGATGGATACGCGTGGGCAGGTTGCCAACGACTACCTGCTGAAGCTGACCAACAAGACCGCGCGACCCATGGTCGCGAGCGTCGCGCTGAAAGCGCTACCCGGTGCTGCCGTGCTTGCTCTCGAAGCCGAATCCGACCTTCCCTTGGCTCCGCGCGAGTCGAAGCTCACGCCGCTGCGCGTTATCGCCGCGGCCGAGGCGCTGGCGGGACTGGCCGGCAGCCGGCCCCTGGAGTTTGAAGTGTGTCTTGAGTACTCGGGGTCCGAGCAGGAAGGCCGCTGCAGTACCGAGCCGAGCCTGTTCTTTGCTCCGACGAGCCACAGCGCAGGCCTTGGAGGACGGTGATGAAACGCGACTGCAAACGAATGATCTGGCTGCTGCTGGTACCGCCCGCAGCGGCCATCGTGATGGGCGTGCTGATGTTGAATCTGGCGCTCCGCACGGATCCCGGAGCGATTGCGCCCACGACGTCCCCACTCAGCAAGACGAGCTGGCGCGCTGCGCCCGAGGCCCTGCGCGCGGAGGTTTCCGTGCCGGGTCGGCCAGCCCGTGCCGACGGTGCCCCCGAGCGCGATGGACCGTGAGCCTGCGTCGAGACAACCGCATGATGAGAACCCTGCCATGAGTACTACACCGTGAGTGCCACAACGCTGGCCATCAGCGACATGCACTGTTCCGCCTGCGTGGGCAAGGTGGAGCGGCTGCTTCGAAGTCACAGCTGGATCGAAGCGTTCATGGTGAACCCGTTCAGCCGCCGGGTGTACCTGACGCATGACGATCGCCACGATCCGCTGCTGCTGCTGAAAGAACTCGAGGATCTCGGCTTTCAGCCGACGCTGATCGAGCAGCGGACCGAGGCCGACGAGTCCTACCGGTCGCGGGAGCTGAAGCGGATCGGCGTTGCCGGCGTCTGCGCGATGCAGGTGATGATGGCCAGTGTTGCCGTCTACTTCGGCGATGCCTGGGGCATGGACGACGGCATTCGGCAGCTGCTGGCCTGGGCGTCGCTGCTGCTCTGCGTGCCGCTGGTCGGTTACTGCGCACAGCCCTTCTTTGCCGGAGCCCTGCGGGCCTTGCGGCGGGGCGTGTCCATGGACGTGCCCATTGCCCTGGCGATCGTCGTCGCCTTTGCGGTCAGCGTGCAGCATACGGTTGCGGGTGCCGGTGCACTGTACTTCGATTCCGTGGGCATGTTCGTGTTTCTGCTGCTGCTGGCCCGCTTCTACGATGCGCGGCTGCGGCGCGTGCTGAGCGCAGAAGATCGGCTGCAGCAGCTGTTGCCGCAGACGGTGTACCGCATGACGGCCGCGGGTCCCGAGGAAGCGGACGCGGCGGCCGTGCAAATCGGAGATACGCTGTGGGTTCCGGAAGGTGCCATCGTCCCGGCGGATGGCGAGCTGAAGGCTGACGGTGCCCTCCTTGACGAATCGGTGCTGTCCGGCGAAGCGGACTGGGTGCGCAAGAGCCGTGGTGCGCCTGTCTACGCGGGTACCCACAATCGCGGAGCGGGATTCGAGATGCAGGCGCTGGCCGTGCCACGGGACAGCCGCGCCGCGGAGATCCAGACCCTGTCGGCACGGATCAGCCTGACCAAAGCGCCGCTGGCGCGGCTCGCGGACCGGCTGGCCCGGATTTTCGTGCCGACGATCCTCGGGCTGGCAGCGGTGACGTACCTGCTGCACCGGTTTGCCGTCGGTGGCTTGCCGACCGAGGACGCGCTGTCCGCCGCGCTGGCCGTGCTGATTGTGTCCTGCCCTTGCGCGCTCGCTCTGGCGATTCCCGCGGCAACGGCGGCCGCGCTGATCCGAGCCCGGCGCCTGGGCATCCTGCTTGCGGACAGCGGCTTGCTCGAGACGCTGCCAACCATCCGGCAGGTGCTGCTCGACAAGACCGGCACCGTGCTTGCTCCGGATCTGGCGCTCACTCGAGTGGTGACCTGGGCAGGCTGGTCGGCGGATTCCGTGTACGCGCTTGCGAGCGCCTTACAACGGCACTCATCGCATCCGATCGCCGCGGCCTTCCGCGCGCCGGCGTTGCCTCGTTCGGTTGCGGTGAGCCCGCAGCAGAGCTGGGATCCGGTGGCGGACTGGACCCTCGGGCAGATCGAGGCGGTAGCGGGCGCCGGGCTCAGCGCCGTGCTCAAGTTCGACGGCTGGGTCGCTGATGTGCGCCTCGGCAGCGCACA
Organism: Pseudomonadota bacterium; assembly: GCA_038757945.1. Lineage (GTDB taxonomy): Bacteria > Pseudomonadota > Gammaproteobacteria > Pseudomonadales > Azotimanducaceae > CALHVX01. Next base: position 41,441 of record JBCDGJ010000005.1, read on the forward strand.
GCACTGTGGGATCGACCCCGGTCAGCAGGCCGACAGCGCGCAGACCGTCTTCCTCTGTCTGGATGGTGATCTGCTTGCGGCTTTTGAGCTGCGCTCGGAGCTTCGACCCGATGCAGCGCTTGCGGTGGATCGGCTGCGCAGCGGCGGCCGTTCGCTGATGATCCTGAGCGGTGACAGCCGGGCCGCCTGCCAGCGGGTGGGTTCCGAGCTCGGCATAAAAGCCCTGGACAGCCTGTCTCCGGAGCAGAAGCGGGAGCTGCTGCTCGATCTGCGGCAGGCCGAGGGACCGGTGATGTTCGTCGGCGATGGCATCAACGACGCGCTTGCCTTTGCCGAGGCCGACGTGTCCGTCGCCACGCTCGAAACCAGCGACTACGTTCAGGCCAATGCGGATGCCGTGCTGCTCAGCAGCAGGCTTGAAACGCTGCCGGATCTGTTCGCCCTCGGCGCCGCAGTTCAGCGGGTGATCCGACAGAACCTGGGGTGGGCCTTTGGCTACAACGTCATCCTGATTCCCCTGGCGATGCTGGGCTACGTCTCGCCCTGGCTTGCCGCGGTGGGCATGGCCAGCAGCTCGTTGCTGGTGATGGCAAACGCCAGCCGGCTGCTCCGCTTCGACCCGGCGCCGACCGCAGCCGGCGCTACCGGCGCGACGGATCTGGAGGTCTGCTGATGGAGATATTGATCGTTCTGGTACCGATCTCACTGCTGCTGATTGGCTGTGCCCTCTGGATCTTCAACTGGGCCGTAGACAACGGTCAGTTTGAGGACCTGGAGCAGCACGGTCTCGACCTGTTCAATGATTCTGAGGACACCTGATGAGTATGCCCTTTGCAACCGCGCTCAAGATTGCGTTTACCCCGCAGCCCGGCTGGCAGTCAGCGGGATCTGAGCCGCCATCTTTCGGCACGGTGCTGCTGACGCAGACCATCCCCATGGCACTGCTGCCGACGATCTGCTGGTACATCGGTACCACCCAGATCGGCTGGCAGGTTGGCGATCAGACCATGCGGCTGACGGCGGAGAGCGGGCTCGCCCTCTGTGCGCTGTTCTTTCTGGCAATGATCTTCGGCGTGATGTTTCTCGGCTTCATGGTGCGCTGGATGAGCACCGCCTACGGTCGCGAAGGTGATTTTTCCACCGGGTTCACGCTGATCAGCTACACGGCAACCCCGTTCTTTCTGGCCGGTGTGCTGGGCCTGTTCCCCGTACTCTGGCTCGACATTCTGGTTGGTACGGCGATCGCCTGCTACTGCATTTATCTGCTGTACATCGGCGTCAGCCCGATGATGAAGGTCACCCCGGATCGGGGTTTTCTGTATGCCAGCGCTGTGTTTGCCGTTGCGCTGGTCTCCTTTGTAGCGCTGCTCGGCGTCACGGCCATCCTCTGGGAGTACGGGCCCGCGCCGGAGTATCGCTACTGAACCGGCGAAGCTGCTGAAACGGCTGCGCGCTGTGCGGCGAACGGCGCGTCAGCGCAGGGCAACGGCCTGTTCGATGTCGTCGAGCTCGTCGTAGGCACTGTCCAGGGCGCGCCGCAGCACCGGCAGCTCCGCATCCAGCGACTCCCGTTCTGCGAGCAGCGTGCGGGTACGTTCGACCAGCGCCAGGCGGTCGGTCGGGGACAGGGACGGATCGGCCTGCGCAGCAGCGCTGGCGAGGATTTCCGTATCGATCTTACCGCGGCGCGTTTCCATCCGATCGATCTGTGCTTCGAGCCGCCGTACCTCGGCTCGCGCCAGGTACAGCTCACGGCCGTCGAAGTAGGCCTGCTGGTGGGCGGTCATCAGGCTGTCCGGACAGACGTTGGGGTTAGCGCGGCCGGAGAGCCCGAGCTGATAACCGTTGTCGGCCGTGCAGAACCGACGGACGCCGCGGGCCCAGCCTTCGCGGTACGCGCCGCTGTCGGGGACGATCTGATGTCGACCGCAGGCGTTCTGATGCACCAGCACGTGGGTGGCCGGCAGGCCATGGGCGCCATCGCGCTCGCCAACGGTCTGCCAGTCGCCGGCCAGGCACTGATGTTCGCTCAGGCTTCGGCTGGCGCAGCTGCTGAGCAGGACACTGCCGCACAGCAGCGCTACGCAGGCGGTTTGTGATCGCATCGCACGATCCCCTGTTGGGAGATCGAAAGAGGCTAGATCAAGTTCGGGCGTGGTACTGCGGACCGCGCCTCAGTCCTTGTCCACGGTGCGGGGAGCGCAATCTCGAGGATTCCTCGAGATCATTTTCGGCTGAGGTTAGGGTGACTCCTTGGCGTTAACGCCGGCTGAGCCCTTACAGCGTCAGGTGGAAGAAGCGGCTGAAGTCATTCTTCGGATAGTCCGCGAAACGGTCCCCCTCGACGAAGCCGTTGCGCTCGTAGAGCCGGATAGCGGCTTCGAATACCGGACCTCTCCCGGTCTCGAGACTCAACTGCTGCAAGCCCCGGCTGCGCGCCGCAGCAACGATAGCGGTGAGCAGCAGCTGGGCAACGCCACGGCGCAGGAAAGCGGGGTGCGTGCGCATGGATTTGATCTCGCCGAGCGTGCCGTTGTGCTGCTTCAGCGCACCGACACCGGCCAGGCGATCCCCAGCCCAGGCCCCCCACAGCGAAACGCCGGGTTCCGATAGACCGCTGGTATCCAGGGCGAAAACGGTGCCGGGCGGTGACGCTTCATGCATCTCCGCGAGGTGGTGCTGGATCAGGGCCTGGACCTGCGGATCCAGGGGGCTCGACGGCCGCAGCTCAATTGCGGGGTCCTGTGGTCCGTTCACCAGCGCTCCGTGCTCGTTCGCACGTCAACCTCGAAACTCCAGGCGGTCTTTGGCTGGCGGTACAGGAACTCAAAGCCGTCGACGATGCCGTCAAGGTTGATCAGCCCTTCTTCTCCGCGCTTGGCTGCGTACTCCGGAAAACCCTGCTCGATCTTGTCGCCGCCGATCGGACCATCGATCACTACGTGCCCGACATGAATGCCTGCCGCGGCATATTCCTTGGCCATGGCCTGCGCCAGATTGCGCAACGCCCCTTTGCTGGCGTTGAAAGCGCCGAAGTTGGGCCGCCCGCGCAGGGAGGCGCTGGCGCCGGTGAAGAGCAACGTTCCTGCGCCCTGCGGAACCATCTGCTGCAGCGCTGCCCGGCCGAACAGGAATCCGCCCACGGGGCCGAGCGCCAGGCTCTGCTGAAAGTAGTCGAACGCCATGTCGATGAGCTGGCCCGGCATATTGTTACCGACGTTGTAGATCGCCAGGTCGATGGGCGCGCTGATGCTGCCGAACAGATCGCCGACGGCGGTTTCGGACGTGGCATCGCAGACCCTGGCGCTGGCGTAGCCGCCAGCGGCCTGGATTTCTTTGACCACCTGATCGAGCTTTTCCGCACTTCTGCCGGCAACCATTACCTGGAGCCCGAGTGCCGCAAACCGACGGCAGAGGGCAGCGCCAAGTCCCCGGGTTGGTCCTACCCCAAGAATGACGGCGGTTTTCATGAGGCTGCCAGCGCCGCGCGCAGCTGCTCGTAGACCAGCGCCATGGCGGGTTTGACCGACGGGAACACGGCACCCATGGCCATGAAGTCGTGCAGCAGGCCTGGTGCGCAGTGGTAGGTCACCGCAGTGCCGGCGGCGTCCAGTTTTTGAGCGAAGGCGGCGCCCTCGTCGCGCAGCGGATCGAACTCCGCAGTCAGGATCAGGGCCGGCGGCAGATCCGTCAGGTCGCTGGCTCTGAGGGGCGCGGCATCGGTCTCGGTGCGCCGCGCAGGGTCCGGGCAGTAGTGATCCCAGAACCACTGCATGGTCGCGGTCTCAAGAATGTTGCCTTCTCCGTTCTCCGCGTAGGAGCCGTAAGAGAAATCGAAGTCGACGACCGGGTAGGCGAGCACCTGCAGCGCAAGCGCCGGCCCGCCTGCGGCACGGGCGCGCAGAGCCATGACGGCTGCCAGATTGCCGCCCGCGCTCTCTCCACCGACCGCGAGCCTGCCGTTACCGCCCAGTTTGCTGCTGTGCTCGGCACACCAGCGGGTTGCTGCCCAGCAGTCCTCGACGGCGGTTGGATAGGGGTGTTCCGGCGCCAGCCGGTAATCGACGGACACAACGATGCAGCCCGCTTCCCTGCACAGCAGCCGACAGGCCGCATCGGCCGTTTCCAGGTCGCCGATGACCCAGCCGCCACCGTGGAAGAACACCAGGATACCGGTCGCTTCCGCGCCCGCCGGCCGGTAGATCCGTAAGGGGACCTGCGCACCATCGGCCGCCGGGCAGCTGGTATCTTCGACCCCGCCGACGTCGAGCTCCGGGGCCGTCGGGCGCATCAGGCGGTACGCTGCCCGCGCGTCGACCAGCGTCATCTCGCTGATCGCCGGCCCCGGTGATTCCGCGAGCTGTTCCAGCATGGCCTGGTATTCCGGTGCGATTGGCATGGTGTTCCCCCTGTCCGTGTCCGCTCGGTGCCCGGGCAGGCAGCCCGAACCGCCCGGGCCGCAAGGACCGGGTCGGCACGGCGGCCCTGGTGAGGGCACGCGCTTCACCAGCGTCGGTTATACTTTGGATCAAGCCGGCTGACAAAAGCCCGGGGTTCCCGGGTCAGGGTCGTCAGCGCACGTCTAACGAATACAGCAGTGAGCAGAGATTTGATGAGCACTATCAACGCGTCCCGATTCCCTTCGATGGGCGATGCGCAGCAGCGCCAGGATGGCGAGCCCGGGCTGGCCGAGGCGGCCAAGCAGTTCAACATGACGGAGCATGCGCTGTTCAACAAGCGCACGCTGACGCTTTTCGGAGAGGTCAATCAGGAGGTTGCGCGCCGCCTGTGCGAGAAGCTGCTGGCACTGTCCTACGACTCCGATGATCCGATTACGCTGTTCATCAGCTCGCCGGGTGGTCACGTCGAATCCGGTGATTCGGTCTACGACATGATCCAGTTCATCCGGCCCGTAGTGCGCACCGTGGGTACCGGCTGGGTCGGCAGCATAGCGACGCACATCTACCTCGCGGCAGAGAAAGAGAACCGCCTGTGCCTGCCGAACACGCGCTTTCTCATTCACCAGCCCGCCGGTGGGTTCGGTGGCAGCGCATCGGATATCGAAATTCATGCCCGTGAGATTCTCAAAACGCGGGAGCGAATCAATCAGGTCATCGCCGATCGGACCGGCCAGAGCGTCGAAAAGATCACCGAAGACACCGCCCGCGACTTCTGGATGAGCGCAGAGGAGTCGATTGAGTACGGCATCGTCGGCCGCATCATCCGCAGCGTCGACGAGCTTGGCTGATGCCGTTGGTCGCCTCGAGGTTCAGTATTTCAACAGGCGACCGAACAGCTCCACGTAGCGGCGGGTGATCACCGCCGCGGAGTAGTGCTCGTCGTAATGCGCGCGCGCGCGGTCCCGTAGCCCGCGTGCAAGCGCCGGCTCGTTCAGCACCCGGTTGATGGCATCAGCCAGCGGTTCCGCCTGGTCCACGGGCGTGATCAGCCCCGTTTCCCCATCGGTGATCGCCTCGCCCGGCCCCTGCGAATCCGTGGCCACGATCGGGCAGCGGGCCAGCCAGCTTTCCATGACGATACTGCCGAGCCCTTCGTGGCGTGACGGGCAGACAAACAGGTCCGCAGCCTGCATCAGCGCGCCGACGTCGTTACGCCAGCCCAGCCAGCGGATCCGCTCCTCCAGCCCAAGCTGTCGTGCCTGCGCCTTGAGCGCATCCCGCTCCGGCCCGTCCCCGGCAAGCCACAGGGTTGCGGCCGGCACACGTGTCAGGGCTTCGAGCAGGACGTCGAAGGCCTTGTTAACGTGCAGCCGGCCGGCGGCCAGCAGCAAAGGCCGGTCCGCTGGCGTGTCGAAGGCATCACGGGCGACCGCTACCTGGGGCGTCTCATCGGCGAAGTTGGGAATATGGTGGACGTGCTCGGCGGGCAGCCCGCCGTCGATCATATGGCGACAGATTCCTTTGCTGATACCGATCCAGAAATCTGCATGCCGGTAGTACTTGAGATCGTAGTAGTGGCCAAGCCGGCAGCCGAGCAGGTAGTCGCCCTGTGGCGTCCGACCGCTGGCGCGATTCATGTAAGTCAGGACCAGATCCGGAGCAAGCCGCTTCAGTGCCCGTCGATAGCGAAAGCGATCGTCGACCCGCAGTGCGCTGCCGAAGCGGAACCGTTGAATAGGGACGCCGGCCGCTGACAGCCGGGCTTCCCGTTCCGGGTTGGCGCGGGTGAAGGCGTGGTGCGCCATGCTGCCCTCCCGGGCCAGCTCAGCGACCAGCCGCGTGTAGAAGTTTTCCGCGCCACCGTAGGGTGCTCCGGCCAGCGCGTGAACGATGACCGGTTTCCGGGGATCGTTGGTCATGCGCTTCCGGCAGCCCGCTGCTGCCAGACGTTAGCGTTTGCCAAAGGCCTTCAGCCGCTCTTCCATATCCGGACCGCGCCCCGGGCTGTTCGCACGTTCGAACGCCAGCCCGTCGGCGAGCGTGTAGTTCAATCCCTGATTGACGAGCATCTTGTCGCCACGCAGCGTGTGCCAGCTGTTGTCCAGAAACCCCCGAGCCATCGCGGTCGCTTCGCTCTCGAGCTGTTCGTCTGGCACGCAGCGATTGGCCAGCCCGAGCTGCACGGCTTCGGCACCGGATACGGTGCGGCCGCTGAACATCAGCTCTTTCGCCACCAGCAGTCCCACGCGCCGCGGCAGCCGCTGGCTCATGCCCCAGGTGGGGGTCATCCCCCATTTGCCGTGTGTATCCGCAAGCTTGGCCGACTCGGCACAGATCATCAGGTCGCAGGCCAGGGCCAGCTCCAGCGAGCCGGTCAGGCAGTGTCCCTGCACGGCAGCGATCACCGGTTGCGGCAGCGCCTCGATCGCGTCGAGCGTTTCCGCCTGGAAGTGTCGGCTCGGCGCCACTTCTCCGGCCTCGATCGCACGCAGGTCGTTGCCGGCGGAGAAGGATCGGCCGGCACCGCACAGAATGACGCAGCCCACCGTATCGGTCTCTCCGGCCAGCTGATCGACGTGCGCGCGCAGCTCCGTGAACAGCGCAGGCGACAGCGCGTTCAGCGCTTCCGGCCGGTTCAGGGTCAGGGTCGTCAGACCCTCGCTGTCCGTACGTTCGACCAGTGCCATGGTGTCTTCCTTTATCTGTCGTGTGCGGTCGCTAGAGGCGCAGGACCTGCTTGGCGATGATGTTCTTCTGTACCTCGTTTGTGCCGCCGGCGATCGAGGACGCTCGAAGATTGAAGTAGCGTGCGAAGGCGGCTGCACCCACCGGCGGTCCAATCAGGTCGGCGTCGCCCCCGGTGGTGCGAGCTTCGGGCTGATGAATCAGCGCCAGGTAGCCCATGACTTCCACGGCAAGCTCCGTCAGGTGCTGGCCCAGGTCGGCTCCCTGCGTTTTGAGGAGCGACGATTCTGCGCCGGGATTCTGACCGGTAGACAATGCGGCCATGACCCGGAACTCGCAGTACTGGATGGCCTGCTGCTGAACCGCAGCGGCATCCAGCCTGCGGCTGAACGCAGCTGCTTCCGCCGGCAGCGCCGGGGCAACGGCTTCGCTCAGGGTGCGGAGCCGCCGCAGTGCGGCCTGCTGTGCCGCGGCACCACCACCGCCGCGCTCGAACTCGAGCAGATACTTGGCAACGGTCCAGCCGTCGTTTTCCGCACCGACGCGCTGCTCGACGGGCACGCGCACCGCGTCGAAGAACACCTGGTTGACCTCGTGAGTTCCCGAGGCAAAGCGGATCGGCTCGACGCTGATTCCCGGGCTGTCCATATCGAGCAACAGAAAGGTGATGCCCTGCTGCGGCTTGCCGCCGTCGTCGGTCCGCACCAGCAGAAACATGCGGTTGGCGTAGTGCGCGTGGGTGGTCCAGATCTTCGTGCCGTTCAGCACGTAGTCGTCGCCATCCCGTTCGGCTTTCAGTTTCAGCGCTGCCAGGTCGGAGCCGGAGCCGGGTTCGCTGTAGCCCTGACACCAGTAATCTTCGCCGGAGAGGATCTTCGGCAGATAACGCGCCTTCTGCTCGTCCGTGCCGTGGCCGATCAGCATCGGGCCGCACATGCCGAGTCCCATTGGTGCAAGCGACGGCGCCCCGGCCAGGGTCGTCTCGGTGCTCCAGAGGTAGCGTTCCGTCAGGTCCCAGCCGGTCCCACCGTATTCCTTCGGCCAGGCCGGTGCGATCCAGCCCTGCTCGTGCAGTATCCGGTGCCAGACGATGTTGTAGTCGTAGTCGAGAAAGATCCCTGGACAGTAGGTCTGCGCAGTGCGCAGTTCATCGGTCAGATGGCTGTCCAGAAAGGCGCGGACCTCTTCGCGGAAAGCCTCGTGGCGCGCACTGAATCGGATCTCCATGACGGTGCCCTAGCGCAGCTGCGCTGTAAGTTCGAAGGCCTGACGGCTGCGCGCCTGCAGCTCGGGCTCGAAGAGGTAGTCGATGGCTGTCAGCCCCAGTGCCCGGGCGCCATCGATCGCTGCCTTGTCACCCAGCTCGGAGCCGGCCCAGCGTTCAAAGTCCGGGTGGTGGATCACCACCTGCGGCGGCGCACAGGCCAGCATGGGATGGATCGAGGGCAGCCGATGGCTGATGTTGCCCATGTCCGTGCTGCCCATGCCGCGCGCATCCTCGGGCGCTTCAAAAGTGCGGCCGAGGGCCTCGCCGTGGGTTTGGAACCGCTCGGCCAGGGGCCAGTTGGTTTTCAGGTCCAGGTAGTCGACGCCTGCCCAGCGCACCTCTACCTCGCAGCCGGTTGCCTTGGCGCCGGCTTCGAAGCAGGCCTGCACCCGAGGTTTCAAGGCAGCGAGCGCGCGCTCGTCCCTGGCGCGCACGTAGAACTCCGCCGCGGTACGGTCCGGGACGATGTTCGGTGCCTGACCGCCTTCGGTGATGATCCCGTGGATGCGCTCGCTGCTGCGGATGTGCTGGCGCAGGTTGGCGATGCTCTGGTAAGCCAGCAGCACGGCATCGAGGGCATTGATGCCTTTGTGCGGCATCGCGGACGCGTGCGCCGAACGACCGTGGTAGATCACCTCGACTTCGGCGACGCAGATGCAGGGCATGGTGGCCAGGTTGACTCCGGCCGGATGAATCATCATGGCGGCATCGACGCCCTCGAAGGCGCCCGCGCGCGCCATCAGCTCTTTGCCGCCCCCCTTCTCCTCAGCCGGCGTGCCAAGCATGCGGACGCGGCCGGGCAGCGCAGCGCCAATCTCGGCGAGGCCCAGGGTAGCGCCCAGGGCGGCTGTCGCGATCAGGTTGTGGCCGCAGGCATGGCCAATGCCGGGCAGGGCGTCATACTCGGCGAGCAGTGCAACGGTCGGTCCGGCCTCGGAGCCGAAGCTTGCCTCGAAGGCGGTGGGCAGCGTGAATACACCGCGTTCGGCGGCAACGCCATGATCGCCAAGCGCACTGCACAGCGTCTGCTGTGCGTGATGCTCTTCGAAGGCCAGCTCCGGATGCGCATGGATCTCGTGGGACACCGCGATCAGGTCTGCTTCGAGCGCGTCGATGCGAGACTCGAGCGCGCTCGCGGCGTCCGCGCGCGCGCGGTCGCGCTCCGCGGCTGACAGGGCTTTCAGAGTCGGATGCATAGCCGGTTACCCCTCGTTAGGCGCCTAAGATAGCCCGACGCTCCGGCGCTGGCCACAAGTAGCCCGCGCGGCTATGCCGGATCCGCCGCAGGTTGTTCGAGGGTCGTCAGCCCGCGCTGGCAGGTTTCGCGGGCTCCCAGTCCAGCTCGATGGTTTCCGGCTCGCGGTGGGTTGCCGCCAGCAGGTAGTAGATGCTTGGCAGAACGAAGAGCGTAAACACGGTGCCGATGGCCATGCCGGCGACCAGCACGATGCCGATCGAATTGCGGGCCTCAGCGCCCGCGCCGGTGACCAGCACCAGCGGCAGGTGGCCCATGATCGTCGCACCAGCGGTCATCAGCACCGGCCGCAGCCGGGTGGCGGAGGATTCCCGGATGGCTTCCAGCTTGCTGGCGCCTTCCGCCTGCAGCTGCCGCGCGAACTCGACGATCAGAATGCCGTTCTTAGCGATCAGGCCGATCAGGGTAATGAGCCCGATCTGCGTGTACATGTTGATGGTGGTCCAGCCCAGGAACGTGAACATCAGCGCGCCGGACAGGGCCAGGGGGACCGAGCCGAGCAGTACCACCAGCGGGTCGCGAAAGCTGTTGAACTGCACGGCCAGCGCCATGAAGACAAAGGCCATGGAGATCACCAGCACACCGATCAGCGTATTGCCTTCCTGCCGCAGCTGGCGCGATTCGCCGGAGTAGTCGATGCTGTAGTTCGGGGGCAGCACCTCGGCAGCGAGCTGTTCCATGGTGGCGAGCCCCTGCTCTTTGGTTGTGCCTGGAATCATGCCGCCACGGATGCGGAAGGCATTCTTCTGCTGAAAGCGCGACAGCACCCGCGGCGCCACTGTCTCCTCGAGCCGTGCAATGGACGACAGCGGAACCAGCGCGCCGTCCGGCGTGCGCAGCTTGGTATCGAGCAGGGCCGTCGGATCCTCCCGACCGCCGCGCTCGACCATGGGAATGACGCGATAAGCCTTGCCGTCGAGGTCGAAGCGGTTCACGTAGTTGCCGGACAGCAGGGTGCCGAGCTGTCGGCTGACGCTCGTCAGGTCAAGGCCGAGATCGGCAATCCGATCGCGATCGAGCAGAAAGCGTCCCTGGGGTAGATCGATGAGCAGATCGGTATCGACGAAGAGGAACATCCCGCTCTTGCGGGCGGCGGCAAGCAACGCTTCGGAGTGCGGCAGCATGTCTGCCGGAGCGTCCGAGGACAGCACCACAAACTCCATGTCGAAGCGGCCGGCGCTGGGTAGCGCCGAGGGCAGGATTGGGAACACGGTAAGCCCTGTAACCTGCGAGAGCTTGCCGTAGGCCTCCGGCAGCATCTCGTGCACCGAGCGTTCGCGCTCGCCAAACGGCACAAACTCCATGCCGCCAAACCCACCGGTAGCCATGACGCTCTGCCACATTTTTGTCGTGCCAGGAAGAGTGCTCATGGCATCGACAACGTCGGTCATGTAGTGCTCGGTGTATTCAATGGCTGATTCCGGTGGTGCCGTAAAGGCGACGTTGATTGAGCTCTGGTCTTCCGTCGGAGCGAGTTCCTTCTGCGAAAACACAAAGAACGGCAGGGCTAGAAACGAAATGAACACTGCCGCGAATATCACCTGGCCGTTGTGTGAGAGCAGGCCATCCAGGCAGCGCAGGTACAGCGCCCGGGAGGCATCGAAGAGCGCATTCACGTTGCGCGTGATGAATCCCTCCCGGCCCTGCTCCGGCGCGACCCAGGACGACATGATCGGCGACAGGGTCAGCGCCACGACGCCGGAGATCACCACCGCGATAGCCAGCGTGAAAGCAAACTCCTTGAACAGGACGCCGGTCAGGCCGGACAGAAAACCGATGGGCGCGTAGACGATGGCCAGCGTCAGCGTCATGGAGACGATCGGCGCGAACAGCTGCCGAGAGCTGACCAGCGCGGCCTGGCGACGGCTCAAACCCTCGCGCATGAGCCGGGCGACGTTCTCGACCACAACAATTGCATCGTCGACCACCAGTCCCACGGCCAGCACGATGGCAAGGACCGTCAGCAGGTTGAAGGAGAAACCCATCAGCGCCATGGCGCTCACGGCGCCGAGGAGCGAGACAGGAATGGTGAACAGCGGTACCAGCGCCGTCCGGAAGGAGCCCATGAACGCAACCACGACAATCCCGACCAGCAGTACCGTTTCGCCGAGGGTGATAAAGATCTCTTTCAGCGCAGCGCGCATGTACAAGGTGACGTCGGCGCCGATTTCGACCCGAAGCCCTGCGGGCATCGCCGCGTTGATGTCCTCGAGCACAACGTACATCCGATCGGCGATGTCAATCTCGTTGGCCCCGGGCAGCGGATAGAGGCCAAGCCAGATGGTTGTATCCTGATCAAAGCGGCCGAGCCCCTGCGTTTCCTCTTCGCCCAGCTCCACGCGGGCGACGTCGCGCAACCGAATCAGCGAGCCGCCCTCCTCACGGACCACCAGCGCTTCGAACTCCTCGACGGTCCTGAGCGACGTGTTGACCCGCAGGTCGACGCGCTGCCGATCGTTGTCGGCGGCGCCGATGGTGGCGATGACGTTGTTACGCTGCAGCGCGTCGCTGACATCCAGCGCGCTGATGTTGAACATCGCCATGCGTTCCGGATCCAGCCAGACCCGCATGGCCGGCGTTCGGCCGCCACCCACCCAGACCTCCTGCACGCCGTCGATACTCGAAAGCTGCGGTATGACAACGCGCTGCAGGTAGTCCGTGATCTCGGCATGGCTGAGCTTGTCCGTCACCGTGACGCCCAGATACCAGCCGGCCTGCGGGCGATCGGCCCGCCGGACCTCAACTGACGGGTCCTCGGCACCGGCCGGCAGCTCGAAGCGGATGCGCCCCAGGCGGGTGGAAAGCTCCGCCAGCGCATCGGCGCTGTCTTCGTTCAGCTTGAGGTAGGCGGTGACGGTACTGCTGCCCGCCGTCGTGTTGGATTCCACATAGTCGATGCCGGGCACGGAGGCCGTGACCCGCTCGATCGGATCGGTGACGAAACCCTGCACGGTCTCGGCATCAGCACCGATGTACGGAGTCGTCACGATCAGCGAGGAGCTTTCGATCTGCGGGTACTGCAGCACCGGCATGGTGCTCGCAACGCGGATGCCGATCAGCACCAGTGCCAGCGAGATGACCACGGCCAGCACCGGCCGCTCAACGAAGATATCCGTGGGCTTGCGATGTCGGGCGACCTGGGACAGTGACATGAACGTCTCCTCAGTTGGTCGGAACCGGGTCCCGGTAGTCCGATGGGTTCACCAGCGCCCCTTCGCGCAGCTTGAATGCGCCTGTTGCCGCAATACGTTCACCGGCACTGAGCCCGCTGGTGATGACGACGTCGGGACCGATCTGCTCGCCCAGCGTCACCTTGCGGAGCGCGGCCCGCTCGCTGCTCGGGGCCGTTTCCTCGGCGGGGACCAGTATGAACACGCGGGCACCAAAATTGTCGCGGCGCACGGCGGTTACCGGCACCAGCGTCACCTCGCGCCGCTCGCCGAGGGGCACCTGGACCCGAACCAGCGCGCCTGGCAGCAGGTTCAGCGCGGCCCGATCAACGGCGGCACGGATGCGGACGTTGCGCGAGCTGGCGTCGATGCTGACGTCGCGGGCGACGATGCGCCCGGGAACCCCCGTGCCCGCCGCGCCGTTGCTCAGCCCGGTATCCGGGAACACGGTGACGGCGTCGGTGGTCAGTGCCTGCGCGTCCTGCTGCGGCAGCGTGAAATCGAGCCAGAGCTCCGGGTCCAACCCCACGAGCTGCACGATCTCGGTACCAGTGTCGAGAAACTGGCCGGCCTCCCAGCGGTGCAGTCCCGCCAGCGCTTCAAACGGAGCGCGGATGGTTTTGCGTGCCAGCACCGCTTCGACCCGCCGCACGCTGGCACGGGCGGCATCACGGATGGCACGGGCGCGATCGCGGCTGTCCAGGGTGGTGGCGCCGGTATCGATCAGCTTCTGCGCCCGGGTGAGGTCGAGCTCGGCGATCTCGAGGTCCGCCCGCGCAGCCGCCAGCTCAGCCTGCTCTTCATCGGCGTTCAGCGCCAGCAGGGTCTGGCCGGCGTTGACGATCGCGCCGGACGCGAACCCGACGTCAGTGATGACCCCGGCGACCTCCGTCTGCAGGGTGACGGTGCGCCGCGCCACCAGCTCGCCGGTGACGCTGGTGGACGGTTGCCAGACCGATTGCCGCGCAACAATCGCCTCGATGGCTTCAACGGGTTCCGGAAACGACTCGCCGAACGCGATTGCGCTCTGTATCTGCTGGAATTTGACGAAGCCGAGCACGGCCGTGACCAGCAGGCACGCGACGATGACGAGCAGCCAGCTGCGCCACATCAGGGGCTTTGGGCCTGCGCTCGGTGCGTCAGCACCATCAGGGACAGGATTTCAAACATCATTTGCGCTCCGACGTGGGCCGTGTTGGTGCTCGGGTCGTACTGCGGCGCAACCTCGACGACGTCGCCGCCGATGATCTGCGCGCTGCTCAACCCACGGAGCACGCGTTGTACCTCACGGGGCGTCAAACCACCGACCTCCGGCGTGCCCGTGCCCGGTGCGAACGCCGGATCGATGCCGTCGACGTCGACGGTGATGTAGGTGGGCCCACTGCCGATCACTTCCAGCGCCTGCTGGATCACCGCCTCTATGCCCAGGGCATCAACCTCTTCGGCGTGAACGACGGTCATGCCGGCATCGGTTGAAAACTCCCAGAGGTACTCAGATGCACCACGAATACCGATCTGGATGCTGCGCGCTGGATCGAGCACGCCATCCAGCACCGCCAGCCGGAAGGGACCGCCGTGGTGGAATTTTTCCCCTTCGAAGGGGCCGGCGGTATCGCAGTGGGCATCGATGTGCACCATGCCGAGCGGTTCGTCGGCTCCGAGCGCCTTCAGGATCGGGTAGGTCACCGAGTGGTCGCCGCCGGCGGCAAGGGTTCGGACACCCGCGGCTTTGAGGCGCCGAAACTCTGCTTCGATGTCCGCGATGCTCTGGTTCAGCGAGTAGCGGCTCTGCAGCGGCACGTCACCGATATCGCCGATCCGCTCCCGCTTGCCGGGTGTGACCCGCAGCGCGTGGTTAAAGGGGCCGATGCGCTCGATGGTACGCAGCGCACGAGGTCCGAATCGAGCGCCAGTGCGGTTCGTGACACCGAGATCCATTGGAACCCCGATCAGAGCAATATCCAGCTCGGAGAGATCAGGCTGATGCGGAAAGTCGAGCAGCGTCGGCAGCCCGCCGTACGGAAACTGGCGTCGACCTTCGCTGTCGAACGCCGAACTGGCGGCCTCCTGAAACACGGGGTCTTCGATCTGTGGGGTACTGGATTCGGTGTACTTGCTACGCAGACGTTCCAGGTTGTTTTGGTCCATGGTCACAAGGCCTTCAGCGGAAAGGGTGGCGGAAAGTGTGTCTTGAGCCGGGTTCAGCCGGTCAACCACCGCGCGAACAGCAGCAGTACCGGCAGGATCAGCAGCGTGCGCAGCCCGAACAGCCAGGCCAGCTGCAGCAGGTTCAGCGGCAGCGGCGAACGCAGGATCAGGATACAGAACTCGGACATGAAGATGATCTGACCAACGGCCAGCCCCGCCAGCACGAAGCGCCAGTATTCCGAGTCCACCTGTGCAGCGACCAGAGCCGGCATGAACTGATCGGCGAAGCCGATGAGCATGCCGTTGGCAATGTTGCTGGTCTCAGCGACGCCGGCGAGCGTGAGCAGCTGGGCCAGGGGCCAGGTCAGGGTGGTGATCACCGGGCTGTGGAACAGCAGGATGGCCGTGAGCGTGGCCACAGCCATGCTTGGCGGAATGACCGCGCAGGTATAGATGGCGATGTTGCGCAACGCTCGTCGGAAGTACTCTGCTGGTCCGGGGCCGGTTCCGGCCCGCTCGAGCGCGGCCTGCCAGGCGGCAGCCAGGCCGCTGTCGGTCTCCCGTTCCGGCGTTGGCTGGTCGTTGACCGTCCGGTCCGGCAGGCGGGCGAGCGGCGGTATGCGGGCAAGTATCAGGGCGCACGCGAGACAGGCGCACAGGACCGCGAGGAACCAGCCGAAGAACAGATGACCGATGCCCGCAACCTTGGCCACCAGCAGGCAGAACGGTATGGATACCAGCGAGAAATTGCAGACGATGGTGCAGGCTTCGCGCACCGTGTAGTAGCCGCGCTGATACTGGGACACCGTGACCAGCACGGCGATTCCGGACGCTGCAGCGATGGACGTCAGCGAATCGATTGCAGCGCGGCCGGGCAGCCGGAACAGCCGGCGGAACAGCGGCCGGCACAGGGTCCCGGCGAACTCCATCAGCCCGTAATCCGTCAGGAGCGGCATTAACAGCAGGCCGCCAACGTAGATGACCAACACGTTCTGGCCGATGTCTTTCACTGCCGTGATACCGGTATCCGGCAGGCGCAGCAGCTCCGGGCCGACTTCGAAGTAGACGCCGGTGGCGATGGCAAACCCCAGCAGCCGCAGCAGAATCCAGGGCCAGGCGGTTCGGAAGACCTGGGTCACCAGGCTGTCCTCGGCTCCCTGGGGCGCGATCAGCTTGACCGCTAGCGCGCCCAGGGCGGCGACGCCTGCGACCAGCAGCAGCGCTTCGTTGATCCCGGCGCCCAGGGCTGCTTTCAGGCTGTCGGAGAGCAAGCCGAAGACGACGGTCTGCTGCTCTTCGGTAATCACCGGGCCGAGAAAAATCGTGGCGCCGATCAGCGCCGGAATGAGAAATCGAAGCGGGTGTCCCTTGGCCTCGCGGGCGACGCTTTCAGCCATGGGCCGTATTCCTGCGGCGGCGAGCCCGGGCGGCCCGGCTGAAATCAGCGGTTGTCATGGGGTGCGGGGTCTCCAACAATCGCTCAAGGCCACAGCACGCGAGGGGAGACCATGAGCCAGCACGAAGCACCATCATACAAGTATCTCGAGCTTACGCGGCGCGGTCGTGCGCTGACCGTGACGATCGATCACCCGCCCATCAACCTGATCGCCGTGCCGCTGGCCCAGGAGCTGAGCGCCCTCGTCGCGTCCGTCGCTGCCGACGACACGCTGACCGTGCTGCGTCTGAAGAGCGCCAACCCCGAGTTCTTTCTCGCGCACTTCGACGTCGAGGCGATTCTGTCCTTTCCCACGGACACCCCGGCGGAGCGGGAACAGGAGTTGAACTGGTATCACCAGCTCTGCGAGCGGCTGCGCACGATGAACAAGGTCACCATTGCTCAGATCGAAGGCCGCGTTGGTGGCGGTGGCAGCGAGATCGCGGCCAGCTGCGACATGCGCTTTGGCGTCCCGGGCCAGTCCACCGTCTGCCAGATGGAAGTGCCCCTCGGCATCCTGCCCGGCGGTTCCGGCACGCAGCGGCTGCCGCGGCTCGTCGGCCGGGGACGAGCGCTGGAGATCATTCTCGCCGGGGACGACATCGACGCCGAAACCGCCGAGCGCTGGGGCTACTTCAACCGGCTCTTTCCCGCCGGCCAGATCGATGCTGAGGTTGAAGCGCTTGCTGACCGGATCGCATCTTTCCCGCCGGAGGCCGTGCGGCTGGCGAAGCGCTCGGTGGATGCGTCGAGCCTGCCGATCGAAGAGGGGCTGCGGGAGGAGGCGTACCTGTTCCAGCGGCTGCTGCGCACCGACGGTGCCCAACGCAACATGCGGCGCTTCCTGGAGCGCGGCGGGCAGACCCGGGCCGTGGAGCTGCGCGTCGGTGCGGTGGGTGCCGAGCTCGGTGTTCAGCCCGACTGATCGGAGCGGCCCTCCGCTGCGGGCTGGGGGTGCGGCGACTCCGCGCTCGCCCGGTTTCCGGCTGCCGCGAGGTAGTTGTCTTCGAGCGACAGCGACGCCCGCCAGTGGAGGTGTTGCTTGTAGAGCTGCTGCAGCGTGACAGCAATGGTCACCGGCAGCAGGATCAGGTGCGCGGGTGGCCCGAGGACCCAGCAGAGGAGCCCGAACCCCCAGAGCAGAAGCGCAGCGATGATTGTTGGGCCAAGGAGTGCCCGGCGGTTGATGCCGCCGCTGGTGAAGAACCAGCGGTTCTCGGGATCGCGTTGCGCGCGGGTAAAGGTCGAGTAGCTGGCCCAGCCGGCAAAGAGAAACACCGACCCGTAGATTGCGAACCAGATCGGTATGTGGGCCGTGTCCATGAACTCGATGAGCGCAAATTCCAGCAGCCCGAATCCGAATGGCAGCAGGGAGTCTTCGATCTCCGGCACCCAGACGAACCTCATGACGAGCTGCGCGTAGTACACCCAGAGCAGCAGTATCCCGCACAGCACGGCGACGGCCAGCAACCAGCCGAGCAGCGCATCGTAGCTCAGCGCCCACATCGCTTCGTTGTCGGCGATCCGGTTCCAGTACATCTCCAGCGCTACCGCCTGGATGATGCTGGCGAGGGTCAGCAGGACCGTTGGCAGGTTGGCTCGGGCACGCTGGCGGAACATGGGCAGTTCGTGAGTTGGCTGCGATCAGACGATTTTGGAGCCGCTCCTGCCCCAGTACTCGTCCTTCAGCAGCCGCTTGTAGAGTTTGCCGGTGGGCAGCCGCGGCAGCTCGGGCCGGTAGTCGATGCTCCGCGGGCATTTGTAGTGTGCCAGGTGCTCGCGCCCATAAGCCATGAGCTCCTCGGTGAGCGCGTCGTCCACGGCAACGCCTTCCGCGACCTGCACGACAGCCTTGACCTCTTCACCCATCTCGTCGTTCGGCACGCCGATCACGGCAACGTCGGCCACCTTGTCATGCATGATCAGCGCGTCCTCGATCTCCTGCGGGTAGATGTTGACGCCACCGGAGATGATCATGAAAGTGGCGCGGTCGGTCAGGAACAGAAAGCCGTCGTCATCCACGTAGCCGACGTCCCCGAGCGCGGTCCAGTTGTCGTGCAGGGGATGCCGCGAGCTTTTTGTTTTCTCGGAATCCTTGTGGTAGCTGAAGGGCGCCTCGGGCATCTCGAAGTAGACGATGCCGGCTTCGCCGTTGGGCAGCTCCGCGCCTTCCTCGTCGCAGATCCGCAGCACGCCGAGCAGCGGCTTGCCGACGGTGCCGGGCTTTGCCAGCCAGTCCTCGGGGCCGCAGTAGCAGAAGCCGTTCAGCTCGGTGCCGGCGTAGTACTCGTGCAGGATCGGACCCCACCAGTCGAACATCTGCTGTTTGATGCCGACCGGGCAGGGCGCCGCGGCGTGAATGGCAACCCGGTGGCTCGAGAGGTTATAGCCTGCCCGGGCCTCCGGCTGCAGCTTGAGCATGCGCGTGAACATGGTCGGCACCCACTGGCTGTGGGTCACCTGGTAGTCCTGAATCGCTCTGTCGCCGGCGCCGCTTTACCACTCAGCGCCAATCGGTTTCTCGATCGCCGCGCAGGCGCTCGGCGGCGCCGTGGTCATGATGTCGCGCTTCGACGAGGTCGGGGCGATCAGAGCGATTCAGGACTACCAGGTGACCCAC
>JBCDGJ010000006.1:0-60072 GCA_038757945.1 Pseudomonadota bacterium
CCTACGGCTCGCTGGTCGGGCAGCTGGCCGCGCAGGCTCAGCCGGAGCTGCTTGATGGCCTCATCGCCTTTGGTTATCCGGTACGGCCGGGCGTCGCCGTTACGCCGCCGGAGCTGGCCGCTGCCAGCGTGCCGCCGGCCCGCGCTAACACAGCAGCAGCAGCGGCATCAGATTTCATCACCCCTGGCACGATCTCAAAGGCAGCGCAGGCCGCGTTTGTGGCACAGGCCCTCGATGCCGACCCGGTGCGGGTCGACTGGCGGATGCTCGAGCAATGGAACGCGCTCGACCCCGGGAGGCTGCGCATCCCTACCCTGCTGATCCAGGGTGCGCGGGATCCGCTGGCCCTCGATCTGGAACACGCGCGCCTGTTTCGGGGTATCGACCACACGGACAAGCGCTGGGTGGTGCTGCCGCACGGCGACCATGCCGCGTTCATGGAGAGCTCGCGAACCGACTTCCTGCGCGTGATCGACACCTTCACAGCGCCCGACAGACCACCACCTCCGGTCGCAACCGGAGAGTAGGCAACCCGCCTCCGCGGGGCGCGGCTCAGTAGTAGTCGTCGAAGCTCGGCTCCGGCGCCAGCTCCAGCAGCAGCCAGATCGACACCGCCGCCAGCGCAACGGCAAGCAGCAGGCGCCACCAGGGGGGCGTCATGATTGCCTGCTCCGCAGGCACTGCCGCACGGCCGGTGATCATCGGCCGGACCAGCCGCTGTCGTTTGTAGAAGTGATAGAAAGCAATCGCCGTCAGGTGCAGGCCGACAACGGCCAGAAGCCAGTCAAAATGGCTGTGATGCAGCTTGTCGAGCCAATTCGCCCAGGCACTGCTGACCGCACTTTCGTAGGGGCCGACGTACAGCGCATCGTCGTCGGTGAACAGGCCCGTTCCTGCCTGTACCGCCACCATGACCAGCAACGCCCAGGTTGCCAGCCCACCGAGCGGGCTGTGGCCGGCCGTGGCGGTCGGCTGTGCCTCGCGCCGCAGCAACGTTCTCAGGTAGCGCAGCAGTGCACGTGGCGCGGGCCACCAGGAAGCAAACCGGGCGGTACGGCTGCCAAGCAGGCCCCAGAGCAGCCGAAACACCAGCAGCCCGAGGATCCAGTAGCCGAGCCGCATGTGCCACTCACGGTAGTCGAAGCCGAGTTCGGCTGTCAGCCAGGAACCGCCGAGGCTGAGCGCGAGGAGCCAGTGCCAGAGCCGCAGCGGCCAGTCCCAGACCAACCGCTGCGCATCGGTTTGACCCTCAGACGCCCCGTTCAGTCGTCGTCCTCACGGAAATCGTCATGGCAGCCGCCGCAGGTCTTGCCGACCGCACCGATGGCCTGGCGAATGCCGTCTTCGGAGCCGGCGGCAGCCAGCGTGGCCAATGCGGTCGCTTTCTCTTCGGTGGCATCGGCATTGGTGGTGAACTTGTCCCACTGTTCCCAGATCACGTCGAGCGCTTCCGTCTCGACCTCAGCGCCTCGGGTATCAGACTTGAAGGTTTCTTTCAGCATCGGCGCCAGCGAAGCAATGCGGATGGCATTGTTCTCGATTACCGCCAAATCAACCGGCACCCGCCCACGCGCCATGGCACCAAGGGGCCCCATATAAAATCCCATCAGCTTTAGAGCAGACTGCCGCGTCTGAACTGCCCGCTCTGCCTTGTCGTTATCGCCGCGATGGCCGTCAGCATAGCTCGTTGCCGACGTCAGTGTCAGTGCAAACAAGGTACCGAACGCAGCACTGATAGCGGTGATACGGGTACAAGGCCAGAGTCGATTCATAGCGTTTTCCTTAGTAGCTTGGACAAGATCAGAACACACTGAGACCGGCAAGCTACAGAAGAATTCGACAATGGGTCAAGCCGTGTTGGCGCGTGCCGAAGTTTTTATCGTAATGATAATCGTTCCGTCCGCCAGCTCCCCGCTATTCCCCACTCAACCAGTCTTCCTGGTCCAGGCCGTTCAGCTCGAGCCCGCGGCGCAGGCGACGTAACGCCTCGAGCTGCATCTGCCGCACCCTTTCCCGGGTCAGTCCGACCTCCGCTCCAACCTGCTCGAGGGTCGCGTGGTCGTAGCCACGCAGCCCGAACCGGCGCACGATGATCTCCTGGTGTTTCTCGGAGAGTTCGTCCAGGAGCCCCTCGAGGGTAGCGGCGAGATCCTGCTGCTGCACCTCCTGCGCCGGATCTGGGGCCTGCACATCGGCAATGGATTCCAACGGGTTGCGGTCCTGATAGCCGGCCAGCGCATCCAGGGAGTCAACGCGCTCGGTGAGGTTGCTCAAACGCCGCACGTCTTCGATCGGTTTGTCGATCAGCTCTGCAATCTCTTCCGCCCGGGGCTCGTGATCAAGCTTCTGCGCGAGCTCGCGGGCGGCTCGCAGATACACGTTCAGCTCCTTCATCACGTGCACGGGCAGCCGAATGGTGCGCGTCTGGCTCATCAGGGCACGCTCGATGTTCTGCCGGATCCACCAGGTCGCGTAGGTGGATATCCGGAACCCCCGTTCCGGATCGAACTTCTCGATCGCATGCATCAGGCCGAGGTTACCTTCCTCGATAAGATCGAGCAGGGGCAGGCCCCGGTTCAGGTAGCGCCGGGCGATCTTGACGACCAGCCGCAGGTTGGATTCGATCATCCGCCGTCGGGCCGCAGCGTCACCCTGCTGCACCCGGCGCGCGAGCGTGCGCTCTTCATCGGGCGTCAGCAGTGCTGCATAGCCGATCTCTTTCAGATACAGCGCGGTGGCATCGGCTTCCGGGGCTACCGGACCATCGCCGCGCCCTGCCACTGGTTCCGCGGCAGCGCTCTCATTGCCGGTCTGCTGATCGCTCACGGTGGCCCTCATCGACAGCACCGCAGGCTCCCCGATCAGGCGGCCGTCAACGGATCACGCGCGCCGGATCGATGGGACTGCCCCGGTCCCGGATTTCGAAATGCAGCCGCTCACGCCGCTGCCCGATACTCTCAATATCGGCCAGCCGGGCACCGACTTTAGCGAAATCACCCTCTGCCACGACGAGGACGCCGTTAAATCCGTAGGCACTGAGAAAACGGCTGCCATGACGCAGGATGATCAGGTGCTGGTAGCCACCGAGGCCGCTGCCCGCATACACCACCTCCCCATCGGCGGCAGCGCGCACGGGTGCGCCCGCAGCGGGCGTGAAGTCAATTCCGATGCTGCCACCGCCGAAGCCGCGGGCCCGGGGCGCTGCCACCGGCCAGCGCCAGCGCAACTGCGATTCCGAGGCAGGAGCGGCGTCCCTGCCCTCGCTTCGTCGCGTCCGCGCCGCTGGCCGGTCCGGCTCCGGGGCCGGTGGCCGGAGCCGCAGCGTCCGACCGGCAAGCAGCGCATAGGGCGGCTCCAGCGCGTTCCAGCGGGCCAGCGCGAGGTAATCGAGCTGATGGCGAAAGGCCACCGAATAGAGCGTGTCGCCGGGCGCAATGCGGTAGGTCAGCGCGTCGCCTCGCGGCAGCGGCGAGCGTTCGCTCACCGGTGCCGGCAGCGGTGCCTGCTGGCAGGCCGCCAGCAGCGCGCTCAGCAGCAGCGCCCCGACCGCAAATCCGCTGCGCGGGCGGCTCAGGGCTGCAGGCGGCCGAGCGCCCACAGCAGCAGTGCGCCGGCCATCGCGGCGGGCACCGTCCAGAGCAGAAAGCTGGGCTCGCCGGTTGCTTCGGTGTAGCTCACCGGCAGCAACAGGCTGCGGCCAAGCTGCCACGGCCACAGCTTCAGCAGCGAGCCGAGCATGAAGCCCGTCAGCGCCGCAAGCAGCACCTCGCGATAGCGCTGCATCGCCGCTCGCAGCAGCTTCGAAAACAGCAGCATGCCGGCGACGCAACCCAGGGCGAAGAGCCCCAGCCGAACCATGTCGAGCTGGTTGACCGCACTGACCACCGGCTCGTAGAGGCCGAGCACCAGCAGCAGGAAGCTGCCGGAGACCGCTGGCAGCATCCAGGCCCCGATCGCTATCGCGCCGCCAAAGAAGAAGAACCAGTCCGTAGGCGCAGCCCCGGCGGGTACCAGCCTGCTGGTCGCGATGCCGAGCAGCAGTCCGGCCACGCCGTAGGTCAACAGGGCACGGCGCGGCAGTGCCGCCGCAATACTGACCGCGGAGTACAGGATGAGGCCGAAAAAGAAAGCCCAGACGACCGGTGCTGCCAGATCCAGCGCGGTCTCGATCAGCCGCGCAAACACCAGGATCGACAGCACCATGCCGACGCCGAGCACAAACAGAAAGCCCAGGTTCAGCGTGCGCCAGGTTTCCACCGGCCCGCGCTTGAACAGCAACGGCAGCGCCTTGAGATCGAGGCCCGCCAGCGTGTTGATGAACTCTTCATAGATGCCGGTGACGAAGGCAATCGTGCCACCGGAAACGCCGGGAACGACTTCGGCAACGCCCATCGCCATACCGCGCAGCAGCAGCCCCAGGCTGAACCGGCTGCGCGCCATCAGTAGGCCCTGCCCAAGGCGCAGCGAACACCGGACAGCAAGCCCGGGTCGTCCGCCGTGCTCAGATCGTGCGCTGCCCTTTGGCCAGGCACCGTTTCGTCGTAGAGCCGGAACAGGTGCACGACCAGTTCGGTCGCATAACTGCCCGCGGGCAGGGCAAAGCAGAGCGAGAGTGTCTCTTGCTCCGCACGGGCGTCGAGCGCCAGCGGTACACACGCGAGCGGGCGACGGTCCTGCCTGAGCCCCGCGTGTTCGAGACAATCGAGCAGTTCGGCCGAAGGCGCCAGAATAGCGGCCTCGAACGCCTCGCTGCGCGCATCGGCCGGTGAGCGCCCTCGCCCCCAGAGCGGGCCCGAAAGCTCGTTGAGGGACGCCGGCGCCTCGGCCAGGCGAGCAGCAAGCACCTGATTGAACAGGCTCGAACGCACCACCGATAGCGCCCAGCCATGGTCGCCGCCACGGCGTCCGCGGCGCTGCCGCCGTGCTTCCGGTGCCCGCGCGGCGAGCAGTTGCCTGGTTGCCGCGGCTACGGCCTCTGGGTTGACCCGCTGCGTGCCGAAGAAATTTGGAAAGCCGGTCAATCGGAGCCGCGTCAGCGCCGTGCGCAGACGGTTCGGGCAGAGCGGTTCCGTCAGCCGCACGCGCAGACGAAAGCGGTTTCCGAGCAGAGCGCCGATGCGCAGCTTGCGCTGGCAGCCGAACACGGTGAGGCCTCGTGCCGAGCCCTCGTCCGGACCGCTCAGGCTGGCCAGACAGGAACGGATCGCGTCCGGTGCAACCCGGTTCGGGACGCTCATCCACTGGCGAGTCAGCGCACGCCGATCCTTGCGCCCGGCGTAACCCACTTCAACCGCCGGAAGGTCCAGCACCTGTGCGAGTGCGTGCACCAGGTCGAGCGTATTCAGATTGCGCTTCTCGACGAGCCAGAGCTGCTGCGCCGCAACGGCCACGGGCACCAGTGCCGTGCGCGACCAGTCGAGCCGCTCGTAGACTTGAAAGTCTTCGGGACAAACCTTCTGCTGGTACGCCGGCCTCACCCAGGCTGCCGCCTGCACGCTCATGGCCTGAGCCGCCCGCCGGCGTCCGTAGCCACTACCGCGCTGTCTCCGGGCGCACCGCGCCCGCACCAGAAACCGCACCCGGAACGAAGTAGAACACTTCGTCTTCCTTGATCATGCCAAGATCGTACCGCGCCCGGGCCTCAAGGGCGGCGTCGTTGGCTTTCAAGCGCAACACATCCGCCCGCAGGCTGGCGTTCCGTTCGGCGAGCAGCGCCAGCTGCTGTGTCTTCTGCTGCGCCAGGGACTCGAGTTCCGCCTGGCGCCGGAGGCCAACGTCACCGAACCAGAGTTCCAGCTGCAGGGCAATCAGCAAGCCCGCGAGGAGCAGACACAGAATTCGCATCAGCCAGCGCCAAAGCGCAGTGCCGCGCGCCCCGCGTAGGCCGCGCGGCCATCAAGCGATTGCTCGATGCGCAGCAGCTGGTTGTACTTGGCAACCCGGTCGGAACGACACAGCGAGCCGGTCTTGATCTGCCCGGCCCCGGTGGCGACAGCGAGATCAGCAATTGTCGTGTCCTCCGTTTCGCCCGACCGGTGAGAGATGACCGCGGTGTAATCCGCCGTGTGCGCCATACGGATCGCGTCGAGCGTTTCGCTCAGCGTGCCGATCTGATTGAGCTTGATGAGAATCGAGTTGGCAACGCCGCGGCGGATGCCGTCCCCAAGGATGCTGGTGTTGGTTACAAAAAGATCATCGCCGACGAGCTGCACCCGGTCGCCGAGCCGCTCGGTCAGGCCGGCCCAACCGTCCCAGTCGTTCTCATCCATGCCATCTTCAATCGACAGGATCGGGTACTCGTTGCACAGCGTCTCGAGATACCCGGCGAAGCCGGCGCTGTCGAAGCGCTCACCTTCCCCGGCCAGGTCATAGACGCCGTCGCGGTAAAACTCGCTCGCCGCACAGTCGAGCGCCAGGCCGACATCCTCGCCCAGCCGATAGCCCGCACGGTCAACCGCTTCGGCGATCACGGCCAATGCCGCGGCGTTTGATTCCAGGTTCGGGGCAAATCCGCCCTCGTCGCCTACCGCTGTCGTCAGCCCACGCTCGGTGAGGACTTTCTTCAGCGAGTGAAAGACTTCCGCCCCGAGCCGCAATGCCTCAGCGAAGCTCGCCGTTTGGAGCGGCTGAACCATGAACTCCTGAATGTCGACGTTGTTGTCAGCGTGCTCACCACCGTTGAGGATATTCATCATCGGCATCGGCAGCGTCATCGTCGCTCCGCCCATGAGCGTATTGATGTGCTGATACAGCGGCGTACCCGCCGCGCTCGCTGCCGCCCGTGCGGCGGCCAGCGACACCGCGAGAATCGCGTTGGCACCGTAGCGCTCCTTGTTGGCCGTGCCATCGAGATCGATCAGCTGCTGATCCAGGCCGTTCTGATCGGCCGGATCACGCCCCAGCAGCGCCGGTTTGAACACCGTGCCGATGTGCTTCACGGCTTTGCGGACACCCTTGCCGAGATACCGGTCCTGATCGCCGTCGCGCAGTTCCAGGGCTTCCCGAGATCCCGTCGACGCTCCGGACGGGGCACAGGCGCGACCCATTGCGCCGTCATCCGTG
Source organism: Pseudomonadota bacterium (assembly GCA_038757945.1). Classification (GTDB taxonomy): domain Bacteria; phylum Pseudomonadota; class Gammaproteobacteria; order Pseudomonadales; family Azotimanducaceae; genus CALHVX01. Next base: position 7,063 of record JBCDGJ010000006.1, read on the forward strand.
TAGACCTCGGCTTCCACGGTCGGGTTACCGCGGGAATCGAGGATTTCGCGTCCGATGATGTCGACAATCTTGGTCACGGTCAGAGTCCTTAGCTGGGCAGGTGCGCATTGTAATGGAAATCAGCCGCACGCCAGTCGCCCGCACCCGTGATCGGTACCGCATTCCTGCCCTAGAGCAGGTCCGCCTCCGCAAAGGGCTGCGCCTTGACCGCTTGATCAAGTGCCTTGAGCAAACTGAGCAGCGACTTCATGCGCGGCAGGGGCCAAGCGTTCGGCCCGTCGCTCAGCGCCTCATCCGGGTTGGGATGGGTTTCCATAAACAGGCCGGAGATACCGGCGGCCACCGCAGAGCGCGCGAGCACTGGGACCATCTCGCGTTGTCCGCCGGATCGGTGGCCGAGCCCGCCGGGCATCTGCACGGAGTGGGTCGCATCGAAGACCACCGGACAGTTGCAGGCCCGCATGACCGCCAGCCCGCGCATGTCGGATACCAGGTTGTTGTAGCCGAAGGTGAACCCCCGTTCGCAGACCATGATTTGCTCGTTCCCGGTCGCTCGAGCTTTCTCGACGACTTGCAGCATGTCCTGCGGCGCAAGGAACTGTCCTTTTTTTATGTTCACCGGGCGGCCCTGGTTACAGACGTTCTGGATGAAGTTGGTCTGTCGGCAGAGGAACGCGGGCGTCTGCAGCACGGAGACGACAGCAGCAACCTCATTCAGCGGCGTGTCCTCGTGCACATCGGTCAACACCGGTACGCCAACCTCATCGCGCACGCGCTCGAGGATTCTGAGCCCTGCCTCCACCCCGGGGCCCCGATAGCTCTCGTGCGAGGAGCGGTTTGCCTTGTCGAAGCTGCTCTTGTAAATGAACGGCACCCCAAGCTCAGCACAGATGTCGCGCAGCTCCGTGGCCGTTTCGAAAGCCATGGCCTCGCTCTCGATGACGCAGGGACCGGCAATCAGAAACAACGGCTGATCGAGGCCGACGGTGAAATCGGTGAGTTGCACGGGCGTCTCCTCCGCGGACCTCAGTCCGAGGCCTGGGTGGTGGCAGCCAGGGCCGGGTGCGCGCAGGCGGCCGCGATTTATACGGTAAAGATAGGGTGCCCACCGCGCGGGGAGCGGGTGGACACCGGGTGGGACTGGCAGGCGAGAAACCACGGATGGTCAGCAACTTCGATGACCTCGACCAGCGCGCCGTCTTCGGACCGGCCGGCCACCCGCAGGCCGGCCTCTTCGAGCCGGTTGACGTACCGTTCGTTGACCTCGTACCGATGCCGGTGCCGTTCGAGAATCAGCGTTGTGCCGTAGAGCTCGGCGGCCAGCGTCCCCTGCTCGAGCAGACAGGGTTGCTCGCCAAGCCGCATGGTACCGCCGAGGTCTTCGGCCCCGGTCCGCGTTTTGAGCTGACCATCGGCATCGGTCCATTCTGAGATCAGCGCGATGACCGGGTGCGGTGCTGCGGCGTCCACCTCGGTGGAATGCGCTCCTTCGAGCTCTGCCGTATTGCGGGCCATTTCGATGACCGCCGCATGGAGCCCGTAGCAGATCCCGAGGTAGGGCACCTGCCGGGTCCGTGCATGGTGAGCAGCCATGATCTTGCCCTCAAGGCCCCGCTCACCGAAGCCGCCGGGCACCAGAATCGCGTGTGCTTTGTCGAGCAACGTGGGCCCCTGGCGTTCAAGATCCTGCGCATCGATGTAGTCGATATGGACATTGGTCCGCGTCTGAATCCCCGCATGGGTGATCGCCTCGGTCAGCGACTTGTAGGCATCCAGCAGCTCCAGATACTTGCCCACCATGGCGATTCGCACTTCGCGCTCCGGGTTGAGCTGTGCGTGCACAACCTTGTGCCACTCCGACAGATCCGCCGGATCACACTCGAGGTCGAGCTTCTCGGTGACGTAGCTGTCGAGCCCTTCCTGGTGCAACAGCTCCGGCACCTGGTAGATGGTCTGTGCATCGACGAGCGGAATGACCGCACGCTCTTCAACGTTGGTGAACAACGCGATCTTGCTGCGCGCCGAACGCGGCAGCATGCGTTCCGAGCGGCAGACCAGGATGTCCGGCTGCAGCCCGATGGAGCGCAGCTCCTTCACCGAGTGCTGCGTCGGCTTGGTTTTGATCTCTCCCGCGGACTTGATGTAGGGCACCAGGGTCAGGTGAATGAACATGGCGCGGTTGCCGCCGACCTCGAGCCGCATCTGTCGCGCGGCTTCGAGGAACGGCTGTGACTCGATGTCGCCTACGGTGCCGCCGATCTCAACGATGAGCACCTGGGATCCTTCGCCGACCGCTTTGATCCGGCGCTTGATTTCGTCGGTCACGTGCGGAATGACCTGGACCGTACCGCCCAGGTAGTCGCCGCGCCGTTCCCGCCGGAGCACCTCGGCATAGACGCTGCCGGTCGTAAAATTGTTGCGCCGCGCCATTGGCACACCACTGAAACGCTCGTAGTTACCGAGGTCGAGATCGGTTTCCGCACCATCGGCGGTGACAAACACCTCGCCGTGCTGAAAGGGGGACATGGTCCCGGGATCAACGTTGATATACGGATCCAGCTTCATGACGTTGACCTGCACGCGGCGCGCCTGCAGGACCGCGGCAAGGGACGATGTGAGAATGCCCTTGCCGAGCGAAGAGACCACGCCGCCGGTGACAAAAATGTACCGGGTCACAATGACGCGCCGAGGCCCCAGTGCGCGGGCCATGACCGCCGCGCAACGGGAGAGCTTGAGAAATACAACACAGGTAGACCGATCCGGGGTGGCTGACGACAAGTCGTCGGATGGGATTAAAGATTAACAAAGCGCCTGTGCGCACTCAATCACTGGCCGGCTCCCAGATCACCGTCTGACCCCGGCGCCGCAGGCAACCGCCGGGCAGCCGCAGCTCCGGTGCCCGATCCACCGGACTGGCGAGCTGCCGCAGGAATTCCTCGAGGGCACGATCCGCCGCCCGGTGCTCGCCCCGCGCATGCAGCCAGGCACGCAGCAGCGGCAGGGCCAACTCTCCTGTCAGCTCCTCAATCTCAAGCGCCGCGCGCTGCCCGAGCAGCTGTTCCAGCAGCCGCTGCGCTTCGCTAGATCGCGCCGCCACCCGGTCCAGTGCCTGATCCGCCTGCGGCCATCGCTCCCGAACCCGCGGCAGCACCACATGCCGCAGGTAGTTGCGCTCGTGCTGCGTGTCCGCGTTGCCCGGGTCTTCGATCGCCGGCAGCTCGAAGCGCTCCGCGTAGGTCGCCAGAACGTTGCGTTCGAGGCGCAGCAGCGGACGCTCGAGGGTCCCCGCCCCCAGGGGCCGGCGCCCCGGGATCGGCAGCAGGCCGCGCCCCTGGAACAGTCGGAGCAGCAGCGTTTCGCTCTGATCGTCCCGGTGGTGGGCGAGCAGGAGGCTATCGGCTGGCTGATCGAGCAGTTCGCTGAAATGGCCATAGCGTGCGGCCCGAGCCCGCGCCTCGAACCCGCGGCCTGCGTCGAGCGGTGGGGCGTGGAACACCTGACAGCGCAGCCCGAGCCCGGCGCTGAACGTGCAGCAGTGCTGGGCCCAGTGTTCGGCCGCTGCAGCGACCCCATGATTGATGTGCACCGGTACCAGCGTCACCGCTGCGGCCTGCGCGTCCCGCTCACCCGCGCCACCGCCCTGCACCCGCTCGGCCAGCCATCGCCAGGTGGCATGCAGCAGTACCACGGAATCCAGCCCGCCGCTGAAGCCCACATACAGCCGGGCATTCGATCCGGCTGGCCGCCGTGCCAGCCAGCGCTCGCCCCAGGTCGCCAGCGCGGCGTCGACGGGCGCTTCGCGCAACCGCTGCGAACCCATTGGTGAGGCCCCTAGTGCAGCACCGCGCCGGCAGCCGCAGTCCGTCGCCGGCCGCCCCCGTCGCCGTAGGCCAGCTGCACGCACGCCGCGCCGAACTGCGCCTCGAGCGCCAGCAGCAGCTCGTCGCTCGGCTGTACCTGCCAGTCGCGGCCGAGATCGAACTCCACCAGCGCGTCGTCGGTACGCCATAGGACCGTGACCGGACAACCGTCCCCGGGCGTTCGGTACGGTGCGAAACAGCGCTCCAGGGTACGTACGCAGGGTTTTTCGCCAGCCAGGTTGAGGGTCAGCCCGCGGGCATAAGCAGCTCGGGCCTCGGCCATCGTCAGCACCCGGGCGACGCGCAGCTTGACCCCCTTGGTGTAGTCATCGCGCTGTACTTCGGCTTCGAGCACCAGCACCTGGTCCTGAGCGATTTTGTGTTTGTGCTCGGCGAACACATCCGCAAACAGCGACGCTTCGATCCGGCTCTGCTGATCATCGAGCTGCACGAACGCCATCAGCTCACCTTTCTTGTTGCGCATGGTCCGCATGTTGGCGACGAACCCGGCGATCCGCTGTCGCCCTTTACCGGGCTTGAGGCGCGCAAGCGGCGTCGGCGCGATGCGTTTCAGCTCACGGCGGTAGTCGTCGATCGGATGCCCGGTCAGAAACAATCCCAGAGCCGTCTTCTCGTAGCCGAGCCGCTCGGCGCGGCGCAGGGCAGGCACCTGCTCACGCAGCCTGACGACGTTGCCCGTTGGCTGCACGTCACCGAACAGGTCAGTCATGCCGTGCTCTGCGTCGCGCGCGGCCTGTTCAGCGCAGGCCAGCGCATCGTCGAGCTCATTCAGGAGGTTCGCGCGTGCGAGGTCGAGATCGGCGCCGGGCTTCAGGCAATCCAGCGCCCCGGCGCGGATCAGCGCTTCAAGCACCTTGCGGTTCACCTTGCGACCGTCGACCCGGGCACAGAAGTCGTCCAGGCTCTGGAACGCGCCATCAGCCTGGCGCACGCGCAGTATCTCTTCGACCGGCCCCTCGCCGACGCCCTTGATCGCGCCGAGCCCGTAGATGATCTCCTTTACCTTCCGGCCGCTGACCCGTCCGGCCTCGGCATCTGCCAGGCTCATCTCGCCGCGCGCCTTGAACCGCAGTTCGCCCTCGTTGACCGACGGCGGCTGCACGGTCAGGCCAAGGCGCTTGGCCTCGTCGATCAGCGTGACGATCTTGTCGGTGTGCTGCAGCTCCGCCGACAGCGTTGCGGCCATGAAGTGTGCGGGAAAGTGGGTCTTGAGCCAGGCGGTCTGAAAAGACACCAGCGCGTAGGTGGCGCTATGGGACTTGTTGAAGGCGTACCCGGCGAACTTCTCCATAGTGTCGAAAATCTGCCCGGCAAGCTCGGCGTCGATGTTCCGCTCAGCAATACCCGCCATGTACTGTTCGCGCACCTTGGCCATCTCGGCAGGCTTCTTCTTGCCCATGGCCCGCCGCAGCAGGTCCGCCTGTCCAAGCGAAAAGCCGGCCAGCACCTGGGCGATCTGCATGACCTGTTCCTGATACAGGATCACCCCATAGGTCGTGTCAAGCACCGGCTCCAGGCTGGCATGCGCGTACTCGACGGGTTCGCGGCCATGCTTCCGGTTGATGAAGTCGTCCACCGCACCAGACTGCAGCGGTCCGGGACGGAACAGTGCCACCAGCGCAATGATGTCTTCCAGCGTATCCGGCAGCAGCCGCCGGATCAGGTCTTTCATGCCGCGGCTTTCCAGCTGAAACACGCCGGTCGTTTCAGCGCGCCGCAGCAGCTCGTAGGTCATGCGATCGTCGAGGGGAAGGTCCTTCAGCAGTATCGGTCGGCCACCGTCGGGGAGCTGCCCGTTGATGGCCTGCACGGCCCAGTCGATGATCGTGAGGGTTTTCAGGCCGAGGAAGTCGAACTTGACCAACCCGGCGGTTTCAACATCGTCCTTGTCGAACTGCGATACCAGCCCGGCGCCAAGCTCTTCCGAGTACAGCGGTACAAAATCCGTCAGTGCCGACGGCGCAATGACCACGCCACCTGCATGGCGGCCGACGTTGCGTACGATGCCTTCGAGCTTGTAGGCCATCTCCATGATTTCCTGGGCCTCCTCGTCCTGCTCGAGAAACTGCCGCAGCTCATCGGATTCGGCGACTGCCTTGCCCAGGGTCATTCCGACCTCGAACGGAATCAGCTGTGCCAGCCGGTTGGCCAGCCCGAGCGACTTGTTCTGCGCCCGCGCCACATCGCGCACGACGGCTTTGGCCGCCATGGTGCCGAAGGTGACGATCTGGCTCACCGCTTCGTGTCCGTAACGCTCGCTGACGTGCGCAATGACCCGATCCCGCCCCTCCATGCAGAAGTCGATATCGAAATCCGGCATCGAAACCCGCTCCGGATTCAGAAACCGCTCGAACAGCAGGTCATAGGCCAGCGGATCGAGATCCGTGATCCCCAGCGCGTAGGCAACCAATGAGCCGCCGCCGGAGCCGCGCCCCGGACCGACGGGAATATCGTGCGCCTTGGCCCACTGGATGAACTCCATGACGATCAGGAAGTAGCCGGGAAAACCCATCTGCTCAATCACGTTGAGCTCGAACTCGAGACGTTGCCGATAGGCCTCGACCGGCTTCGCCGGCGCGGTTTCCGCAAGCCGATCGCGAAGCCCGTCCTCGGCGCAGCGGGCCAGAAAATCGGCAAGCGTGACGCCCTCCGGCACCGGATAGTTCGGCAGGTAGTAATCACCGAGGTCGAGCATGAGATTGCAGCGCTCGGCGATCAGCACCGTGTTCTCGAGCGCGGCAGGCAGATCCGCAAACCGACGCTGCATTTCCTCCGCCGGCGCCAGATACTGCTGCTCCGAGTACCGGCGCGCCCGCTTCGGATCGTCGAGCACCTCGCCTTCGTGGATGCAGACCCGCGTTTCGTGGGCCTCGAAATCCTCTGTATCGAGAAAACAGACCTGGTTCGTTGCTACCAGCGGCAGCTCGAGCTCAGCGGCGAGCAGCGCGTTCTGACGGACATGCTGCTCTTCGCCGGCCCGGTCCGTGCGGCTCACCTCGAGATAGAAGCGATCCGGATAGGCCGCCGCCCACTCGCGCGCCAGCGCCCGGGCCTGCTGGCCGTCATCGCGCCCCAGCGCGTGTCCGATCTCTCCGGCCAGGCCACCGCAGAGGGCGATCAGGCCCTCGGTCTCGTGCAGCAGATCGGCGCGGTTGATCAGGCCGTACTCAGGGCCCTCGATGAAGCTCCGCGAAACCAGCTCGATGAGCCGCCGGTACCCGGCCTGTGCCTGCGCCAGCAGCGTCATCTGAAAGATCGCCCCATCCTCGGCAAGCACCCGGAAGTCGACCCCGACGATCGGCTTGACCCCGACGCCGAGGCAGGCGTTATAGAACTTGAGGAGCGCAAACAGGTTGCCCCGATCGGTGAGCGCAACGGCTGGCATGCCGTTCCGTGCCGCACGCTCGGCCAGGGCTCGGATACGCACTACGCCGTCGGCCAGCGAGTATTCGCTGTGCACCCGCAGGTGCACGAACGCCGGCCGGTCGACTGCAGCCTCGGGCACCGCTAGGGCACTCATCGCGGCAGCTTCTCCGGGCCATCGGAGCGCGCCCCGCTCATGGTGCGCGTCCCGCTCATGGTGCGGGAGGCGGTTCCCGGCCGGCGCAGGCCGATCACTCTTGCCACCGGTGCAAAGCTGCGCCGGTGTTCGCTGCAGGGACCGAAGGTCTCGAGCAGCGCCAGGTGACGCGCGGTTGGATACCCCTTGTGTTCGGCGAAGCCGTACTGCTCGTGCTGCTGGTGCAGGTCGAGCATCCACCGATCGCGCGCGGTCTTCGCGAGAATCGATGCGGCGCTGATCTCCGCTACCCGGGCATCGCCCTTGACCACGCTGGCCACGCGCTGACAGGGCCCGAGCGTCCGCGGGCTGCGGTTACCATCAACCCAGACTGTCGTCTGCGCCGGCTGCGGCAGCGAAGCCCGTCCGCCGCGCTCAGACCCTGGCCCGGCCAACACCAGCGCCTCTATCGCGCGCGCCATCGCCAGGTGCGTCGCGGTGAGGATGTTCAACGCATCGATCTCCCGGGCGGATGCCCAGCCGAGCGCCCAGGCACTGGCGCAGCTGCGGATGTCTTCGGCCAGCCGCTCGCGAACGGCTGCTGTCAGTTTCTTAGAGTCGTTCAGCAGCGGTAGCTCCAGATCGGGTGGCAGTACTACCGCCGCGGCACACACCGGCCCGGCCAGCGGTCCGCGGCCGGCCTCGTCGACCCCGATCAGGCCCTGCGCGCGTTCAGCAGCAAGCTGTTGAGCATCTGGCTCGCAGAGCGGTGCCCAGCGGGCGGGCTGCCCACCGGGATCAGTGCGGCTCAAGGATCTGGGTGCTGATGGCAATCGCGGCCTGCTTGCTGGCGTCTCGGCGTAACAGGGTATGCAATTCATCGAAGGGTGCAAAGTAGTCATCCCGGCTCTGCGCCTGCTCCAGCTCCGCCAGCAGCGCCCGCGCCAGCGTCAGCGGCGTTGCTGCGTCCTGGATCAGCTCCGGCACCAGCGGACGCCCCGCCAGAATGTTGGGCAATGCAAAGGTACGCACGCGCACCAGCAGCGTCAGCACACGGTAGGTCGCCGCACCAAGGCGATAGCAGACCACCATCGGACGTCGCAGCAGCATTGCCTCGAGCGTTGACGTACCGGATTTGATGAACGCGCCGTCGGCGGCCGTAAGCGCACGCTGTGCGGTGCCGTCATCGACGATCACGGACAGGTCGGGATGCTCGCTGAGTGCCCGGTCGATCTGCGAGCGCAGGCTGCGTCGCGGACAGGGCAACACCCAGGTGACGGCACCGAGTGCTGCGTCAACCTCCTCCGCAGCGGCCAGGAACAGCGGCAAGTGGTACTCGAGCTCACTGCCACGGCTGCCGGGCAGCAGACCTAGACAGGTGGCTTCGGGGGCCACGCCGAGCGCCTGCCGGGCCACCCGCTGTGCGTCCGCGCTGCCGGCGTCCGGCGCAATCCGGTCAGCCAGCGGATGACCGACGTAGACCACCGACAACGGCTGCCCCCGGTACAGTGGCGGCTCGAACGGATACAGCGTCAGCAACAACCGGGCAGCCCGGGCAACGGTCCGCACCCGCCCCCGTCGCCAGGCATAGACGGAGGGGCTGACGTAGTGCACGGTTGCGAAGCCGCGACGGCGCAGGCGGCGCTCCAGCAACAGGTTGAAGACGTTGAAGTCGACTCCGACGAAGACATCGATCTGCGCCTCGGCAAAGGAACGCTCGAGATCCAGCAACAGTCGCAGCAGCGCAGGAAACCGCTTGACCGGCTCGATGAAGCCGTTGACCGAGAGGATTTCGAGATCGGCCAGCGATTCGAGCCCGAACCGTTGCATGGCTGGCCCGCCCACGCCGAGAAACCGGGCGTCGGGGTAACGCTCACGCAACGCCTGCATGAGTCCTGCACCGAGTGCATCGCCGGACAGCTCGCCTGCCAACACGCCGATGACGGGTGCAGCGCGCATGCGTCCGCGGTCAGCTGCGCGGACGAATGATGCCGAGTTTCGACTCGACGATGCTCTGCTGAAACCGTCGCACCGCTTCATCTTCCGCCAGCGCATCCAGGGTCGCCACGGCATCCCGCGTCGTGCGGCCCTCGCGATAAACGATCTTATGCGCCTGCTTCAGTGCGTCTATGCGCGCGGAGTCGTAGCCACGGCGTTTCATCCCCTCGAGGTTGAGGCCAATCGCCGCAGCAGGATTCCCGCTGACCGTCATGTAGGCGGGCACGTCCTTCAGCACCAGGCTCATGCCGCCGATGTGCGTAAAGGGGCCGACGGAACGGTACTGGGGGACGGCCGCGAAGCCGCCGAAGTTGGCGAAGTCGCCAACGCGGACATGGCCCGCGACGCCGGCGTTGTTCGCCATGATGATGTTGTCGCCGAGGATGCAGTCATGACCGACGTGGACGTAGGCCATGAGCAGGCAATGGCTGCCGATCACCGTGCGGCTGTCATCCTGCGCCGTGCCGCGATGAATGGTGACGCCTTCGCGGATGACGTTGTGATCGCCGATGTAGAGCCAGGTTTCCTCACCGGTGAAAGCCAGCGCCGGCGTATCTTCGCCAACCGTGGAGAACTGAAAGATCTGATTGCCGCGGCCGATGCGCGTCGGCCCTTTAATGACCACGTGTGGGCCTACCCAGCAGTCATCGCCGAGCTCGACCTTGGGCCCGATGATCGACCAGGGTCCAACGGTGACCCGCTCACCGAGCTGCGCGCTCTCATGCACGATGGCCCGGGGGTCGATACCCGGAGCAATGATCGCGTTGTCGCGCGCCGATGGTCCTCCCGATTCGGTCACGGATCAGCTCCCCTGGATTTCCCGCGCCATGCAGGTGATGTCAGCAGAGCAGGCCAGCTCGCCATCTACCTCGGCCACACACTCGAACTTGAGCACGCCGCGCTTGTCCGCGCGAATACGGCTGCGCATGTCGAGGCGGTCACCAGGAACCACCGGGCGCTTGAACCGCGCTTTGTCCGTGCCTGCGAGGTAGTACAGCGTGCCGTCCGCCGGACGCCGATTCTTGGTCTCAAAGGCCAGCACCCCGGACAGCTGGGCCATAGCTTCGATGATCAGCACCCCTGGCATGATTGGTTGCCCGGGAAAGTGACCGTTGAAGAAGTCTTCGTTGATGGTCACGTTCTTGAACCCGCGAATGGACTCTCCGACCGTCAGCTCCGTCACCCGATCCACCAGCAGGAAGGGATACCGATGCGGCAGATACTCGAACAACTCTGCAATTGGCTTAAGCCCGCTGCTGGGCTCTGTGGCGCTCACTCTGATGCTCCCCCTTCAAGACTCCAAACACAGGCCCGAGAGCACGGCTGACCAGGCTGTGGTCGATTCAGCCCTCGGCACTGTTCCCGGCTGCTGCAACAAGCTTCTCGAGCCGGCGTATACGGCGCATCATGCCATCTAGCTCTTGAAAACGCAGGGCGTTCCGCTTCCAGCTCAACATCGGTGCATGCAACGTGCCGCCGGAGTAGGTGCCGGGTTCGCTGATCGATTGCACCACCAGAGTTCGCGCGCTGACGATCACCTGATCGCATAGCTCGATCGGTCGATCGCCGCCGATCCCGGCTCCGCCGGCAAGCACGCAATGGCGGCCGATCCGGGTGCTGCCGACAATCCCCACACAACCGCAGATCAGGGTGTGTGCACCGATGCGGCAGTTGTGCCCGATCTGGCACAGGTTATCGATTTTAACGCCGTCTTCGATATGGGTATCGCCGAGGGCTCCGCGATCAATGCAGGTATTGGCGCCAACGCTGACCCGATCGCCGATGACCACGCCACCGAGCTGGGCGATCGGCGTCCACTGGCCGCGCTCGTCAGGCGTAAACCCGAACCCCTCGGCACCAATGACGGCACCGGAATAAATCACGCACTCACGGCCGAGCGTCACGGGCCCGGCAAGGGTAACGTTCGCATGCAGCGTACTGTGCGCACCCACCGCACAATCGTCAGCAATGACCGTGTTGGCACCCACGACCGCACCATCGGCGATCTGAGCCCGTGCCCCGATGACCACGCCGGGTCCGATGACCGCAGTCGCAGCGACGACGGCATCCGCAGCGACGCTTGCAGCAGGGTCGATACCGGCAGCCGGTTGCCTCTCGCTGCGGAACAGTTGGCTCGCGCGGGCGTAGGTCAGGTAGGGGTTGGGATGCACGAGTGCAGCGCCGGACCAGCGGTCGCGCTCGCCGGGCGCCAGAATGACCGCACTCGCCTGGCAGCTGCTGAGCTGCTCCCGATAGGCGGCATTCGAAAGGTGGCTGAGATCACCCGCCCCGGCCGCATCGAGGCTGGCAATGCCGGTGATCTCGAGGTTTGCATCCCCGTCCAGCTCTGCACCGGTCGCCTTGGCGATCTCACCGAGGAGCAGGGGCTGCGGTGCGGAGCGGGTCACCGGAAACGCGACGTCCGGAGTCAGCGCTTCTTGTTGAGCATCTCGGTCACCTTGCGGGTGACGTCGTGCTTAGGATTCGCATAACGCAGGCTGCCGCGCTCGAGAATGAAATCGAAACGCTCTCGCTCGATCAGATCCTTCAGCACTGCATCAACTTTCGGCACCATCTGCTGCAGCAGTTCATTGCGCCGATCGTTCACTTCTTTCTGCAGCTTGTTGACCAGAAACTGGTACTCGATCTGTTTGTCTTCGATCTCTTTCTGCGCCTTACGCTGTTCCGACGCGCTCATCACCTGGCCATCCTTCTCGAGCTTTTCAGTCAGCCGGCGGATGCTCTCGCCCAGGGTCTGCACCTCGTCCTGCTCGCTCTTCAGCTCGCGGTTGATGGTCTTGATGAGGTTCTTCGCCTCTTCGCTCTCAGCAAGCGCCCGCTGGGTATCGAGGACGGCAATTTTCAGCTCTGCAGCTGCAGATCCGCTGGCCAGCAGCGACACGGCAAACAGGACCGTGGCAAGCCAACGGCTATTCAGAGTGTTTCCCACGTACTTCTCCTTTGTTTCGTACTTTGCGTTCATAGACTGATCGGGGAGTTGTCGTTACGCGTGACTGTCCGCGGCGTTGCGGCACAGGCTGGACGGCGCGCATTCTAGTCAGAAGGTTCGGCCCAACTCAAACTGGAAGGTTTCCTCCTCGTCGAAGTCCTTCACGTTGAACGGCTTGGCCAGCGCAAAGGTCATCGGTCCGAGCCCGGTCAGCCAGGTCACCCCGAAACCGACCGCATAGCGCAGCTCATCCGTCGAAAAATCGAAGCAGTTGGTGCTGACATCCGGGCAGTTGGTGTTGAAAACGTTACCTATGTCAAAAAAGAGCGCCGGCCGGAACTGGCGGCTGTCCTGGACAAACGGGAACGGAAAGATCAGCTCCGCGCTGCCCTCCACCAGCAGGTTGCCGCCGAAGGGATCCCCGCGCGGACGGAAGAAGCCGTCGGGCAGCGGATTGCCATCGGCATCCACGGTCGGATTGGTGCTGCGCGGACCGAGCGTGGACACCTCGAAGCCGCGGATCGAGCCGAAGCCGCCGGCAAAGAAGTGTTCGTAGAACGGCAGCGCGTCGGTATTGCCGTAGCCGTCTCCGTAGCCGATCTCCGTTCGCAGACGCAGCGTCCAGTTGCGCGCGATCGGCAGGAACAGCTGCCCGTTGTAGGTGAACTTGAAGAATTCGAGGTCACTGCCCGGAACCGAAATCTCCATCGCGACCGCGTGCGACCGTCCGCGGGTTGGGAACAGGCCACGGTTGAGGGTCGAGGAGTTCCAGGACAGGTTGGTCTTGAAGTTCAGTGCGTCGGGCCCGTTCTTGTCGATGAACTCGGAAATCTCCTGCGCCGGGAAGCGACCTTCGGTAATGTCCGTGTACTCGGCCAGCAGCCCCAGGTTCACGCGCCGGGTTTCACCAATGGGAAAGCTGAAGTTCACCCCGGCGCCGAGGGAGTCGGTGATGAACCGGGCAATATTACGTTCGTCGAAATCCAGCCGGCGGTAAAAGACGTTGAAGCCGCGGGAGATGCCGTCCATCGTGTAGTAGGGGTTGAAGTAGCTGAAGTTCGCAGACTCCTGGAACCGGTTGAAGGACAGCCCGAGGGAGAGACTGTTACCCGTTCCGAGCACGTTGTTCTGCTGGTAGTTGCCGCCAATAATCAATCCGGACGCCTGCGCGAAGCCAAAGGTCGCAGACACGGACCCGGAGGGTTGCTCTTCGAGCGAGAAGGCAACGTCGATCTGATCATCGGTACCCGGCACCGGTGGTGTTTCGACGTTCACACCCTTGAAGTAGCCGAGCCGCTCCAGCCGGACCTTGGACAGATCAATCAGCGCGGTTGAGGCCCAGCCGCCCTCCATCTGCCGCATCTCCCGGCGCATTACCTCGTCCTGAGTGATGCGGGTGCCGCTGAAGGCGATGCGTCGTACGTAAGCGCGTTTGCCCGCATCGACGAAGAACTCGACGTCGACGGTACCGTCCTTTTCGTTGACCTTCGGCACGCCGGTGGCGGTGGCGAAGGTATAGCCCGCATTGCCGAGCGCACCGGTGAGCCGTTCCTCCGAGGCGGTGACAAGCGCCTGAGAAAACACCTGTTCCTTCTGCACCAGCACCAGGCTCTTCAGCACGTCCGGATCAAGCTCGTTCAGTTCGCCCAGCAGGCGAACGTCAGCGATGTTGTACTTTTCGCCTTCGCTGACATTGATAGTGAGATAAACCTGGCGCTTGTCCGGCGTGACGCTGACCTGCGTCGACAGCACTCGGAACTCGACGTAGCCGCGGTCCCGGTAGAAGGACTCCAGCCGTTCGATGTCGCCCTGCAGCTTCTCCCGCGAGTACTTGTCATCATTGCGGTAAAACGACATCAGGCTCGGATGCTTGAGCTCCAGCTCATCGAGCAGGTCGCGCTGCGAGTAGTCGCCCGCACCGACGATATTGATATGCCGGATCCCCGAGGTCTTGCCTTCCTCGACGTCGATCTTGATGGACACGCGGTTCCGCGGCAGATCCTTGACCGTGGTTTCGATGCCCGCGCCGTAACGACCCTGGGCCACGTACTGCCGCTCCAGCTCCAGGCTCACCCGCTCCAATGTCGCCTGCTTGAAGATCTCGCCCTCCCGCAGGCCCTGCTGCGACAGGCCGTCGAGCAGCGCATCGGTCTTGATCGCCTTGTTGCCGTCGATCTCGATGGTCTCGATCGCCGGCCGCTCCTGCACGGTCACCACCAGTACACCGTCATCCCGGGACATCCGCACATCGCGAAAGTAGCCGGACTTGAACAGCGTCCGGATGAGCCGGCGCACCGCCAGCTCGTCCACGCTGTCCCCCACCTTGAGCGGCAGAATGTTGAATATCGTACCGGCCGAAACACGCTGCAGGCCCTGCAGTCGGATGTCGGTCACGGTAAAGGACTCAGCGCGGGCAAAGCTCGCGCCTGCGATCAACGCTAAGGCGAGGATGATCCGGAGTCCGCGGCAGCCGATTGCGGCCGAGCGCAGCAACATAGCCAGTGGATTCATTGCAGCATTCGCGCGACGTCGTTGAAGAGGGCCAGGGCCATCAGGCTCCCGACCAGCACCAAGCCGATCTGCGCCCCAAGCAGCTGAACGGCTTCGGGCACGGGACGGCCACGGATCCATTCGACGGCGGCCCAGACGATGTGCCCGCCGTCGAGAATGGGGATCGGCAGCAGGTTAAGCACGCCGAGCGACACGCTGAGCAGGCCGAGCACGCCGAGAAAGTAGGTATACCCCAGGCGCGCTGACGTTCCGGCAACCTCGGCAATCGTGAACGGGCCGCTCAGATTCTGAACGGACACCTGGCCGAAGATCATCTTCCGGATCAGGCCCAGCGTCATGACCGTCTTGCTGACCGTTTCGTCGACGGCGCGGGCGATGGCACCGATCGGTCCGTAGCGAACCTCGTTGAGGCTCATGCCGATGCCAAGGTAGCCGCTGGTGACCTCGCCCTCAGCCGTGGTCGTCGTCCGCGTTGCCGGGACGACGCTGAGTTCGAGCTGCTGGCCGTTCCGATCGAGCGTCAGCGGCAACATCTGACCCGGTGCGCGCTGAACCCGCTCGACCCAGTCGGTCCAGCCGGCTACGGCGTCCCCATCAATCGATAGAATCCGATCGCCAACGCGGAAGCCCGCCGCGGCCGCCGGGGACTCCGGGACCACCAGCCCGACCACGGCAGGGGCCCGCGGATTGATTCCGAGCGACTGCAACAGCTGCGGCTCGCTTTCGCCCCGGTGCCAGTCGCTGATCGGCAGCCGCACCAGCTGACGGCTGGCGCCACCCCGCCGCTGAAGCTCCAACGCAATCTCGCCGGTCTCGCCAAGGCGGTTGGCCAGCGCTACGGACACCTGCTGCCAGGATGGCGTCTCGGCGCCGTCGATTGCCCGGATTTCCAGGCCGGCCGTCGCGCCGGCGCGTCCGAGCGGTGATTCCGGATCAACCTCGCCCAGCAGCGGCGCGCAGCGCGTAAAGCCGCCAACGGCCAGCACCCAGTAGACAAAGACCGCAAGCCGAAAATTGGCCAACGGCCCGGCAACGGCAATCGCCATCCGCCAGGCGGGCGTCAAAGCGCCGTAAGGCACGGCGTCGGGCGGGAGCTCGGCACCGGGAAGTAGCTCCCGTTCATCGAGCATGCGCACATACCCACCGAGCGGAATCAGCGCGACGACGAACTCTGTTCCATGGCGATCGGTCCGGCCGAACAGCGGTCGCCCGAAGCCCACGGAAAAACGCGTCACCGTCACACCGGACCAGCGGGCGACGATGAAGTGCCCGAGCTCGTGGATCGTGACCAGTATCCCCAGCGTGAAGATCAGCGCCAGCGGGTAGTGCAGAAACTCCAAACAGCGTTCCTCTTATCTGTTGCAGGGATCCGACCTGTGGGTCCTTTCGTCCCGTTCTCTACTTCCGGCGTTTTCGTCCGGTTATTTCGTCCAGCTTTTTTTGTCCGGTGCTCTGGACCGGCTTACCTAACCGGCTCACTTACCCAGCTTTCTTAGCCAGCTTGCTGAGCCGGCTCTCGGGCCCGGCCAACAGTTTCGGCAAATCATGCCTGCTCGTTTTCTGCCTGCGTCCGCCCTTCACCAGGCCTCACGGGCTCGGCCGCGCGATCGGTCTCCCAGCAGGCGCTCCGTCCATCCAGCAGCGCAAGCATCGTGCCACCGGGCGCCCACACGCCTGGATCGGCTACCCGCGCCCATCATAACGGATCCTCCGCGTGCCACCCGGCGCGGACGCCCACAGCATTAGACGGCCCGAGGCGCCAGTGGTTCACTGCGGTTTCGGTCACTGCCCGACAAGGCCCAGGACCATGGCCAGCAGCGGTAAAGCGGGAAGCAGCGCGTCGATACGATCCAGGAGGCCGCCGTGCCCGGGCAGCAGGCGTCCTGAATCTTTCACCCCCGCACGACGTTTCAGCGTGCTCTCGAACAGATCGCCAACGATCGAAACGCAGACCACCAGGAGCAGCAGGGGGAGCCAGCGCAGGTCGAAAGCGCTGGTGTACCAGAGGATGCCGCTGATTGCCGCGGTCGCCAGGACCATGCCCCCGATCGCGCCCTCCCAGGTCTTGCCGGGACTGACCCGGGGTGCCAGCTTCCGTCGCCCCAGGGCCCGCCCGGCAAAGTAGGCCCCGATATCCGCGAGCCAGACAATCAGCAACGCCAGGAACACCAGCGGCGCACCGCCGGTGCTACGGAGCTGAAGCAACGCAGCGAAAGCGGCACCGATAATCAGGTAACCGGCCAGCGCGTCGGCACGATACACGCGGGCACGGGCCTGCTCCGGGTCAAATCGCAGTACGCGCCAGCCAAGCAGCACCCACAACAGCAGCGCCGCACCCATCACCGACCGCTGCAGTTCCGGTACCAGCAGCACGGCCGCGCCGAAGCACAGATAGCCGAGCAGGTAAGGCAACAGGGAGAGGAACGGCCGCGCCGGATCGCCGAGGCCGCAGAGCTGTCCCCACTCGATGCAGGCGGCCGCCGTAATCAGCAGAAACAGTACGCCGTAGCCCAGCGCCGGCAGGTAGTAAATCGCCGCCAGCACGGACGGCGCGAGCACCAGCGCGGTCAGAATACGGGTGCGCAGCACGGCGACGGGTGCCGGTCAGCAGCGACGGCCGAAGCGGCGCTGCCGGTCGACGAAGCTCGTCAGCGCATCCAGCAGCGTTTCACCATCGAAGTCGGGCCAGTAAGCGTTGGTGAAATACAGTTCCGTGTAGGCGAAATCCCAGAGCAGAAAGTTGGAGATGCGATGGTCGCCGCCAGTTCGGATACACAGATCCGGAGCCGGCAGCTGTCCGAGGGACAGGCGCGCAGTGAACGCCTGCTCGTTGATGTCCTCGAGCGCGAGTTGGCCTGCGGCATGTTCCTCAGCAAGCTGCCGGGCGGCCTGCACAATGTCCCAGCGACCGCCGAAATTGGCAGCGATATTCAGGGTCATACGCTCGTTGTGCTCGGTCAGCGCCTCAGCCCGGGCCATCTGCTCCTGCAGATCGGGTGCAAACCGGCTGCGGTCACCGATGACCCGCAACCGCACGTGGCGGGCGTGCAGCTCATCGAGATCATTTTTCAACACGGCGCGCATCAGGTCCATGAGGAGGCTGACTTCCGGCCGCGGTCGCTGCCAGTTTTCCGTGGAGAACGCGAACAGGGTCAGGCACTCGACACCGGCATCGGCGCAGGCCTCGGCAATTCGCCGCACGTTGCGCGCACCGGCACGATGTCCGGCAGCACCGGGCAGGTGACGGCTGCGCGCCCAGCGGTGGTTACCATCCATGATGATGGCAACGTGGCGGGGGCACCCCTCCAACCGCGGGCGGGCTTCAGCTATGTCAAGCGGTGCCTTAACGGCTACCGGCGCATCGCTCATCCGTTTCAGATCTCCATGAGATCGGCTTCTTTGGCCGCCAGCGACTTATCCACTTCATCAATCCGTCGATCCGTGATCTTCTGAATCGCGTCTTCGCCGCGGCGTCCTTCATCTTCGGCGAGTTCCTTCTCCTTCACCAGCTCGCGGATGTCGGAAATGGCATCACGACGAATGTTGCGGATCGCGATTCTGGCATTCTCAGCCTCGGCACGGGCAACCTTGGCGAGGTCACGTCGATTCTCCTCGGTCAGCGGCGGCATGGGTACCCGCACGGTATTGCCGCTGGAGGACGGCGTGATCCCAAGGTCGCTCTTCAGCAGCGCCTTCTCGATATCCGGCACAAGCTGCTTTTCCCACGGGTTGATCGCCAGCGTCCGGGCATCCTCGACGTTGATCGAAGCCACCTGGGCCAGCGGCGTCGGTGACCCATAGTAGTCCACAGATATGCCATTCAGCAGCGCTGGATTAGCCCTTCCGGTGCGGATCTTCGCAAAATCCTGGGCCAGGGACTCCAACGTCTTGCCCATGCGCTCATCGGCGTCAGCCTGGATCTCTTTCAGCATCGATCAGCCTCACTTTCAGCCTTCACCCTTCACCCTTCACCACTCAACGGTCGCCCGCCAGCAATCCCGCACCGCGCCTCAGCGCTCACTCGGCGGCGATTCGCGTCCCGACCGGCTCGCCGCGCACGATACGCGCCAGCCCGCCTGGTGTCGTCATATCGAACACGACCAGCGGCATGCCGTGGTCCTGACAGAGCCAGATCGCAGGCAGATCCATAACCGCCAGACCTCGGCTCAGTACCTCATTGTAGGTAAGCTCGTCGAAGCGTGTGGCCGTCGCGTCCCGGTTCGGATCCGCAGAATACACGCCATCGACCTTGGTGGCCTTCAGCACTAGGTCTGCCTGGACTTCGATGCCCCGAAGACAGGCTGCTGTATCGGTCGTAAACAGGGGGTTCCCGGTACCACCGGTAAAGAAGCACACGGTGCCCTCGGCGAGCGCTGCAACCGCGGCGTCGCGCTGGTAGCCCTCAGCGATGCCAGCAACCGCCACCGACGAGAACACCCGGGTCTTGAGCCCGTGCTGCTTCAGCACCTCGGCCATCGCGAGACCGTTCATGATGGTGCCCAGCGTGCCGATGTGATCTGCGGTCACCCGGTCGCTGCCCGCCTCCGCCAGCGCTGCACCGCGGACGAGGTTACCGCCACCAACGACGATCCCGAGCTCGCCTCCGGCGTCCATAAACTCACGGATCTCGAGCGCCAGCGGTGCCAGACCGGCCGGCTCCAGGCCGCGCCCGTCGCCGCCGCCCAGGGCTTCACCGGAAAGCTTCAGCAGTACCCGCATGGTCATCCAGCCGCCGTTCGCACCGCAGCAGGTGCGCTTACTCGGAACTCTTCAGCTGCGCCGCGACTTCGCTCGCGAAATCCGTCTTCTCGACCTCGATCCCGTCGCCGACGAGATAGCGCTCAAAGGCATCGCAGCTCACGCCGGCAGCTTTCAACAGGGCGCCTACGTTCTGCGAGGGATCTTTGACAAAGGGCTGGTTAACCAGGCTGATCTCGGCCAGAAACTTGCGCACTCGTCCTTCAACCATCTTTTCGACGATCTCCGGCGGCTTGCCGCTCTCAGCCGCCTGCGAGACGAACACCTCACGCTCTTTGCCGACCAGGTCGGCGGGCACGTCTTCGGCATTCAC
Source organism: Pseudomonadota bacterium (assembly GCA_038757945.1). GTDB lineage: Bacteria > Pseudomonadota > Gammaproteobacteria > Pseudomonadales > Azotimanducaceae > CALHVX01. The sequence continues at coordinate 26,973 of JBCDGJ010000006.1, forward strand.
AACCATGGGTGCCGGATCGACGCCGGTGATGTGCATCGCTATGTCCCGGGCCAGCTCCGCGTTGGGCGCGCTCAGCGCAACCAGCGCGCCCTTACGCTGGTCCGTATGGAGGTAGCCGCCAACACCGCCGCCGGCGGCTTCGACGACCGCAGCACGGCGGAGCGTGATGTTCTCGCCGATCTCCTGCACCAGCGTCTCACGCTCATCACCGAGGGGACCTGCGTTCAGGGCGGCAATGTCCGCACTACCACCCTCGTAAACCGCATCGAGCGCCTTCTGGACGAAGGCAATGAACTTTTCGTTCTTCGCAGCGAAGTCGGTTTCGATGTTGACTTCGATCATCGCGCCGCGCTTGCCGTCGTCGCCGATGCGCAGCCCGAGCAAGCCTTCCGCAGTCGTCCGCCCTGCCTTCTTGGCCGCTTTGAGCGCGCTGCTCTTGCGCAGATCCTCGATGGCCTTTTCCATGTCGCCATCGGCCTTATCCAGCGCCTTCTTGCAGTCCATCATTCCAAGGCCCGTCCGCTCGCGCAGCTCTTTCACCATGGCCGAGGTAATCGCCACCGCTCTTCTCCTTTATCGCTGTTCTAGCTGTTCGCTTAGCGCCGGCCCTGATGCCGGCATTGGGGCGCGGGACGGATGGGTCCAGCTGCGAAGCTGACCGGCGTCCCGATCTATGGCCGAGCTGCTCAGCTCGCTTCCGGGTTGCTCTCCGCGGGCGTTTCGACCACCGGCTCCGGGGCTGCTTCCGCAGCGGCTGGCGCCTCGGTGGTCTCGGGAGTGGCCTCATCAACCTCGACGAACTCGTCGAGAGCAACTTCCCCGGAAGCCTGGCCCTGACCTTCTGCGATGGCGTCCGCCGCAGAGGCCACATAAAGCCGGATCGCCCGGATCGCATCGTCATTCCCAGGGATGACGTAATCGATGCCGGTCGGATCGCTGTTGGTATCGACAATTCCAAAGACCCGGATACCAAGCTTGCGGGCTTCGGTAACCGCAATGTGCTCGTGCTGCACGTCGACGACGAACAGCGCGTCCGGCAGGCCACCCATGTCTTTGATGCCACCGATGCTGCGCTGCAGCTTTTCGAGCATCCGCTCCCGGGTCAGTGCCTCACGCTTGGTGAGCATTTGGAACGTACCGTCCTGACGCTGCGTCTCGAGCTGCTCGAGCCGCTTGATCGATCCGCGAATAGTCTTGTAGTTGGTCAGCATGCCGCCAAGCCAGCGCTGGTCGACATAGGGCATGCCTACGCGCTCCGCCTGCTCGCGAATCACCTTCGAAGCCGCCCGTTTAGTGCCAACGAACATGACCTTCTTGCCTTTGGCCGCCATGCGCTCGAGTTCCTGCAGCGCTTCGGCAAAGGCCGGCGCCTTCTGCTCGAGGTTGATGATATGAATCTTGTTGCGGGCCCCGAAGATGTAGGGCGCCATTTTTGGGTTCCAGAATCGGGTCTGGTGGCCGAAATGCACGCCGGCGGCGAGCATGTCGCGCATGCTGATATCCATAACTGTAGCTCCGGGTTGCTGTCCGCCGATCCCCAGCTCGCAACCCCGGGCAGCGTTCGAGGCTCATCCTTGCGGAGGCCATCGACCTGCAGCGGGGGCACCCAGCGGCTGTGTCGGACTCAACGGACCGTCGATGGGCAGGGCGATCTGCGCATCTGTTTAGTTAGTTGACGGCATAGCCTTCTGGCCACCCCGCAAGAAGTCGGGTGCCGATCGCACGCTCGTGCCATCGATCAACCCGCCTGTTCCAGCCTGCTGACCCCACGCCATCCACGGTCGGTGCGCATTCTTTGCAAAGTCCTATGCAAAAGTCCTATGCAAAAGTCCTATGCAAAAGTCTGTTGCATCAGTTTTTGCACGAACAGAGCAAAAACCGCCGCCCGACGGCCTTGCCGCGGCGCCAAGCAGTGCTGGTTTGGCCCGGAGCATCGCCACTCCGGCCTGGTTTCTGTGCCCGCATTGCCCGCGAGCGGCGCGCTTTATACCATAGCGGGCTGTGTTTGGCAGCTCTGGTTCGTTCGTAGTAGCGGAATCGGCGGTTTTGCGAAGCCGGATCATCCGGAGACCGACGACCGGAGCCGTCAGGAGAGCGCTACGTTTTACTCCGGTCTGCCTGGCGTAGAACAGAGCCTCTTGTGCGGACCTCATGAACGGACCTTTCATTCGGATCTAACCTGTGGAGCTAACATGTGGATCCAAGGCGCGCTGCTAAGGTACCGACCGAAGGTGCGGGCCCGGCTGATGTGTGGTGTGTCCCGCAACAGAATCCGAACGCTTGAGAACATACCCGCGCTGCGCCGCCTGCGACGCAGTTAACCCGGCTGCCGTGGCGCACGACCACGAGCCCGATCCAACCCCCCTGGAGCGCAGACCATGGTTGCCCGAGTCAGGAACGAATCCGACATTCAGTCCATGCGGACTGCTGGACAGCTCGCGGCCAGCGTGCTCGAGATGATCGGCGAACACGTTAAAGCCGGCGTGACGACCGATGCGCTCAACACAATCTGCCACGAGTTCATCGTCGACAAGATCGACTGCACGCCGGCACCGCTCAACTACGGTGGCGGCCAGGGTCAGCAGCCGTTTCCAAAATCGATCTGTACCTCCGTGAACCACGTGGTTTGTCACGGCATCCCATCCTCGAAAAAGACCCTCAAGAACGGCGACATCATCAACATTGATGTCACGGTCATTAAAGACGGATTCCACGGGGATACCAGCAAGATGTTTTTTGTCGGCAAGCCGACGATCCTGACGGAACGGCTGGTCCGGGTTACCCAGGAGTGTCTGTATGCCGGTATTGCCGCCGTTCGTCCCGGTGCAACGCTGGGCGACATCGGCTATGCAGTACAGAGCCACGCCGAAGCGCAGAAGTTTTCCGTGGTCCGGGAGTACTGCGGTCACGGCATCGGCCGTGTCTTCCATGACGATCCGCAGGTCGTGCACTACGGCCGGCCCGGCCAGGGACAGGCGCTGGAGGCCGGCATGACGTTCACCATCGAGCCGATGATCAATGCCGGCAAGCGGCACGTGAAGACCCTGCCCGACGGCTGGACCGTGGTGACCAAGGATCACAAACCTTCGGCGCAATGGGAGCACACGATCCTGGTCACCGCCGACGGCGCTGAAGTGCTGACCCGACGACAGGAAGAAGCGGATCTGTGAACCTGCGTGATCCCGGCGCCGCAACCGTGCTGACGCCAAAACAACGCCTGGCTGACGCGGACAGCAGGCTCGAGGCGCGGTACTGGGCCCGCGAGTCAGTGCTGACGCTGCTGGCCGAGCGCACCGCACAGATCGACGCGCTGCTGCGCGAGCTGTGGCAACTGCACCTCAAGGAGACCGACCTCGCGCTGTACGCCGTCGGCGGCTATGGCCGCGGGGAAATGTTGCCGCACTCGGATATTGACGTGCTCATCGTCGGCCACGACCCCTACAGCGCCGCCGAGGACATCGAACCCTTCGTCCAGGCCCTGTTCGACCTCGGCCTCGATGTTGGTCACAGCGTTCGGGCGCTACGTGAGATTCGCGCTCAGGCGCGCGATGATCAGACCGTGGCCACCGCCCTCTTCGATCGCCGGCCGCTGGTCGTCAACGGCTCGGTTGCCCAGGCGCTCGATCAGGCGCTCGATCCGAGCCGCGTCTGGTCCGCGGCCGATTACTACCGCGCCAAGCTCGAAGAGCAACGCAATCGCCATGCCCAGTATGCCAATGCCGACTACGGGCTGGAGCCGAACATCAAGGAATCTCCCGGCGGCCTGCGCGATCTGCAGACGGCGATGTGGGTGTTTCAGCGGCACTACGGCACGTCCGATCCGGAAGCCCTGGAGGCACAACAGATCCTCACCCGCCAGGAACGCGACTGGCTCATCAACGGGCGCCGGTACCTGCTATGGATTCGGTACGGCCTGCACCTGGTGGCCGGACGGAAAGAAGATCGGCTGCAGTTCGAGCATCAGCGTACCCTGGCGCGACGCCTCGGCTACGTAGATACCGACGCGAAGCTCGGCGTCGAGCGCTTCATGCAGCTCTACTATCGCCACGTGCTGACGCTGCGGGAAGTCAACGACATCATGCTGCAGGTCTTCGACGAGCAGCTCCTGCCGACCCGCGGGCGGGCGCGCATCGAGCCCATCAACGAGCGCTTTCAGCTGCGGAACAACTATCTCGAAGCCTGTGACGAAGCCATTTTTGAAGCCGCACCGAGCACGCTCCTGGAGCTGTTCGTGCTGCTTGCCGGCCGCCCCGGCGTGGCCGGTGTTCGGGCCAATACCATCCGCGCGATCCGCGCCCACCTGCACCTGATCGACGACAGCTTCCGGTCCGACCCGAAGAATACCGAGCTGTTTCTGACCCTGCTGCGGTCCTCGCGATCGGTGGTGACCCAGCTGACGCGGATGCGCCGCTATGGCGTGCTCGGCCGCTACATTCCCGAGTTCGGCCGCATCGTCGGCCAGATGCAGCACGATCTGTTTCACGTCTACACGGTCGACGCCCATACCATGGAGGTCCTGCGCAACATGCGGCGGTTCCGGTTGCGCTCCGCGCGGCAGAGCAATCCGGTCGCCGCTCACTGTGTTCGCGCAATCACCAAGATCGAGCTGCTCTACATTGCTGGCCTGTTTCACGACATCGGCAAAGGCCGGGGTGGTGACCACTCCGTTCTCGGCGCCGCCGATGCCATCGAGTTCTGCCGCCGCCACGGTCTCAACGACAGCGATACGAGACTTGTTGCCTGGCTGGTTGAGCAGCACCTGACCATGTCGGCGACCGCGCAGCGCAAGGACATCTACGATCCCCAGGTCATCCTCGAGTTTGCGCAAATGGTGAAGTCGGAACGCCGGCTCAACTACCTCTACGCGCTGACGGTGGCGGACATCAACGGCACCAATCCGACGCTCTGGAACAACTGGCGCGCAACCCTGATGCGACAGCTGTATCTGGAGACGAAGCGCGCGCTGCGCCGAGGTCTGGAGTCGCCGCTGGATCGCGCCGAGTCCGTGGCGGAAACGCAGAGCTGGGCCCGCGCGCGCCTGAACGCGCAGGACGATCCGCTAGCCGACGCCGCGATAGATTTCGTCTGGCATGTGCTCGGCGACGAGTTTTTTCTGCGCCACACGCCGCGCGAGGTCGCCGAGATTACGGAGGCCCTGGCGCGCCACGATCCGGACGCGGGAGCCCTGGTGCTGGTCCGGCCGGGCACACCGCAGCCGGGCGAGGCCGACACCAACAGCCTGGTCGTCTACCTCAACGACCGACCGGGCACCTTTGCCACCCTGGTCACCCTGCTCGACCGCGAGCAGCTGTCCGTTTACGAAGCCAAGGTGTTCACCAGTGACGACGGCCGCTGCTGTAACGAGTTCGTCGTCCTCGATCGGGATGGTCAACCCGTCGTCGATCCGGACCGCTGGAGCCGGGTGGCCGAGAAGCTGCGGCAGGCGTTGGATGCCGGCGATCCGGTCACGGCAAGCCGTCGTCGCCTGTCGCGGCGCGCCAGGCAGCTGACCCGACCCACGGAGGTCAGCATTACCACCGAGCCCGGAGCCAGCGTCTCCACGATCACGATCATCGCGTCCGACCGTTCTGGCCTGCTCGCAACGATCGGCCAGCTGCTGGCCGAGGTCGGCATCGGCATCCGCGGCGCTCGGATCACAACCCTCGGAGATCGGGTCGAAGACAGCTTCGACATCCAGAATGCTGACGGACTCCCGGTCACCGACCCGGAGTCCGTCTACCAGCTCGAAAACCACCTGCGGCAGGAGCTGGACCGATCCGTCGGTGCATCGTCGGCATGAGCAGCGGGCCGGCACCTGATTCCCCATGAGCAACGCGCTGAACGAACGGCTGGACGCACTCCAGCCCTACCCCTTCGAGCGCCTCCGCACTCTGCTGGGGACGCTGGATCCAGGCACTGAACGCGCGCTGATCCGGCTGTCGATTGGCGAGCCGAAGCACCCCGCGCCGGACTTCGTCCTCGACGCGCTCGCCGATCGCGATCTGCTGCGCGACTCCCTCGGACGCTATCCCGCGACCAGGGGCCTGCCGGAATTGCGGCAGGCGCTCGCAAGCTGGCTCAGCGGCCGCTACACGTGCACGGTCGATGCCGAGCAGCAGGTCCTGCCTGTCGCCGGGACCCGGGAAGCGCTGTTTGCCGTGGCGCAGGCGTTGCTCCCAACCGAACGGCGCGGGCTCGTTCGACTGCCCAATCCCTTCTACCAGATCTACGAAGGGGCCGCGTTGCTGGCCGGAGCCGCGATCGCCTTCTATGACGGCGACGGTCTCGAAACGACCGGACCCGCGGCCCTGGGCAGACTCACGGCGGACGACTGGCAGCAGACGGACCTGCTCTACCTGTGCTCCCCGGGGAATCCCTCCGGCGCGGTCTGGTCCACAACCGACCTCGAGCGGCTGGCGCAGCTTGCGCAGGAGCACAACTTCATCGTGCTGGCAGATGAGTGTTACTCCGAGATCTATCGCGCAACGGCGCCAACCGGCCTGCTCAGGGCGGCAGTTGCCGCAGGCTATCCCGACTTCGACCGCTGTCTGGTGTTCAATTCCCTGTCGAAGCGCTCGAACCTGCCGGGGCTGCGCAGCGGCCTTGTTGCCGGCGACGCCGAGCTGCTCGAGCGTTTTCTGCGCTACCGGACTTACCAGGGTTGCGCCCTGCCGGTCCACACGCAGATCGTCAGCGCGCTCGCCTGGGGCGAGGAAACCCACGTCGAAGCCAACCGCGAGCGGTACCGCCACAAACTGGCCGCGGCGGCCGAGGGTCTGGAACCGCTCGGCGACTGGCGCGCACCGCCGGCAGGCTTCTGCTTCTGGCTGCCCGTCAGCCTGTTCGGTTTCGCCGATGACGAGGACTTCGCCCGCACGGCGCTCGGCGAGCAGCAACTCGAGGTGCTGCCGGGCCGCTACCTGGCGCGGCCCGGCGTCGATGGACAGAATCCCGGCGTCGGACGCGTGCGCGTTGCCTGGGTGGCACCGGAAGCGGACTGCGCAGAAGCGGGCCGCCGGCTCCTGGCGCTGCGGCGATCCGGCTGAAGCGGCATCGACCACACTGCCGGCGCGCACGGGCTACCGGCACCGGTCCGCGCCCCGAATTGACCGCCGCCTGTGATAGCGTACGCCGCCGAATTCATCGACCCGGCGGCGCTCCATGACTGACACTGCTACCAATCTTCCTGCCCTGAACGCGCTCGGCATCGGCTGGGGTACCCGCAGCGCGGCAGGGACACTGCTTGATGTCTGGTTTCCAGCGCCCGTGCTGCTGAGCGCCGACCAGGCAGCGGCCGCGATCCCCAGGCTCGAGGCGCTGGGTGCAGGGCCAGCCGGCGTTTCCGTGGCAGCCGCGGCGGTTGCGGCGCTGCTGGATATCCTTCCCGCGGACGCCAGTGCCGAGGTTGCGGCATTGTGCGAGCAGGAACAGCCGCTGGAGCTGGTCTGGCTGCCGACCGACGAGCCCATTGCTGGAACTGCAGCGGCCTATCTGAAGCTGCACCTGCTTTCACACTGTCTCCGCCAACCCAACACCCTCAACCTGGAAGCCATCTTTGCCCACCTGCCGAACGTCGCCTGGACCAACGAGGGTCCAGTCGCTCTGGACGAGCTGACCGCTCGGCAGCGGGCTGCCCGCGTCGCGGGCCGGGTGCTCGACGTCCAGGCCATCGATAAGTTTCCCAAGCTGACCAACTACGTAGCACCGCCCGGCGTCAGGATCGCGGACAGCGCGCGGGTCCGCCTCGGCGCCTACCTTGGCACCGGCAGCACGGTCATGCACGAGGGGTTCGTGAACTTCAATGCCGGCGCGATCGGTCCAAACATGATCGAGGGTCGAATCTCCCAGGGCGTTGTCATCGGTGCGGATACCGACCTTGGCGGCGGATCTTCGACCATGGGCACCCTGTCTGGGGGCGGTGCCATTCGGATTACCATCGGCGAGCAATGCCTGATCGGTGCCAATGCGGGCACGGGCATTCCGCTCGGCGATCGGTGCACGGTCGAGGCCGGCCTCTATCTGACCGCCGCCACGCCGGTGACGCTCGTAGGCGACGGTGAGGAACGCACGGTCAAAGCGCGCGAACTGGCCGGGCTCAGCGATCTGCTGTTTCTGCGGAATGGCCGCAACGGTCGCGTCGAATGTCGAGCCAACGGCCGGGCGATAACGCTCAACGAGGCGCTGCATGCCCACAACTGAACCGGCCGGGATAACCACCCCAGACACCTTCGAGCGGGTCCGCGAGCTGACCCGCGCACTCATCGCCAGACCCAGCATCACCCCCGACGACGCCGGCTGCCAGCAGCTCCTGATGGAACGGCTCGAAGCCTGTGGCTTCAGCATCACCCCGCTGCGCTTTGGTGCCGTCGACAACTTCTGGGCAAGCTGGGGCAGCAGCGGTCCCTGGCTGGTCTTTGCGGGGCACACCGACGTGGTGCCGACAGGACCGCTGGAGCGGTGGCACCGGCCACCCTTTGAACCGGTTGAAGACGACGGTTATCTGTACGGCCGCGGTGCCGCGGACATGAAGGCCAGTCTCGCCGCCATGGTAGTCGCAGTAGAAGACCTCATCAGCAGCGGTTTCGCAGGCCTGCGGCTCGGCTTCCTGATCACCAGCGACGAAGAGGGGCCGGCGATCGATGGCATCGATCGGGTCGTCAGCTGGCTAGAGCAGCAGGGTATTCGACCGGAGTACTGCATCGTGGGTGAGCCGAGCTCCAGTGCCCGGCTCGGCGATATCGTGCGGAACGGCCGGCGCGGGTCGCTGAACGCGCACCTGACAATCACCGGCAAGCAGGGCCACGTCGCTTACCCGGAGCTGGTCGAAAATCCGATCCACCGCGGCCTGCCGGCTTTGGCTGAACTCGCGGCCACCGTTTGGGATGAGGGCAACAACTACTATCCGCCGACCAGCCTGCAGATCTCCAATGCCCAGTCCGGTACCGGCGCCACGAACGTCGTCCCGGGAACCGCCGAGTACTGGTTCAACTTCCGCTTTTCGACCGAGCAGACGGCCGCAACGCTGAAGGCGCAGGTGGCGTCGATCTTCGAGCGGCACGGTATCGACTACCACATTGACTGGGCGTTGTCGGGCGAGCCCTTTCTGACGCCGGTCGGCGCGCTCACCGATGCGGTGCAGGGCGCGGTGCGCGAGATCACCGGTGGCGCCTGCGAGCTGTCAACCGCCGGTGGGACCTCCGATGGTCGCTTCATCGCGCGCCTCGGCACCCAGATCGTCGAGCTGGGCCCGGTGAACGCAACGATCCACAAAGTGAACGAACGCGTGGCGCTGAAGGATCTGGCACCGCTGGCCGAGCTCTATGGCGCTTTGGCCCGACGCCTCGCGACGCCCGAGGGATGATTCACACATGATCCGCTACCTGCTGCTTGCGCTGGTCGTGATCATCGGCGTCGTCATCGTGCGCCTGCCGGCCAGCCTGCTGACCGAGCGGATACCGCGCGACACCGTCGTGCTGACGCAACCGGGCGGAACGCTGTGGCAGGGGTCAGCGCAAGCCGCCCTCGGGACACAGCGGCTGGGGCGGCTCAGCTGGTCGCTGCACCCCCTGGCCCTGCTGAGACTCGAGGCCGTCGCAGACTTCGCACTGAGCGGTTCTGAGCTCGGCGTCGCCGGCGTCGCAGGCATCGGCGTTGATCAGCAGCTGTCGCTTACGCTCGACGGTGAGATCGGCAACCGCCTGCTGAACGCCATACTGGCCCCCTACGCCATCAGAATCGATGGCGATCTTGCCGCAAGCAAGGTGGCGGTTGCCGGTCAGCTGCGCGACCTCAGCGGAACGGCGCGGACCCTGGAAGATGTGATTGCCTTCACAGGCTTGAGCGGCCAGCTTCGCTGGGACGGTGGGCTCGCCTCTTATACTCTGCAGGCAGGAACCAGTACTGCGACCTTCCCTGCGCTTCAGGGCAGACTCGGGCTGTCCCCGGAACAGCTTCCGGAGTTGGCGGTCTACAGCCAGGGAATCGATTTTGCGCTGTTGCGCGCGGGCGTCCTGACCGAAGGTTTTGTCAAGGTGGGTGTCAGTCGCCGGTTTACCGAGCTGGCGGGTCTGCCCTGGCCGGGCCAGGAGCCCGACGATGCAATCGTGTTGGAGGTCGAGCAGCAGGTCTTTTAAGCTCTGCGCCGGCCAGGAACTACTTCAGACAGGCAGCAATCAGTGACTGGACTGCTTACTTCTAACGCTTTGGCCGAACTCTGCCGTTGGCTGCTTGTGGTGGGCATCGCCTGGACGCTCGCCACCGGCGTGCTGTCCTTTCTTGCGAGCCCTAACACGGACGTCGCCGCGCCGCAGGCTGCCAGCAAACGGGAACCCGAACGGCTCCAGCGGGTGAATCTGCCCGCGATTCTGAACAGGAACCTGTTTGGCAAGGCAACGGAGCAGGTCGCTGCCGCGGTGCAGACCGAAAAAGTGGCAAAGACCAAGCTGCCGCTCGAGCTGATGGGCGTCTTCGTCGCTGAGGTACCGGAAGACTCAGCAGCCATCATTGCGCAGAAAGGCAAAGCCGGGAAACTGTTCACCATTCGCAACCGCAACACAGAGACCATCCCCGGCAACGCCAAGCTGGTCGAGGTTTACAACGATCGGGTCATTCTCGAGCGGCTGGGCCAGCGCGAGGAACTGCGCTTCGATGATCAGGATGCCGGATTCGTCGCCAACGCCGACCCGGACCAGGGTCGCCCCGACGTCCGTCCGCTACGCGAGGTGCGCCGCCAGCGTCGCAGTGGCGGGGTCGGGAGCGCAGGAAACCCGGAATCCGAACTGGGTGACGTTCCGAGTGGCAACTCCGTCTCAGGCCGGCCACCCAGGACCCCGCGGGAGTTCCTCGAGGCTTACAGTGACAGGCTCGCCAAAGACCCGGAAGGTCTGTTGGCGGAACTGGGCGTGCAACCCGTCAATGCCGCGGGGGGTGGTGGCTACCGGCTCGGGAACCTGGCCAACTCGCCACAGCTCAGCCAATACGGATTGCAATCGGGAGATGTCATTTTATCTGTCAACGGTCAGCCCATCGGGAACGCCCGGCAGGATTCCAGCCGCCTGGGTGGCCTGCTGGCACAGGGCGCCGCCCGGCTCGAAGTACAGCGTGGCTCGCGCCGCTTCTACGTCACCGCATCACTGAAATGAACCTATGAATCGCATCAAGAACCCAGCCCCAGTCGCCGCGCGCCGGATGCCGCTGCTCGCGGGCCTGCTGTTTTCGTTCTGGCTCAGCCTCGGCAGCCTCCCTGCCAGCGCCGAACAGACCTGGAAGATCAACATCAAGAACGCCGATATCCAGGAGTTCGTGCGTCAGGTGGCAGAGATCACCGGCAAGACCTTCATCATCGATCCGCGTTTGAAGGGCGACGTCACCGTGCTCTCCAACACCAGCATGGACGCCGAGGCGGTCTACGCGCTGTTTCTCTCGGTACTCCGGGTGCACAACTTCACTGCCACCGCTTCCGGTGGCGTGGTGCGGATCCAGCAGAACGCCCTGGGCAAGCAGACTCCGGGCGTACGCGGCAAGCTGTCGAAAGTGGCGCCGGAAGAGCTTGTCACGCGGGTCATCTCGGCGCAGAACGTCTCGTCTTCGGAGCTGCTCAAGATCCTGCGACCGCTCATTCCGCAGTACGGCCACATTGCGGCTGTGGACCAGCCGAACATCGTCATCATCAGCGACCACGCCGACAACATCCTGCGTCTGACACGCATCATTCAGCAGATCGACGTCGCTGACGAAGACGAGCTGATCGTGCGGCCGATGGAACATGCCTGGGTCGGCAGCGTCGTCGCCGTACTCGAGAAGGTTGCGCCGGACCAGATCGGCCGGGGCGCCAAAGGGCCCCAGCGCGTGCGGCTGATTGCCAACGAAAACAACAATACGCTGATCGTCAAAGGCAACGCCCGCCCGGCGGCAGAAATTATGAAGCTGGTCGATCAGCTCGATCAGCCGCGGACGGCAACCGGATCAACGCGGGTCATCACGCTCAGCCACGCTGACGCCAAAACCATCGTCGAGATCCTGAACGGTATCATCACTGAACAGGATGGCGGCGCGTCCGAGGAAGGGCTTCAGCGCACGACCATTCAAGCCGACGAGTCGCTGAACGCCATCGTCGTCCGCGCCGATCCCTCGCGGTTCGCTGAGATTCAGGAGCTGATTGCCGCACTCGACGTGCGTCGCTCACAGGTGCTCATTGAAGCCGCGATCGTTGAGGTATCGGTCGACGACACCCTCGACCTTGGCGTTGAAATGGCCGCCGTAGACGCGCGGGGCGAGACCCTGCCGTTGGCAACGACGAGCACGAACGGCACCATTGGCGGTCTCATCGGTTCTCTGCTACCGGACGCTGACGGCAACGTGGATGTCCTCTCGGGCCTCGGATCGCTGACCAGCCCGACACTAGCCGCCGCCAAGATCGACGCCGACGCAATATCCTTTGGCGCAGTCGTACAGGCACTGGCGACCAACCGGGACGCCAATCTCCTGTCAACACCCTCACTCCTGACGCTCGACAACCAGGAAGCCAAGATCGTGGTCGGTAACGAAGTTCCGTTCCGGACCGGCTCGTTCACGACCCAGGCGGATGGCGCCAACAACCCCTTTACGACCATCCAGCGGGAAGACGTGGGCCTGCAGCTGACCGTGACACCGCAGGTCAACGAAAGCTCAACGGTACGACTGGAAGTCGCCCAGGAAATCACCAGCATCGTCCCCGGCACAAATATCGGCAACGACGGGTTTTCCGATGTTGTGACATCGAAACGGACTATCGATACGGTCATCCTCGCGGACGACCAACAAACCATCGTGCTGGGCGGCCTGATTCAGGACGACACCAGCAACTCCGTGCGCAAGGTGCCGCTCCTCGGCGACATTCCGCTCGTCGGCAACCTGTTCCGAACCCGGAACAACACCAAAACCCGACGCAACTTGTTGGTATTCTTACGACCCACGGTGATTCGGAGCCTCGAAGACGCTGATGCGGTCACACAGCAGAAGTACCAGCGGATCTACGAAGTACAGATCGACAGCATCGGTGAAGGCTACACGCTCGACGAGCTCATCGAAGGGCAGCAGCCCGCCACCAACTAGCGGCCCGCTGGCGCGGCCCTCTTGAGCCCGCGCCCTGCAAGCGCCAAGGCGTCGAAACCGCGGGTCGGCCTGCGCTACCGGCTGGCTCGCGCGTTCATCGGCCGCGTGGCCCGACCGACCCTCGGCAAGCCGCCGGCGGCCGGAGCGGCCGACACCGCGTTCTACGTGCTCGAGAAACGCTCACTCTCCGATCTGCTGGTCCTCGATCTCATGTGTGAGGAGCTCGAGCTGCCCAGTCCCCTCGGCACGCTAACGGTAGGCGCAGGAGCGGAGAAGCGACGGTTCGGCTTTCTCGACCGCACCCTGCCCTGGTACCGACCAGCCGACGATGCACGACGCGTCTCCCGCCGGCTGAAGCGCCTGCTCGAAGGCGCAGCGGGCCCGGTCCCTGGCGCTGAGCATCCGACCGCCAACAACAGCGGTGGCGACGGTGTGCCATCGGCACCGCTGCTGATTCCGGTCCTTGTGCAGTGGGGGCGAGCGCCCCATCGGGAGGGCTCTATCTGGCAGCTGCTGCTGAGCGAGGACTGGTCGGTCACCTCGCGCCTGCGGCGGCTGCTCAATCTGCTCTTCAACCGCCGCGACATCGTGGTCACCTTCGGGCATCCCACCGCGCTGCGTCCGGCCACCGGCGACGCCGTGGCGATGCTGCACCGGCAGCTGCGCGATCTGCGCCTGGAGGTTGTCGGGCCGGACTTTTCGCACCGACGCACGCTCGCGCTGGAGGTTGCTACCAGCACGCCGGTGCGTGAAGCGCTGGCCGCGGCGCTCGCCGACCAGGCGGCTGCCGGCGGCATCAAGCCGGGTACGCGCGCCCACCGGCGGCTGGTGGAAAAGCTGCAACGACGCGTCCGGCGCCACGTCGACTCCATCGTTTCGAACATGACCTACTCGACCATCATGGTCCTGGAACGGCTGCTCCGGTGGTTCTGGAACAAGATCTACAACGGCGTGGAGCTGCGCGGCGTCGAGGCGCTGCAGCAGATCCCCGAAGGACATCAGCTGATCTACGTACCCTCCCATCGCAGCCACGTCGACTATCTGCTGCTCTCCTACCTGCTGTTCAAGCATGGCCGGGTCATTCCCCACATTGTGGCGGGGGACAATCTCAATCTGCCGGTCGTCGGCGGTATCCTGCGCCGCGGCGGCGCTTTCTTCATGCGCCGCTCCTTTCGCGACGATCCGCTCTATGGCGCAGTGTTCAGCGAGTACCTGCACCTCATGTACCGACGCGGCCACAGCGTTGAGTTCTTTCCCGAAGGCGGCCGCAGCCGCACCGGTCGGCTGCTACCCGCGCGTCTCGGGCTGCTGAAGATGACGCTCGACCATCACCGTCGTGGCCTGCCACGGCCGGTCACGCTGGTGCCCGTCTACTTCGGCTACGAGAAGCTGATCGAGGGCAAAGCGTATCTGGACCAGCTGCGGGGAGAAAAGAAGAAGCGCGAGAGCCTCGGCGACGTGTTCCGCAACCTGCGCCTGACGCGGCAGAACTTCGGCCGCGTCATGGTCAACATCGGGCGGCCGATACACCTGGACACCTGGGTCGCCGCGCACCGGCACGAGCCCATCGATGAGCGTCCGGAAGCCCTCGGCCGCACCGTCATGACCGCGATCAACAGCGCTGCAGTGTTGAACCCGGTGAACCTGATCGCGCTGGTCATCCTGGCCACCACGCGCCTTGCCATAGAGCGGGAGCTCCTGGCGGAGCAGATCGAACTCTACGTGCAGCTGCTGAAGCAGGAACCCCGAGAGCATCAGTTCGTACTGCCGCAGGAAAGCGGCGAGCAGGCCATTGTGGAGGCTGCCGAACTTGGCATGCTACGGCTTGAGTCTGCCGATGCCGGCAGCATCGCGTCCTGCGACCCGCAGCAGGCGGTGCTGCTCACCTGGTACCGCAACAACGTCGCACACTGTCTGAGCGTGGCTGCGCTGATTGCTGCGCTTATGTTCCGCCGGCGTCGGCCCCTGCGTCGTGGTGCGCTGCTGCGCATGGTTCGAACGCTGCACCCCTTCATTGCCGATGAGCTGTCCTTTCAACCCGCCCGCGGGAGCTACGAACGCTGGCTGTCGCGCCTGCTCACCGCGGGGCTGCTGGAGCAGGACGCCGGCAGCCAGCAGCTGCGCGCACCCGCGCAGGGCAGCAGCGCGTGGTACCAGCTGAAACTGTTGGCCCAGGTGGTCATGCAGAGCCTCGAGCGCATGTTCATCGTGATCGCTCTGCTCAAGCAGCAGCAGGACAGCGGTATCGACCGGGATACCTTGAAAGCGCGCAGCCAGACCGTTGCCCGCCAGCTGTCACGCCTCTACGGCCTGAATGCGCCGGAGTTTTTCGACGGCGCTCTGTTCAACCAGTTCATCGATGCGCTGATCGACCTGGGACAGGTTACGCGAACGGCCGATGGACGCCTGGTTGCCCGGGAAACCATCAGCGATGTCATTCGCAATGCCTGGTCGGTGATCGATGCCGATATGCTGCAGGCGGTGCTGCGGGCCTGCGGCACCATGCGGGCAGAGGAACGTCAGGAAGCGGCGTAAACGTCGTACCGCACGGTCTTGCCGACGATCTGCCAGTCCGGCTTGCGCAGCAGCGGATCCCTGCGCCGCCGCTTCAACACGACCCTGCGGGTTGCCCGCTCGAGGGCAAGCGTCAGCCAGTCGGCAAGGCTGACGGCCGGGGACGCGAGCCGGCTGATCAGCTGCAGCCGCTGGTTTGGCAGCGCCGTCTTCGCCCGTTCGGGAAACATCGGGTCGAGGTAGACCACGTCACAACGCCTCGATGGTTCCTGCAACCAGACCACGGCATCGCCGTGAACGACCTCAGTCTGACCCCAACGATGTTGCCGCTCGAGGTCATCGAGCAGTGCCCAGATTGCAGGCTGCTGCTCGATCAGCGTCACCCGAGCGCCCGCCTCGGCCAGCGCAAGCCCATCGATGCCCCAACCGGCACAGGCATCGACCACATGCAGATCACGATGCCGGTTCAGACCACAGGCTCGCGCCAGATCGCTGCGCAAAGATACCCGGCGCAGCACCTCCGGCACAGCAACACAGGCTGGCGCCGCACCGCTACCCGCGCCAAGGCGCAGCCGTCCGTCCAGGGCGAACAGCGCAGCGGCCGGCGCATGATCAGGCAGCGCTGCGCCACCTCGTCGCGGACGGTCCGTCAGTGCAAGCGGCGACAGCTCAAACAGGGCCGCATAGCGCTGCGCAAGAGCAGCCTCGGCCCCTGCGTAGTACAGCCTCATCGCCGGTGGCGTCAGCATAGACGCCTGACTTCACCAGCCTCAGACCCGGAGATCCAGATGCCGCCCGGGCCCTCCGGCGGCTTGCCCTGCCCGTTCGTAGAGCGCCATTCCGAGGCTCTGCTCCGGATTGAGCTGCCGGATCCGCTGCAGCCGTTCCGTTGCGGCATCGTCACCCGTCAGGTCGTCCAGGCGGCGGGTTGGTGCGCGCGCCGCTGCCGTCGTGCGCACTGCCGTTGCCGGCTCCGACGCCGCCGGCCGCGCAGCCACGCCGTCTCGCCGTATCGGATAGGCAGCGGGCGGGCGGCCAGCAGGCTGCCAGCCCCCGGAGCTGTCGATAGAGAATCCCATACTCATCGCAGTGTAGCTCGCACCTCACGATGTGCTGCGCTGCCAGGGTGAGTCAGCCTCCAGATACAGGGGCAGCGCATCGGCTGCCGCCACGACCTGCCCCGCTGCAAAGGCCCGCTCCGCGCAGCGCAGCAGGGCATCCGGATCCGGATCAACGGCCCGCACAGCGGCATCAGTCCAGTGCGGCGCATCACCGAGCCAACCGGCTTCGGTAGCGCTGGCGGGTATCACGAGCCCCTGGCACTGGCCAGCCTGCACGCAGCCCTGCCACCAGCTGTCGAGGGCTTCCCGCGAGCCAACCAGCTCGAGCTCACCGAGCCGCTCAAACCCACTATGACCCTGGGTGTAGGCACCCAGATAGTAGAGGTCACCGCGGGACCGTCGCGCACAGCAAACCACGCCTGCTGGGTGCCGATCGTCGTGTGTTCCAGGGTCAGCCGACTCAGCCAGCACCATGAGGGCATCGAGCCGGGCCACGGGACACTGGTAGGCAAAGGCGAGGGCCTGGGCGGTCGCAACGGCGATGCGAACGCCGGTAAATGAGCCTGGGCCAACGACCACCGCCACTGCAGCGAGCGGCGCATCCGAAAGATCGGCTTGTTCGCGCAGCGACACGATCGCCGGGAGCAGGTGCTCGCTGTGTCCGCGGTCGAGATTCTCGAGATAGCGGGCAACGCCTGCAGCGCTGCGGAGCGCGAGCACGCACCAACGCGAGGAACAGTCGAGGGCCAGCAGCGGCACCGGGGTATTCATGCCTTTGAGTTTAAGATGGACTCAAGACATACAACAGGAGTTCCGCGTGTCTGCTCCCGCCGCTTCAGAACGCCTTGATCTTATTGAAGCCATCCAGCAGCTCGAGGGGCGCGTCGACCCGGTACCGGACGTCGAATTGGTCACCATTGCCGAAGCGCAGGGACGCGTGCTGGCCGAGCCGGCCGTGGCACCGGTGAGCCTGCCACCCTTTGCAGCATCAGCGATGGACGGCTATGCCTACGGGAGCGGTTCCTGCTCGGCGCAGCGTCCGCTCCGTATCGTTGGCGTCGCTGCCGCGGGCCATCCGCTGTCGGACCCGGTGCCAGCGCAATGCTGCGTCCGGATCATGACCGGAGCAGCACTGCCGCCAGCGACGGACACTGTCGTCATCCAGGAAAACGTGACGCACGATGGGACAGAGATACGCATCGAAACGCAACCAGACCCCGGCGCCAACGTTCGGCAGCCGGGCCACGACATCAGCGTGGGGCAGCAGCTGCTGCCTGACCGCCGGCGCCTGACGGCGTTCGACATCGGCCTGCTCAACGCGGCCGGAATTGCGCAGCTCAAGGTCCGGCGCCGCGTCCGCCTCGCACTGTTCTCCAGCGGCGATGAGCTCATTGCACCGGGAAGCCCACTGGCTGCAGGACAGATCTACGACTCCAACCGTGCGCTGCTGCGGTCCCTGCTTCACGCTGAACCAGTGACAATCACGACGGAGGACTGGCTACCCGACGATCCAACGCACATCGAGCAGGCGCTCAACGCCTGCTCAAACGCAGACCTGATACTCTCCAGCGGCGGCGTCTCCGTCGGAGATACGGACCATCTGGGTCGCCTGCTCAAGGCAAACGGCGAGCTCGGCTTCTGGCGGCTCAATCTCAAGCCCGGCAAGCCGGTCGCCTTCGGGCGCTTTGGCAGCGCCTGGATGCTTGGACTCCCCGGCAACCCGGTGTCGACGGCCATCACCGGCCTGCTGCTCGCGCAGCCGCTGATCCGGGCCCTGGCCGGAGCCATGCCGAGCCGGCCACGCGCCTTTCCGGTACAGCTCAAGTCGGAGATCCAGCGTAAGCCGGGGCGCGAGGAGTACCAGCGCGGCCAGCTCATTGCGCAACAGGATGGCACCCTCGAAGTGCAGCCAACGGGAGATCAGAGTTCCAATCGCCTAAGCACGTTCACGGCCGCAGACTGCCTGCTTCGACTTGAGAAGGACCGCGGCAGCTATCGCGCCGGCGAATGGGTTGAAGTCCTGCCGTTGCAGGGTCTGGTCGGCAGCTGAGGGGGTACGGGCCGCCGGTTTTTTCGTTCAACGCTGAGCGGGGACTGCCCGGAGAGCAACGTCCCGGAACGAAAAAAGGCGCCCGGTGGGCGCCTTTGGGGCGGTCGCATCGCGAACGATGCGACTGCATCAGGTCCGAAGGTCAGCGTCGAGCTTTGCGTCGAGCCGTCTGCTTCTTCGCCACCTTCTTCTTGGCGACTTTTGTCTTGGCAACCTTCTTCTTCGCGACCTTCTTCTTCGCGACTTTACGCTTGGCTACCTTCTTTTTGGCAACTTTCTTTTTCGCTGCCTTCTTCTTGGCGACCTTCTTCTTGGCTGCCTTCTTCTTAGCTACCTTTTTCTTGGCAACCTTCTTCTTTGCCACTTTCTTCTTGGCAACCTTCTTTTTGGCTACCTTCTTCTTGGCCACCTTCTTCTTGGCGACCTTTCGAGCCACCTTCTTCTTAGCTACCTTCTTCTTAGCCACCTTCTTCTTGGCGACCTTGCGCTTGGTAGCTGCCGTCTTTCGTTTTGCCGCTGCCTTCTTCTTTGCTGGCATTACGGTCTCCTCTAGTAGTCCTACTGTTAGCGATGAAGATTTCTGAGACTTCGACGCATCGATTCCGTTCGATTTGAGAGACACCGACTGCTGATAAAGACCCGTCGATCCCTACCGGCACCTTTGTCGCATTTCACCAAGCCGCTTCGCAAACCGTTGAGCCGCCCTCTTTGCTGAGCTGACGGAACTCTTAGCTGAGTAGCTGAAGACCGTCTGACTGGTCCCTTAAGAGACCACTCATGAGGCCCATCAGCAAAGCTGAGTGCTGTCTCGAGTACCCCTTTGAGTACAGGCTACAGCTTCCGGCCCGGCTTGCTCTGGCGACTGTCTGAAGTGACTGGCGCTCGTTGACAAGCGGATTCAAGTATGTCCTTCAAAAACCCAAAGGAATAATAGAGAAGAAACTGGAAAATATCACCACTAACTTCGAAGCTTTTTGATGATTACATCACGAACCGCTTCCACGTCACCGACACCATCGACAGCAACGTACTGCACCTGCGCATGTTCGTTTGAATCTGCGAGCGCTTTATAGAACGAAACCAGTGGATGCGTTTCCGCCTGATACACACGCAACCGCTCACGTACGGTCTCTTCCCGATCGTCCTCGCGCTGAATCAGTGCTTCACCGGTAACGTCATCGACACCTTCGATCTTGGGTGGACTGAAGGTCACGTGATAGATGCGTCCGGAACCCGGATGCTGCCGTCGACCGCTGATTCGCTTAACGATTTCGTCTTCGTCGACCTGGATTTCGACCACGCTGTTGATCTCGACGCCGGCATTCAGGAGCGCTTCAGCTTGAGGAATGGTCCGCGGAAAACCGTCGAAGAGGAAACCGTTGGCACAATCCGGAGCGCTGATCCGCTCCTTGACCAGCGCGATGATGATGTCGTCGGATACGAGCGCGCCGGAGTCCATCACCGCCTTGACCTCTTTCCCCAGGGGCGTCTCGTTTTGCACTGCCTCGCGCAGCATATTTCCGGTCGAAATGTGCGGAATAGCAAAGGCCTCGCACAAAAACTGCGCTTGCGTCCCCTTCCCCGCTCCCGGCGGGCCAAGCAGTATCAACTTCATTCTCTATCCCCTGTTCTCGAGTTGTAATTTCAGTGACCTATTCGTTCAACCTGTGTCACGCCAGGTACCTCCGGCAGCAGCAGGAGCATCGATACCAGCTCAGCGTAGCCACGAGTCTCGAAGGTGATATCGATCCTCGCGCCTGCACCCTCGGCTTCCAGCTGCGCCTCCGTAAACACGATCCGTAGTTGCCGCTGGCTCATCAGCATGGCCACATCGCGCAGCAGGCCCTCTCGATCCCCACCTCTGACCCGCAGGGTGAATTGTCGCACCTCTGCCGTCGATTCCAGTGCTTCACCCTGAAGCACCTGCACCAGGACCGCACCGACTTCGACCAGCGGCAGCTCACCAGCACCAACGGCCAACAGGAAGCGCTCATCATCGGCATAGCCGAAGGCAGTCCGCAGCTGCTCGAGCTGGTCGCCTGTCCAGCGTGGCGCGCCGAAGCGGGCCCGCAACCGGTCCAGCGTTGCACGCGCCTGCTCGACGATGAGCGCCTTCGGGCGCGAACGGAGCCAGCTCTGTACCTTGTCCCTGGCCCGCGCAGATACGGCAAAGCCGAGATGCGCATCGAGCCATTCGAGCTTCGGCTCCGCTGTCGCGTCCGTACGGATCTCGACCCGTGCCCCGGAAGCGAGCGGTTGGTTCAGCGGCAGCACACGCCCGTCGACGACCGCGGCTACGCACTGCTCACCCACCTCGGTATGGATGCGGTAGGCAAAATCGAGGGCCGTTGCGCCCGGCCGGAGATCAATCACGTGGCCATCGGGCGTAGACACGTAGATGCGCTCCTTGGTCTTATCGTTGTCCACCAGCGCGACCAGGCCATCGGACCAGGCCTGCGAATCGCCCCACTCAAGCGTCTGCCGAAGAAAGTCGAGCTTCTGCGCGTAAGGTTCTTCTGCGCCGTTAGCGCTGGCCTTGTAAGCCCAATGCGCGCAGACCCCCAATTCAGCCTCCCGGTGCATTTCGTGGGTGCGGATCTGCACTTCGAGTATCTGCCCCGTATCATCCGCTACCGCGGTGTGAATGGAGCGATAACCGTTCTCCTTTGGCACCGCTATATAGTCATCGAACTCTGGCGGCAGATGTTTCCAGCGGGTATGGATCAGGCCGAGCGCCGTGTAACACTGGGCAATGTCCGGAACCAGCACGCGGACCGCTCGAACGTCGTAGACCTGGTCGAAGGTGAGCGACTTCGCCTGCATTTTGCGCCAGATGCTGAAGATATGTTTCGCGCGTCCTTTGACTTCCGCATCCAGTCCGGCGTCCTGCAGCATCTGCGCCAGCCGCGCGGCGTCCTCGCTCACCCCCGCGGCGCGCTCGCTGCGCCTGCCGTCGAGCTGGGCAGCGATAGTCCGGTAGGCCAGCGGATCGAGGTAGCGCAGGGCCATGTCCTCGAGTTCCCACTTGAGATGCCAGATACCGAGCCGCCCGGCTAGCGGCGCAAACACCCGCTGACTCTCGGCAGCGATGCGAAGCTGCCGGTCGCGCCGTGCTCGCTTCGCCAGCCGCAGCGCCACCACCCGTTCCGCCAGCTTCAGCACGGCCACCCGCGCGTCGTCAATGAGCGCGGTCACCATGCCCTGCACATTGCGCAGCTGATCTGCCGCCACCGCCGTATGCAGGGTGCTGTTCTGCAGCTTGAGCAGCTGCACCGATGCCATACGGATCAGCAGCTGCAGGAGCCGCTGACCGTCGCGGTCCAGGACTGGTCGACACTCATCGAGCGTCAGCTCGCCAACGCGTACCGCTCGGTAGCAGAGCGCGGCGCCCACGGAGCTGGTATCGAGCTGCAGGTCGATGGCAAGCTCGGCCAACGCCAGAGAAAACTCGAGCACGTCAGTCGAAGCCACCTCCTGAACGCGGCCAATGACACCTTCCAGCGCAGCTGCATCGATGTTCGGTGCCAGCGTCCGCAGCGCAGCCAGCCAGGCTGCCGAGTCCAGCTGCCCCTCGTGCAGCGTCGGGAACTGACGCTTCGGGCTCACCATCGTTGAAACAGTCCCAACGTTTCGACGTGGCTCGTATGCGGAAACATGTCATAGGCTCCGACCCGCGTGAGCTCGAAGCCGTGATCGATGAACACTCGCGCATCCGTTGCAAAGGTCGTCGGATTGCACGACACATAGGCAACCTGCTGCAGGCCAGCGGCGGCACCCTGGGTCAGCCACCGTGGCAGCGCCGGACCGGCACCGGACCGGGGCGGATCGAGCACCAGGGTGTCTGCCGCCGGTAACGGTGCCGACGTTTCGTCATAGAGATCGGCAACCGCAAAAGTGCTGCTACCGCTGAAGCCGTTGCGCCTGGCGTTGTCGCGGGCCCGGTGAACGGCGCCGGCGGCAGCCTCGAAGCCCCAGACCCGGTAGCCACGAGCGGCAAGTGCCAGCGAAAAGTTGCCGATACCGCAGAACAGGTCAACCGCCGTTTTGCCGGCGCCGGAACCAACCAGTGCCAGCACATCGGCAACGAGACGGGCGTTGATCGCAGCGTTGACCTGTGTGAACTCCTGGGCGGCAAACTCCAGAGATAAACCGAAGTCGGGCAGCGCGTACTCGAGCAGCGGCGGCGGCGTCTGGTCCAGGGTCGTGATGCTGTCCGGACCCGCTGGCTGCAGCAGCAGGCAGATACCGTAGCGCTGCTCAAAGGCGCGCAAACGATCCAGATCCGCAGCTTCCAGCGGCGCCAGGTGGCGCACGATCACCTGCTGATCCCGATCACCGGCTGCGACCTCGAGCTGCGGTATCCGGTCCGCAATACTGAGCTCACCAATCAGCTCAGCGAAGGGGCCCAGCAGCTCGGTGAAGGGCTCGCTGAGCACCGGGCACTGCTGCATCCGCCCGACGCGGGCGGAAAAGCTCTCCCGAAAACCCACCAGGACCTGATCACCGAGCCGCTTCACGCCGAGCCGGGCTTTGCGACGGTAACGCAGCCGCGGCCCCGCAACTGGGGCGACGATGCGGCGCGCCGCGACCCCCGCAGCGGCGAGGGCCGTCTCGAGCCCACGGGCTTTGAAGGTCAGCGCGGCAGTATCGGAGAGGTGCTGCAGCACACAGCCGCCGCAGCGCGGGAACGCTGGACACCGCGGCGGCACCCGATTGGCCGCTGGTGCACTAACCGCAACGGCTTCAGCCAGGCGTACCCTGCGGCGCTTGCGCAGGATGCGGGCCTGGACCGTTTCCCCGGGCAGAGCTGCCTTCACGCGAAACTCAATACCGTCATCAGAACCGGTGCCAAAACCGTCGGCATCGAGCCGTTCGATGTGCACCTCGCGCTCCGCGGGCCTGCGCGCGCGGGTCCGGCCCGCAGCGTGTACCCGTGCGGCGTTTCCAGGGGTAAGCGATTCAGCTGCGGCCGCAGTGTCCGAAGTCGTGGCAGGAGCCAGTGTTGGATCTTTGATGGATGAGGCAGTCATAGCTCGGTTCGTTGAACAGCCCCCCTATGATCGCAGGTTTTGCAGCAGTTCCCGACTCCGCAGGGCCCGACCACCCAGGAGCGGCTCGGTCAGCAGGCGAAACAACCGCTGCGCTGCCGCGTTGACTGCCGGATCGCTGAACTCCCGATTGTCGATTGCGCGCAGCGCAGCACCAGACAGCAACAGCTGCCCCTGGTCCCAGCGGTGGGCTGCGCTGTCTCCCGCAGCTGCGCCCTCCTCCGCAGCAGCACGGGCCTCGGCTTTCAACGCAAAACCCTGCTCCGTCATGAAAGCGTACCAGGCACCGGACACCACGGGCGCGCCGGTGAGGGCATCGGTGAGCAGATCGGGGGCAATGCCAAGCTCCTCGAGCAACTGCCATTCGAACGGCCTCAGGATCAGCCGCAGCGAAGCTCCCGCTGCGCACTGTTGCAGCGTGTAGCAGGCAGCCGCAAAGAGCTCCGGTACCGGTTGCCGTTCCCGCAGCAGCCGCATCAGCAGTTCCGCTATGTAAAACGCGCCCGCAGCCGCGCGACCGGCAACCCATAGCGCCTGCACCGAGTCCGGTGCCTTCAGCGTCACCAGCCCGTCGCGGCCGTACCAGGAAGCACTGAAGGTCGCGAAAGTCGTTAGCGGCGTCGCCCTGCGACGCGCACCCTTGTACAGCGCCGCCACCCGACCTTGATGCAGCGTCAGCATGTCGACGAGCTGGCTGCTTTCCCGGTATGGGCGTACGTGTAGAACCAGCGCCGGCTCATCACTTATCTGCGCCATAGCCCAGCCGTTTGAGCGCGCGCTCGTCGCTGGACCAGCCCTGCCGCACTTTGACCCACAGACGCAGCATGACCTTGCGATCGATGAGCGTTTCGATGTCGCTTCTCGCTTCCTGACCGATGCTCTTCAGCTTCTCACCCTTGCGGCCGATCACGATCTGCTTCTGCCCGGGTTTTTCCACGTAGATGTTGGCAGCGATATCGGTCACGGTATCGCGCTCTTCATACCGTTCAATCTGCACCGTCAGCTCGTAGGGCAGTTCTTCCCCCAGCCGCCGCATCAGCTTCTCGCGGATGATCTCTGCAACTAGAAAACGCTCCGACTGGTCCGTCAGCTGATCGTCCGGAAACGCGAACGGCCCCGGCGGCAGCCGCTCGGCAACCGCCTGGCGCAGGGTTTCGACACCGGCCCCGGTCTTGGCGGAGATAGGCAGGTAGGCGCTGAAGTCGTGCCTGTTGGCCAGGCTCTCGATCGCCGGCAGCAGCAGGTCCTTACGGCTCAGCCGATCAATCTTGTTGAGCGCGACAAGGGCCGGCACGCCGGCCTCCTGCAGCTGTCGCAGCACCAGTTCGTCACCGCTGTTGAACACATCGCGCTCAACGATCATCAGGGCCAGGTCGACCTCGCGCAGCGCGGCCAGCGCGGACCGCACCATGTAGCGGTTCATGCCCCGGGACCCGGGCTCATGTATCCCTGGCGTATCGACGTAAAGCGCCTGATACTGGCCGTGCGTATCAACGCCGAGGAGGTTGTGCCGGGTGGTCTGCGGCTTACGCGAAGTAATGCTGAGCTTCATTCCCAGCAGCCGGTTCTGCAACGTGGATTTGCCGACGTTCGGACGCCCCACCAGCGCCACGGTGCCACAGAAGGTCTGCGGCGTTACCGCCGGCGTCTCGCTGTTCGTCGCTGAATCCGGATCTGCGCTGTCTTCGGATGCGCTCAATGCCTGTCCCGCCTACTCGTCGGCGGCAATGGTACCGCGTTCGGCAAGCTGTGCGAGGACCTCTGCTGCGGCTGCTTTCTCCGCTTCCCGGCGGCTGGCGCCGCGCCCCTCGGCCGCGCTGTCCGGTTCCTGCAGCAGACAGCGGACCGTAAACGTCTGCTGGTGCAGCGCACCGGACGTCGCAACGACCGCATAGCTTGGCAGCGGCCAGCCGCGCGCCTGCATGGCCTCCTGCAGGCGCGTCTTCGGATCTTTGGTCTCCAGCTGGTCGAGGCCCTCGAGCCGCGATGCAAACAGCCGTTCCACCAGCTCCCTGGCGGCCGTTGCGCCCCCATCGAGGAAAACGGCACCAAACAGCGCCTCCAGCGTATCAGCAAGCACCGAGTCGCGTCGGCCCGCACCGCTCTTGCGGGCGCTCGCGCCGAGGACCACGAACCGTTCCAGATCGAGCTCGCGAGCGAGGCTCGCCAGCATCTCCCTGCGTACCAGCGCGGACCGGCGCTGGCTCAGCAGCGACTCGGATGCCTGCGGCAGATGGCGATACAGCGCGCTAGAGATGACGAGGCCGAGCACCGCATCGCCAAGAAACTCGAGACGTTCGTTGTTCTGGTCACCAAGGGAACGGTGTCTGAGCGCCAGCTGCAGCAACCGCGGATCCGCGAACCGATGCCCGAGGGCCGCCATGAGGCGTTCCTGCTCGGTGGTCACGGTGCTGGCAGGATCGCTACTTGAAGGCAAATTCGCGCTGGAACCGCAGGATGACATCGGCGTTGGCGACCAGCGGTTCCCGAACTTCGTAGTCGACGGCAACGACGGTCTGATCCTTACCCCGTTTCACTTCGAGGATGTCCTTCGGCTTCAGATCGTAGAGCGAGTTGATCTTGAAGCGCTTTACCAGCATCTCATTGATCTGCCGCTTGCTCAGCTGGTGCGGCGATTCTTCGCCCAGGCCCTCAACGACCGTCTGCACCGTCTGAAAGTTCATGTAGTGCGGTGCAAGGCGCAGCACCAGCGTCACGACAACGGCGACACCGAGCAACAGCCCGACGTAACCCCAGAGACCAAGGCCCCGCACCCCGTGCCGGAGGCGGCCGTTCATTCCAGCTCTCGTAGCTCGTCGACTCATCGACTATTCCTGCGCTTGCGCTTCCTGGTCGCCGTTCAGCCAGCGGTTCTGGCTGAAGGTCGGCAGATGCCACCCGGGCTCCTTGTGCATCCAGACGGCTACGGCCTTGCCGACGATATTTGCTTCGTTGGCGGGACCCCAGGACCGGCTGTCGTCGCTGCGGTCGCGGTTATCGCCCATCATGAAGTACTCGCCTTCTTCCAGCACCCACTCGCGCGCCCGCTTCGGAGGCAGACCGCGGAGCAGATGCACCGAGTGATCGATCTCGTTGATCGTCTGACGGTACTCCCGCGCCGCTACGATACCGCGCTGGCCAAGGTCGAGCCGGAACTCCTTCACGAATTCCTGCGGTATCCGCTCGCCATTGATCCACAGGCCCTTGTTTTCGTACCGAATCCGATCCCCGGGCACACCAATGACCCGTTTGATGAAGTACTTCGGGCTGTGTGGGGGGACAAACACCATGATGTCGCCGCGCTGCGGTTCGCCGATCGGCACAACCTTGGTCCCCAGCACCGGCAACCGCAGCCCGTAGGCCCACTTGTTCACTAACACGAAGTCACCGACGTCCAGGGTCGGGACCATGGATGGTGTCGGGATCTGATACGGCTCGGCGACGAAGCTGCGCAGCACCAGCAGCAGTACCGGAAAGAAGGACCGTGCCCACTCGACGACCACCGGCTCGGCAGCCGCCGCCTCGACCGCGGCATCGGAGGCAGAGCCTTCCAGCGCGCTGGCTGCGGCCATCCGCCGCGGTCTCAGCAACAGCGCGTCGAACGCCCAGATTGCGCCAGAACCCAGTACGACCCAGGTCAGGACGAAGGGAAAGTCGATATCCATCAGCGCTCCACCTTGAGGGCGGCCAGGAAGGCGTCCTGCGGAATTTCCACGCGGCCAACCTGCTTCATGCGCCGCTTGCCCGCCTTCTGCTTCTCGAGCAGCTTCTTCTTGCGCGTCACGTCACCACCGTAACATTTCGCGGTGACGTTCTTGCGCAGCGCCTTGACGGTCTGTCGAGCAATGATCTGACCCCCGATCGCCGCCTGGATCGCGACATCGAACATCTGCCGCGGAATGAGCTCCTTCATCTTCTCCGCGAGAGCCCGACCGCGGGCCTGGGCATGGTCGCGGTGCACGATCGACGCAAGAGCATCGACCCGATCGCCGTTAATCAGGATGTCGAGCTTCACCAGCTGCGCCGGCTGAAACCGTACAAAGCTGTAATCAAGGGACGCAAAGCCCTTGCTGACTGACTTCAGCCGATCGAAGAAGTCCATCACCACTTCGTTCATCGGCAGTTCCCAGCGCATGGACACCTGACCGCTGGAGAACTGCATGTTTTTCTGCACGCCGCGCCGCTCAACGCACAGGCTCATGATGTTGCCGACGTAATCCTGCGGCGTGAGGACGTTGACTTCGGCAATGGGTTCCCGCATGGCTTTGAAGTTCGGCGGCAGGCTCGACGGGTTGTCGACCCTGAGCAACGAGCCATCAGGCATCTCCACCTCATAGACCACCGTCGGCGCAGAGGTGATCAGGTCCAGGTCGTATTCCCGCTCCAGCCGTTCCTGGATGATTTCCATATGCAGCATGCCGAGGAAGCCGCAGCGAAAACCGAAACCGAGCGCATCCGAGGATTCCGGCTCGTAGAACAGCGAGGCATCGTTCAGCGTCAGCTTGGCCAGGGCCTCACGGAAATCTTCGAAGTCTTCACTGTTCACCGGAAACAGCCCGGCGAAAACCTGCGGCTTCACCTCCGTAAAGCCGGGCAGCTGCGGCGTGTCAGCCGCCCCCGCATTGATCAGCGTATCGCCCACCGGCGCGCCGCGAATCTCCTTGATGCTGGCGACCAGATAGCCCACTTCTCCCACCGACAGCTCGTCCGTCGGCGTGCGCTTAGGGGTAAACCGTCCGAGCTCATCCACCAGGTGCACCTTGCCCGTGGTCTTGACCAGCACCCGATCTCCCTTGCGGACCCGTCCCTGGACGATCCGAATCAGCGAGACGACGCCAAGGTACTGATCGAACCAGGAATCGATGATCAGCGCCTGCAGCGGTGCATCTGCGTCTCCTACCGGGGGTGGTATCTCGCGCACCAGCCGTTCCAGCAGGTCGGGTACGCCAACGCCCGTCTTTGCGGAAACGGCAATGATGTCCTCCGTATCGAGGCCAATGATGTCCTCGATCTCAGCCGCAACGCGCTCCGGTTCGGCCTGTGGCAGATCGATCTTGTTCAGCACCGGCAACACCTCGAGCCCTTGCTCAATGGCCGTGTAGCAGTTGGCGACCGACTGCGCCTCGACCCCCTGGGCCGCATCCACAACCAGCAGCGCGCCTTCGCAGGCTGCAAGGGAGCGCGACACTTCATAGCTGAAGTCGACGTGCCCCGGCGTGTCGATGAAATTCAACTGGTACCGTTGCCCATCCGCGCTCTGGTAGTACAGGGTTACTGATTGCGCTTTGATCGTGATGCCGCGCTCCCGCTCGATATCCATGGAATCAAGCACCTGAGCCGCCATCTCGCGATCGCTCAGGCCACCGCAGAGCTGAATCAGCCGATCGGAGAGCGTGGATTTACCGTGGTCGATGTGCGCAATGATCGAAAAGTTGCGGACATGCTCGATCGGCACCCCCTTGGCAGGCGGCGCGGGAACGGTCTCTGGGGCGGGGGTCACCGCCGGGGAATTGCCGGACGTGGTCATAGGAGGCACAGGTGGCGTGGCCTTTGGCCATTAGGGAGCAGGATTTTATCGTACCGGATAGACGTGAAGCGAGCCGCCCGTTTGCGGTGGCCAGGGTTGTTGGGCGCCCGATCACACTTCGCCCGCCGTGGCGGGCGATGGTCGCGAGCCCGGTCAAGGCCCCCTCACCGGGGCGCCGCTGCCGGCACCCCTCGCCGGGCACCCCTCGCCGGGCGCCCCTAGCCGGGCGCCCCTACTCAGGCACCCGGAGGGCCAGGAACGTGGGCACCTCACCGCGCACGATCAGCACGGGAACCGAGCGCCCGGCAGGCAGCGCCTCTGACACATCGGCAAAGCTGGCAAGATCGGTGACTGCCCGGTTGTTCATCCGCGTGATGATATCCCCCGGCCGCAGACCGGCTTCTGCAGCCGGACCGCTGGCGTTCACGACCCGTACGCCACCCTCGAGCCCGAGGCGCTCCTGCTCCTCGCTGCTCAGGGCCTCGATGGCGAGCCCAAGGCGGCCGCCGTCACCGTCTGAGCGGCTTGGCAGCGCGCCGGCCACCGCGTTGTCCGCCAGCTCGCCGATCTTGACCGGCACCGTGATGGGTTTGCCATCGCGCTGCACCCGCAGCGTGGCCGTGCTCCCGGCCCGGACGCGGCCAACGAGGTGCGGCAGCTCCGAGGAGAGGTTGATGCGTTCACCGTTGAAGCCAATGATGACGTCGCCTTCCCGCAGGCCCGCGGCTTCCGCCGGGCTGCCGTCAAGCACCCGCGCCACCAGCGCGCCATAAGGCTTGTCGAGGCCGAAGCTCTCGGCCAGCTCCCGGCTCACTTCCTGAATCTGAACCCCGAGCCAGCCGCGCGAGACGCGGCCGCTCTCTTTAAGCTGGTCAGCAACTTCGATGGCGACATCGATCGGAATCGCAAAGGAAACGCCCATGAAGCCGCCTGAATTCGAATAAATCTGCGAGTTGATCCCAATGACCTCTCCGTCCAGATTGAACAGCGGGCCACCAGAATTGCCCGGATTGATCGCAACGTCCGTCTGAATGTACGGCACGTAGTTTTCGTTCTGCTCCGTAGGCAGGCTGCGCCCCTTGGCACTGACAATGCCCGCGGTCACGGAGTAGTCGAACCCGAACGGCGATCCGATCGCGAGCACCCACTCGCCGACCTTCAGTGGCTTCGACTCACCGAGCTCCACCGTCGGGAGGTCTTTGGCGTCGAGCTTCAGCAGCGCCAGATCGGAGCGCGGATCTGCACCAACGAGCTCGGCATCCAGCTCCCGTCGATCGGAGAGCCGCACGACGATCTCATCGGCGCCATCGACGACATGGTTGTTGGTCAGCACGTAGCCATCTTTTGAAATGATGAAGCCGGAGCCCAGGGACTGCGGCGCCCGGCGTGGCATACCGCCCCGTTCCGGCGGGAAGAACCGGCGGAAGAACTCCTCCAGCTCATCGTTCCGGGATCGCGGACCGCGGCGGCTGGATGCCGGCTCACGTCGTTGCACGGTTGAAATGTTGACGACTGCCGGTGCGTTCGCCTCGACCAGCTCGGTAAAGTCCGGCAATTCACGCGCAGCACCGGCGGCCGGCGCAAGTACACCCAGGACGAGCAGGCACGACGCCATCCGGCGTCCAAGCAAAGGGAGCGTGAAGACTTGTCTCACTACTGACTCCTGTTTCATTAAATCCGTGACCCAGCAGGGGCGTCGGTCTGTTCTCTGACCAGCATGAGGCGCGGGAGTTCGCTCTCGAAGCCTAGCAGCCGCGTTTCAACCCAAGGCTTCAGGCAACGCAGCAGCAGCATCCAGAGGACAGCAGCAACACCGAGCACCAGCGCGACGGGGCCCGGGCTAAACCCGTCGAGTATCGCGGCAAGCAACAGCAGCGCCGCGAGCGGACTGGCAAACAGCAGCACGGCCAACCCCGTCAGGCGTCGCGCCAGCTTCGGCGAGGGCATGGGAACCGCGGCCGCAATGGCACCGCAGCCGGCACAGCCGGCGCATCGTGATGAAGACTGTCGGGTCACTGGGTGCTGACAGAGGTCGCGTCGGTGCGGTCGGTGCTGCCGTTGGCGCTGACCGATTCAGCAATCCGTTGCGCGGTGCCGGTCGGCAGCTCGCCGACCACGGTCACCAGATGTTCCGTCGCCTCGGCCTGGGCAGCGCTCCGGGCGGTTGGCGCGACTGCGAGCCGCATCCGATGCATCACCGCAACCGTAGCCCCGTTGCGCGAGACCATGCTCGCCGCTCCGGCCTCGGGCATATCCTCGATGAAGACCGAAAACGCAGCGAGCCCGTCCGAGTACATCATCGTTGCCACATCGGTCAGGGAGCTGGGTTTACGCCGCACATCGGACTCCGCCATGCGGAACCCCGGGGGAATCCAGTTCAGGCGATAACGCACGCGGGGTGCAGGCTTGAGGTCAGGATCGTGGTCGGCGAGGGTCAGATGGCTCACCATGCTCTCGGAGGCTGGCGTGGACGGCTCCAGCGCTACCGGGTCGACCGCATCGCCGATGGCAAGCTGGGTGAACTGAAAAATCTCGAGCCGGTTGCCTTGTCGATCAACCAGCTCAGAGCGCAGCAGCAGCTTGGTGTCCTGGTCCAGCCAGAGTCGGTAGCCAAAGCGATCCTCGTCGCGCGGCGCAACGCGCAGCCGGACCGCCGGCCGGTTCGCGACCCGGCCCTTGCCAGCGAGGTAAAGCCCATAGCTGTCTGAAAGCTGGTCGAAGCGGCGCACGAAGCCGCGGGCAAAGGGCCCGCTGGGAATGTTCTCGGCCATCTTCAGCAGATCATCACCCGGCATCATGATGCAGGACACAGACTCGCCGTCCCGGAGAATCTCTCGCGGCGCCCCATTCAGGTGCACCAGCCGCTCCCGCTGCCGACCATCGATCACCATGTGTACTACCCGCAGCGTCGCGAGTTCCGAGCCGGACAGGTAGCTGAAGATACCATCGTAGTTCAACGCCCCGAACGCCTCCTCCATCTGCCGTAGCCAGCGGGCAGCCTGGTCGGCGTCGTCTGCGCGGAGCGGCGCAGGCGCGGCGAGTACAATGAGCAGCAGCAGTGGGCGGAGCCGGTAGACCATCACTCCTTCGCTTCGAAAGTAACGACCTTAACGAACGAGGCGACGCCCGGCTGGTTCATGGCCTTCTGCTGCGCATGGTGGAGCATGTACGCGTTGGCACGCTGCACGTCAGAGGGCGAAACAGTCGTTTCGACCTGAAACCGCGGGCCATCAATTTGAATTTCCGCCGGTGCGGGGTCGGTCGCCACCAGCCCGGCTGGGGTTGCTGCCGGCTGATTGCCGACCACGAACACCGCGCCCACGGCCATGGTGGCCACCGCGGCCGCAACCGCCAGCCCACCCCAGCGACGGCCTGGCTGCGCCTTAGGCTCCGGACCGGCAGCTGCCCGGTCGGCCGGAGCAACCGTCGTGAGCTCGGCCGCCACCTCGGCGCCTGCGAAACAGGCTTCCCAGACCGCATCGGCCATCTTCGGGCCCTCATGCGCCTGGGCCGGCAACTCGTCGCGCAGACCCTGCGAGATGAGGTGATAGCTATTCCAGGTCGCCAGCAGTTCCGGATCACGCCCGGCTTCATCGAGCACACGACGCAGTTCAAAGTCTTGCGCCTCGCCGTCAACCGCCGCTGATAAGAATTCGTTTAGCTGCTCTGACATCGTTTTCTCAACTGCGGCTGCTTCAGCCGCACTCCGTTCGGGTTGCTTGATCAGGCCCAGACTTGCCTGCTGCAGACCCTGTTACGGCGTCGGGCTCCCCTGCCCGGTCCGACACCGTTACGTCCATTACCGTCC
>JBCDGJ010000007.1:0-58519 GCA_038757945.1 Pseudomonadota bacterium
AGCCCGAGCGAGCCCGCCGCCAGATCGGCGGTCAGCAGTACCTGCATCGCCGCCACCTCCTCGGCATTGGCCGGCCGGCGGTAATCCTGCCCCATGACCCGCGCCCGCAGGGTGTTGTGGCCGGTATAGCTCGCCACGTTGATCGTCGGCGGGTTGGTCGCCAGCAGCGCTTCGAGCCCGGTGAGCGGCAGCTGTGAGCCACCATCCTGTCCGGCAACGATAGTCGTGATGCCCTGCGACAACGCCGCTGTGAGCGCCGGATCCTTGAGGAGATCGCGATCGTGGTGGCTGTGCGTGTCGATGAAGCCGGGAGCCAGCACCAGCCCGCCGACACTGATGATCTCTGCCCCCGCACACGGACGCACCGTGCCGACCGCACGGATCCGACCATCCACGACATGCAGTCCGCCAACCTCCGCAGGGCCCCCGCTGCCGTCAACGAGGGTTGCGTTGATGAGGTAGAGGCCCTGGCAGCCCGCAACCGTGCCGGCCGCCCCTTCGACGATTGCGCTGTTCGCAACAGCCGCTGTCTTCGCAACAGCCACAGGTGGCTCAACAACCGCTGTCTTCTCGAGAGCTTCCGCGCTTTCAGCAGGACTTTCCGCTGGCCCGGCACGTTCCGCAGCGACCGCGCCGACGGCGAAGACGCCCGCCAGCAGCACCGCGATGGCGAGCTCGCCGCGCTTGGAATCCGGGCGCTCGAAACGTGTTCTGGTCATTGCATCGTCAGGTCCTGTGGGGGGGCTTGCCGGCGCGGGGCGCGCGATCAGTAGTGCGGCGGCGGCGGTTCGGAGCGTGGGTCGCCGGACGCACCGGCCACCGCGGACTGCAGACGCTGTTGCAGCCCGTCGATCTGTCGTTCGAGTGCGCTCACCCGTGCACTTTCCGTGGTGAGCGCGTCATTCAGATCACCGAGCAACTGCTCGACAAACGCCAGCTTGAACTCGAGCTCGTTCAAGCGTTCCTCGACAAGCGTATCGGCGCGCTCGCTCACGACGGCTCTTCCTGCTCACGGCGCATCTCCCGGCGCAGCTTGTACAGATCCCAGAGCGGCAACCCGAGCAGCAGCCCGAAGGTCAACGCGAGTTTGCCGAGAATCATGATTTCTCCGCCGGTCATGCTAAGAGCCTCCAGTCACACGCCGTTCACCCTAGCAGAGCCGGCCAACGAACGGCCATCCGGCCCACCCCGAGGGTCCGGCAAGCCATCGGGGTCGCGCGGATCGTGCATTCACCGGCCGGGCGTATAGTGAACGCTGGCTCCTGTAGGCGACACAAACCATGGCTGACGCCCGTACCAAATCCCTGTCCATGACGGTCCTCATGACGCCAGATCTGGCGAACTTCTCCGGCGCCGTGCATGGCGGCGCGTTGCTGCGCCTGCTCGATCAGGTGGCTTACTCCTGCGCGTCGCGCTACTGCAAGAGCTATGTTGTAACGCTGTTCGTCGACCAGGTGTACTTCCGCAAACCGGTTAACGTCGGCGATCTGGTGACCTTCAAAGCGAACGTTAACTTCACCGCCAACACAACGCTCGAAGTTGGGATCCGCACGGAGGCCGCGCTGCCGACCGAAGACACCAACCGTCATGTGATGTCGTGCTACTTCACGATGATGGCGAAGGACGAGCAGGGTGAACCCATGACGGTGCCGCAGCTTGAGATCGAGTCCGAGGTAGAACGCAGCCTCTTCGAAGCCGGGCGCGTGCGCCGGGAGATGCGTCGCGACATGCTGGCGCGCAACAAAGAGCTGCACGTCGACGGGCTGAACGCCATCCGCGGTGGCTAGCGGCCCTCAGGCTGTACAAGTTGCCAGCGACTCGCGGAACAGGGTCGGGTCCACGTTACCGCCGGAGGCTGTGCAGATCACCGGCCCGGGAGCAAGCTCGGAACTCCGGTACAGTGCCGCAGCAAGGGCAGCCGCCCCCCCGGGCTCGAGCACCAGCTTCAGGCGCACAAACGCCTGCGCCATTGCCGCCAGGCACTCCTGATCGCTGACCACCAGCCCCGGTCCGCTGAGCCGCTTGAGAACTGGAAAGGTCAGCTCCCCCGGCTGCGGGGCGAGAATGGCATCGCAGATGGAGCCGGTCAGCGCCGCATTCGTCTCCCGCGACCCGGTTCGCAGCGAGCGCGCCGTGTCATCAAAACCAGCCGGTTCCACCGGCCGCACCCGCAGCCCCGGCGCTTCTGCTTCGAGAGCCAGGGCAATGCCGCTCGCCAGCCCGCCGCCACCGCAGCAGACCAGCACATCGGCCTCGGCAACCTGTTCCGCGGCCGCCTGCGCCGCAATCTCGAGGCCGGTCGTCCCCTGTCCGGCGATCACCTGCGGATGATCGAAGGGTTGAATGAGGGTGAGCGAGCGTTCTGCCGCCAGCGCCTCGCCAATGCGTTCGCGGCTCTCCGTCGCCCGATCGTAGAGCACAACCTCTGCGCCAAGGGCCCGGGTATTGTCGATTTTCAGCGCTGGCGCGTCGGAAGGCATCACGATCACGGCGCGAACGCCCGCGCGCTGCGCAGCGTAGGCGACCCCCTGCGCATGATTTCCTGAGGAGTAGGCCAACACGCCCGCCGCGCGCTCTGAGGGACTGAGCGCAGACACAGCGGCCCAGGCGCCCCGAAACTTGAATGATCCGGTGTGCTGCAGGTTCTCGGCTTTGACCAGCACGCGGCGGCCCGCCATCTCGTCGAGCAACGGGGACGACAGCAACGGCGTTACCCGGGCTTCGCCGACGAGCCGTGCCGCCGCGGCTCTGATCAGCGCAATGTCGGGAGCGGAGCGGGTCACCGCGTTGCCGCGCGGCTGACCTCTACGGCGATTCCGGTCATATGCGCCTGATTCGACAGCGGCTCGAAGCTGCCGGGCCCGGACGGCAGCAGCACATTGCAGTTGACCCCAGGCTTGTCGCGGGCGACGCGCAGCCGCGGGTTGCCCCCGTGTCCCCAGCCGTGGGTCATCGCCACCACGCCCTGCATGTAGTCGGCGGACAGCCTCACCTCCGTTTCCACGACGCCGTGGGCATTACTGATCCGCACGCGCTCGCCGTCAGCAATCTGGCGCCGCTCGGCATCCTGCGGATGCATGAACAGGTAGTTGCGATCCCGTTTACCGTGCTTCAGCTTGTCAAGGTTCGAATACCAGCTGTTGAGCATGTAAGCGTCGCGTTTGCTGATCAGCTTCAGCGTGTCCACGCCCTCACTACTGAGCTCTTCGAAAATGGCCGCCATCCGCTCGATCGCCGACTCGAAGATCGCCGGGCAGCAGTCCACCAGCCCGTCCTCGTGTTGCACCTCAGCAAACAGGTGTTCGGGTTGCGCGTGCTCGAAGGTCAGGATTCCGGCCGCACGCAGCTCCGCCATGGACCCGTCCCGGCAACGCAGCATGGCGTCGATCCGGCCCCACATGTCGGGAGTCTCGCTCTGATCGAACGCCGACACGAATCCCATGTGCTGGGCGAGCTTCTCCCAGATCCACCAGTCCGGCTTACGCTCGTAGGCCGGCGGCACAACCGCCTCGGTGAACTGGATGCTGGGCACGAACTGCAGCCCCAAGCCGGTCAGATTGACGTCCTCGCGCTCGAACGCACCCGCTGCCGGCAGCACGAAGTCGGCATGCTGGCTGGTCGCATTGGGGTAGATGTCGATACAAACCAGCAGCTCGAGCGCGTCCAGCGCGTCCCGCATCCGCTGCTCGCCACCGATCGAAAGGACCGGATTGCCGCTGCTGACGAAGAGCGCCTTTACCGGCTCGGCGGTATCGGTCAGGTAATCCGCCATCAGGTTGCCGGGCAGGGTGACACCACCGCCCGGCTTACGCATCAGCCCGTAGCCTGTTTCCACCAGCTCTTCCGGCCCCTTGCTGCCGGAGGCGGCGGCACGGCTGTAGAAACCACGGGAGTAGATGTTGCCACCACGCCGACCGAGGTTGCCGGTCACCAGCGCCAGCATGTGCACCAGCCAGTAGGACAGCGAGCCCTGGCGGCCCATGTTGACGCCCGTTGACATATGCACGCACGCGCTGGGCGCCGCGGCAAAGCCGTGCGCAAGCGCCCGGATGCCGTCCGCCTCGATCCCGGTGATGGCGCTTACCCGCTCGGGCGGGTACCCGGCGACGACCGCCCGCAGCGCATCGACCTGCTGTCCGCGCTGCAGGACGTCCGCGTGGAAGCCGATTTCGGTATCAATGACCTGGAGCAGCGCTGCCAGCAGGTACACGTCGGTATCCGGCTTGATCTTCTGCACCGCGCCGGCTATCGACGCCGACTCAATATCCCGCGGGTTCACGTACAGCACCGTCGCGCCACGTTGCTCAGCAGCCTTCAGGTGCTTCATGGGATGTGGGATGGATACGAACGACATGTGGCTGACTGCGGGGTTCTCCCCGATGATCAGGATGAAGTCGGAGTGATCGATATCTGGCACCGGATGCAATGTACGGGTACCGAACACAGCCCGGCTGGCGGCAAACTTGTTGGCACAGTCCTGCGTTCCAGAGCTGAAGTGTTTACGCACGCCGAGCTGGGCGAGAAAGCTGCCCTGGCTCGGGCCGAGCAGCGTATTGAACGCCCCGGGATTGCCGCCGTAGAACGCCAGCGCCGAAGCACCGTGCTGCGCCTTTATGGCCGTCAGCCGCTCGCTGATCTCGCTCAGCACCCCGTTCCAGCTCGCCCGCTCGAGCTCTCCGTCGGCATTGCGGCGGAGCGGATACTGCAACCGATCCGGGTCGTTGTGAATGTCCAGCCCGTAGATGCCTTTGTTGCAGACGAAGCCCTGCGACACCGGGTGCGCCTTGTCCGCCCGCAGGCCGACCAGCGTCTCCCCGTCGACGCTCGCAATCATTCCGCAGGCGGGCTCGCAGACCCGGCAGAACGTCCGTTTCTCAACGATTTGCCGGTCGTCAGACGCGCCCTCTCCCGAGGCTTTGCTGTGCTCGTCCCGGGTGCCCGTTGGTCCCTGCGCTGCTGCCATCTGTTCTCCCCCGCTACCTGCTCCTGCGCCGCACCCTGAGCCGGGCGGGCCTCGCTCCGATCATAGCCCAGCTGCGGCAGAGCCGTTACGGGGTCAGCTTCAGCAGCCGTCCCTGGCTGGCAGCCGCGTCGTCCTCGAGCACCCACAGGGCGCCCTCCGGCCCCTCGGCGACGCTGCGGATACGTGCACCCATGGGGAAGCGTTCGGCTTCCTCGGCCGCCTCACCCGCGATGGTGATGCGCACCAGCGCCTGCGAAGACAGGCCGGCAACAAAAGCGCTGCCGCGCCACTCCGGGAACAGGTCCCCACCGTAGAACATCAGATCTCCAGGCGAGATGACCGGGGTCCACCAGAGCTTGGGTGCGTTGAACTGCGGCGCGGTATCGTGGTCGGGAATCTCGCGGCCATCGTAGTGATCACCGTTCGACACCACCGGGTATCCGTAGTTGGCACCCCGTTCGATCCGGTTCAGCTCATCGCCGCCCGCAGGTCCCATCTCGATGCACCAGAGCGCCCCACCACCATCGAACGCAAGCCCCAACGGGTTTCGGTGGCCCAGCGACCAGATCTGCCCATAGACCCCGTCATCGTCAACGCGCGCGTCGTCGGCGCGGTAGTCGACGAACGGGTTGTCCGCCGGTATTGAGCCGTCGTCGTTCAGGCGTACCAGCTTGCCGAGGTTGGACTGCATGTCCTGAGCAGGCGTGAACTTCTGCCGCTCCCCGGACGAAATCCACAGCAAGCCGTCGTCATCGAACAACAGTCGATGCCCGTAGTGTCCCTTGCCGAGCACCTTCGGATACTGGCGCCAGATCACCTCAACGCCTTCCAGACGGCCACCGCGATCGGTGACCACAAGCCGGCCGCGGGCGACGGCAGCGCCGCGCGTGCCCGCTCTGCCAGCCTCGGCGTAGCTGAGGTAGATCAATCCGTTGTCGGCAAACGCCGGATGCAGCACGACATCGCCCAACCCGCCCTGCCCGCCATAGTCGACATCCGGTACGCCGCGAATCGGGCGGGACCTGGTGCCGTCGGCGTCGACAATCAGCAGATTGCCTTTCTGCTCAGTGACCAGCAGGCGGCCATCGGGCAGAAACGCCATGGCCCAGGGTTCATCGAAGCGGGTGACTTCGGTCACCGTAAAGGGCAGCTGCGCCGCCCCGCAGGCCACGCTGGCAAACAGAACCAGGCCCAGCGCAATCAAGTGCTTCAACACCGCTTTTCTCCCATTGTTCAAGCGCGGTTGCTGCGCGCCAAGTATGGGACACTACCCGGCCTATGAGTACGGCACCACAGATCGGCTTCGAGGATGCCGAAGGCAAGCTGGACTGGCTGGCGCTGGTTGCAGCCCTCGAGCAGGGGCATCAGTTGCCTCGGGCACAGATCGTCGACAGCTTCCTGTATCGGGGTGCGGACACGCTGCTGAACCGCTCGGCATGGATCGACGGTCTGGGCCTCGCCGTGAAGGTGGCAACGGTGTTTCCCGGCAATCAGCAGCAGGGGCTGCCCGGGGTACACGGCGCGGTCAACCTGCTGAACGACGCTACCGGTACCCTGGAAGCCATCATCGACTTCCACCTGGTCACCCGCTGGAAGACGGCGGGCGACAGCCTGCTCGCCGCACTCCGCCTGGCAGATCCAGCCGCCAGGCGGATTCTGATTCTTGGTGCCGGCAGCGTGGCGGACAGTCTGATCGACGCTTACGGCGCCGGGTTTCCTGCCGCCAGGATCACGCTCTGGAACCGGACCCCCGCGCGGGCGCAGCAGCTCGCAGCCGCGCATCCAGGAGTTAGCGTTGCTGATGATCTGGAGGCAGCGGTCACCGCTGCAGACATCGTCAGCAGCGCGACCATGACTACGACCCCGCTGCTGCGCGGCGACTGGCTGCGCCCGGGCCAGCATGTGGATCTGATCGGTGCCTACCGCCCGGACATGCGCGAGACCGACGACACGGCCCTCAACCGCGCCCGCATTTTCGTCGACAGCGTCGAGACGACGCTCGATCACATTGGCGAACTGAAGATCCCGCTGGCAGCAGGCACGCTCAAGCGCGAGCAGATCGTCGCCGACTTCTATGACCTGGCTGCGTTCACCCGCGAGCTCGATGACATCACCCTGTTTAAAAACGGTGGTGGTGCCCACCTGGATCTGATGACGGGCCGTTACATTCTTGATCAGTGCCGACCAGCCTCAGAGTGACGGCAACCGGTGCCCAGCGCCGATGGAAAATCGCACCGGCACCAGCCAGAACCGGTTAGCACGCCGCCACCCTGGCATCCCGGCCAGTGGACCGGCCGCACCGCGTTGGGGCACAGCAGCTACCGGGCACCGGTGCGCCCGTCGCCAGCTCGGCTTCCGCACACTCTCTGCAGGAATCAGAACACCGTAAATCAACGGGTTACCGATCTTTGCAGCGCTGCTTCGGAGCAAGTCATCGGGCCTGCCGGCGGCACGGATATTGCCCGGCAAAGCGCATGACTGTCTGCTTTCCTTCGGCCAGCACCAGGCGTTTCGAGCAATGAGGCGACGGACCATTGCTGCGGGCCAGATCGTCGCTCGTTGCGCGCTCGCGCTGTTCGCACTGACGGCCCCCTCACCGGGCTTCAGCGAACCCGTACCAGTGCCAACCCCGGAGACGGGCACCACGGTCGACAACGCCGCGGCAGCCCACGCCTTTCTCGATCGCTACTGCGAGCGGTGCCATAACGAGGAGCGCTTCGCCGGCTACTGGGCGCTGGTCGACGTCGATGCGGCAGAGATCGCACGCGGCGCGAACCTGTCGGCGTGGGAGAAGATACTGCGCCAGACGCAGGACAGCGCGATGCCCCCGCCGGAGCGGAAGAAGCAGCCGTCAGCAGCGGAACGCAGGGGCTTCTCGCTGTGGCTCGAGACCCAGCTGGACAGCTACGGTGCGGCGCATCCGGATCCCGGCAGATCGACCCTGCGACGCCTCAACCGAGCAGAGTACGCGAACGCCGTGCGCGACCTGCTTGAAGTGGACATCGGGCTCGAAGACCGCCTGCCGGCGGACGATTCCGGCTACGGCTTCGACAACATTGCCGACGTGCTGAGCGTATCGACCACGCTGATGGATCGCTACTTCAGCGTTGCCGGCCGCGCCAGCCGGCTGGCGCTTGGCGCCGGCCCTGCCATTCCGGTGCTGACCAGCTTCCAGCTGCCCAAGGACGGTTCGATCCTCAACCAGGGGATTCCCGCCTACAACGTCCGGGCGAGCGGCGAGTTGCCGATCGATTCCCGCGGTGGCGCCGCGTTCGACTACTTCGCATCGCATGCCGGGGACTACGTGATCAGCGGCTACCTGAACGCCAACACCAACAACGAGGTGGATCGGCTGGAGGAAAATCGCTATGCGTGGCGGGTGCCGCTCGAGGCCGGATCACATACGGTTGGCATGAGTTTCCGACGCCAGCTTGCCCTCGATGAGACCGTGCAAACGCTGCGCAACACAACCGACATCGTGCCCCTGCCGACTTCGCCGCCACGGTTGCTGACCCTCGACTTCGTCGTCGATGGCGCCCGCGTCGGATCGACGCAGGTGCCTTCCTATCATCTGTCGCCGCGCTTTGCGCAGAAGAACTTTCCCCGCGATCTGCTGCAGATCGACATCGAGGGCCCCTTTCCATCGGCTGAGTCGCAGCCGGTTACGGGAACACACACGCGGCACCGGCAGCAGCAGACGCCGTTCACGCTCCTCGACTGCAGGCCTGCGTCCCGTGCCGCGGAACTGGCCTGCGCGCGCGCCACGCTCACCCCGCTGGCGCGCCGCGCGTACCGACGCGCGGTGACGGATCAGGATGTCGAGCCCCTACTTGCGGTGTTCCTGGCAGCCCGCGAGGCGGCGACCTTCAGAACCGCGATGGCGGCGGCCGTCCAGGCGCTGCTGGTGTCGCCGAGCTTTCTGTTCGCCATCGAAGAAGCCCCGGCCGGCACCGCGCCGGGCACCGTTCACCGCATCAGCGATCTAGCCTTCGCCACACGCCTGGCACTGTTTCTCTGGAGCAGCGTGCCAGACGAGGAGCTGCTGCAGCTTGCGATCGCTAACCGGCTGCGGGAACCGCAGACGCTCGACAGGCAGGTCGAGCGCATGCTGAGCGATGACCGGGCCCGGGCGTTGACTGAGAACTTCGCCGGCCAGTGGCTGTTCCTGCGCAACCTCGACTACCACCGGGCCGATGTCGAAGCCTACCCCGCCTTCGACCAACCGCTGCGCAGCGCCATGCGCGCTGAAACCGAGCAGTTTTTCGCGGCCATCATCCGCGAGGATCGCAGCCTGCTCGATTTCATCCGGGCAGACCACACCTATCTCAACGAGCGCCTTGCCAGACACTACGGCATCGAGGGTGTTTACGGCCCCGCCGTCCGCCGCGTCCCGCTGCCTGCGACAGCACGGCGCGGCGGCCTGCTCGGGCAGGCCAGCCTCCTGACCCTGACGTCCTATGGCAATCAGACCTCCGTCGTGCGGCGCGGTCAGTGGATCCTGGACGCGCTGCTGGCCGCCCCGCCTCCGCCGCCGCCAGAGGACGTCCCCGCCCTGGTGGCGGAACAGGCCGGCCGCGCGCTCAACGCTCGGGAGCAGCTCGAGCTGCATCGCGCCGAACCGGCCTGCGCCTCCTGTCATGCGCGAATGGATCCGTTGGGCCTGGCGCTGGAGCGCTACGATGCGATCGGGGCCTACCGCACGGAGGATGCCGGACGACCCATCGACGTTCGGACCGCTCTGCCAGACGGCACGTCGTTCAGCGGCCTGGCCGGGCTGCAACAGGTGCTGCTGGAGCGCAGCGATCAGTTCGCCCGCGCCTTCGTCGAGCACCTGATGACCTACGCGCTCGGTCGCGGGCTGGAGGCGCATGACCGGCCAGCGGTACGCGCCATCGCGGCGGGCGCCGCGCGCAACGACTATCGCGTACGCAGCATCCTGCTCGGCATCATTCGGAGCTACGCGTTCAATCACCGCCGGGCGCAAGCGTCATGACCCGTTCCCCAGGTATCAGTCGTCGGGCCGTGCTGCGCGGCACCGGCTTGAGCATTGCCCTACCGCTGCTGCCTTCCCTCGTCAGGCACGCGCGGGCGGACCTGCTTCCCACGCCGCCAAAGCGCCTCAGCG
Source organism: Pseudomonadota bacterium (assembly GCA_038757945.1). Lineage (GTDB taxonomy): Bacteria > Pseudomonadota > Gammaproteobacteria > Pseudomonadales > Azotimanducaceae > CALHVX01. The sequence continues at coordinate 10,089 of JBCDGJ010000007.1, forward strand.
TGTTCTACCTGCCGAACGGTATGCGCATGGACAGCTTCCGTCCGGGTAAGGCGGGAGCCGGCTATCCGGCGTCGCCGATTCTCGAACCGCTGCTGCCGCTGCGGCAGCAGTTCAGCGTGGTCACCGGCCTGGCACACCACAACGCGCAGGCCCTCGGCGATCCTGGTGGCGCCCATGGGCGCAGCTGCGCGGCCTTTCTCACCGGTGCACATCCGAAACCGACTGAAGGCTCAGATCTCTACTGCGGTGTGTCCATGGACCAGCTGGTCGCAGCGGAGCTCGGCAGAACTGTCGCCTTCCCGTCGCTCGAGCTCGGCATCGAACCATCAAGCCTGCTTGGCAGCTGCGACATTGGGTTCAGCTGCACCTACACCAACACGCTGTCCTGGCGCAGCCCAACGCAGGCTCTGCCGGTAACGGTGAACCCGCGGGAGGTCTTCGAGCGGCTGTTCGGAGACAGCACGGCGATCGATGAGCGCTCGCGGGCACTGCTGTTCAGCCGTCGCCGGAGCATTCTCGATTTCGTCCGCAGCGATGCGCAGCGCTTAGCCGGTACCCTGTCGAGTGACGATCGTCGCAAGCTCGATGAGTACCTGACCGCGGTCCGGGAAGTTGAGCAGCGCATTCAGAAGCTCAGCGAGCAGGATCTCGGCTGGGTGGCTGACGAGATCGTTCTGCCAGCAGGCGTGCCTCAGGATTTCCGCACCCATGTCGAGCTGATGGTGGACCTCGAGGTGCTGGCTCTGCAGGCCGACCTGACCCGGGTGGCGACCTTCATGCTTGGCCGCGAGCTGAGCAATCGCGCCTATCCCGAGGTTGGCGTGCCGGATTCGCACCACAGCCTCAGCCACCATGGTGGCGATCCGCAGAAGATCGAGAAGCTCATTCGAATCAGCCGCTTCCATCTGGAACAGTTCGGCTATCTGCTGCGCAAGCTCGACAGCACGCCGGACGGGGACGGCACGCTGCTCGACTCCACGCTGGTGCTGGCCGGCGCCAGCCTCGGCGAACCGAACGAGCACGATTGCATGGATCTGCCAGCCCTGATCGCCGGTGGTGGCATCCCCGGTGGCCAACACCACGCGTTGCCACAGCACACCCCGATGAGCAATCTGCTGCTGACCCTGATTCAGCGGCTCGGCATCGATACCGACCGCTTCGGGGACAGCACGGCGTCACTGCCGCAGCTCATGTCCGCAACCCGGGCGGGCTAGATGCTGAAGCTACTGCAAGGGTTGAGCGCCATCCTGACGATGGCGACAACAGCTCTGGCGCTGGCCGGCCAGCCATCCCCTGCCGCGTTGCTGAGCGCACTTCGCAACAGCGATCACGTCCAGCTCGAGGCACTGCTGCGCCGGGGCGCCGATGCCAATGCCCGGCTCGCCGACGGTTCCGTGCCGCTCAGCTGGGCGGTCGACATGCAGGACCGTCGAGCCGTAGAGCTACTGCTACGGCACCGGGCGGCCGTTGACGACCCGGTGGCTGCCGCCAACGACTTCCGCCCACTGTTCGTCGCCTGCCTGCACCCGGAGCCAATGATCCTTAACATGCTGCTCGACGCACAGGTCGACGTCCGGATAAGGGGACCCGAGCAACTGCCGGTGCTGGCCGCCTGCGCGGGCCGCGCGCCGCTCGCGATTGTGGATCGCATGTTGACGGCCGGTGCCCCCGTAGACGCCTCGGACCAGAGGGGGCAAACGGCCCTGATGTGGGCTGCCGCATACAGGCGCATCGACGTGTTCGAGCGCCTGCTGGCCGCGGGTGCCGATCCGCGGCGCCGGACCCAGGGTGGGTTCTCGGTCACCATGTTCGCGGTCAAGAGCGGCAGCGCCCGAATGGCGCGCCGCGCGCTGGCGGCAAGCGGCGATCCGGGACAGCGGGCTGCAGACGGCACCAGCTTGCTGCAGCTCGCGATGTATCAGCAGAACTATGCGTTCGCCGCCGACCTCATAGCGCTCGGCGCGAATTTCGAAGCCTACGATCGTAACGGCCGGCAGGTACTGCATGCTGCCGTGCTGGCACAGCAGCCGGCCCTGGTTGCCCAACTGCTGACTGCCGGGGCGGACGTCGCCGCCCGGACCGCGAAGTCCACGGTGCGCTGGCGCTATGAAAGCAATTTCAGAGCTGGCAGCTACGAGTTTCCCGCAGCAAGCCCGCTCGAGCTTGCCGCCGCCCAGGGCTCAGCATCGATCATGCGGCAGCTGATCGCTGGCGGTGCCGACCCGCACGCCCCGAACCTCGACGGTGAGCCGCTGGCACTGGCTGCCGCCGGCAGCGGCGATCCCGCTGCGCTTCGCGTAGCGCTGGACTACACCGGCGACGCCAACGTACACGACGCCCGTGGACAGACCCCGCTGCACCGGGTCCTGGACACCGCAGAGGACCACGCGCTAGGCGCCCTGCTCCGCGTGCTCGCCGTCTACGGTGCGCAACCGGACATCGAGGACAGCCGTGGGCGAACGGCGGCGGAAATCGCCGGCGATGAACACTTCAGGGGCCGAGCCACCTATGCGGCGCTGTTCGGTCCAGCCGGCGCTCCGGCACCAGTTTCTAATCCATGACGGCCAGATGGCTTCTGCGTCAACGTTGAGATCTTGCAAAGTGTCAGCCTAAGTTGACACTCAGCGCCAAGCCACCGATATTGGAACCCTCGGGGGAGGAAGCCGGTACTCGCGCTTTCGCGCCCCACGCCGCAGCCGATCGGGCGCCCGCCCCGGACCGCGAGCGAAAGACAAGGTGGGGGTATGCAGGAGGACGATCAGTCAGGTTCGCTGCCCGAGCAGCTACGCGTCGCGATCATCACGCTCGACCGGCACCTGTCCGCCTCGGTGGCGCGGGCACAGCAGTCCCTCTCCGCCTGCCTGCCGGGCCTGTCCGTGTCGCTCCATGCAGGCTCCGAATGGTCGGCCAATCCGGACGCCCTCGACGCAGCCAGGAACGCCGTTGCCGAAGCCGACATCGTGGTGTGCTGCATGATGTTCATCGACGAGCAGGTGCAGGCCATTCTCCCGGCGCTCAAAGCCCGCCGTGAGCACTGCGCCGCCATGCTCTGCTGCGTCTCCTGCACCGAGATCGTCAAGCTGACCAGCATGGGCAAGCTGGATATGAGCGCTGAAGCGAGCGGTCCGATGGCCCTGCTGAAAAAGCTCCGCGGCAAACCGATAACGGAAGCCGCCAAGCCCGATTCCGGGGCGGGGCAAATGGCGATGCTGCGCCGGCTGCCGAAGCTGCTCAGGTTCATTCCCGGGACGGCGCAGGATCTGCGGATCTATTTTCTGACGATGCAGTACTGGCTGTCCGGCTCCGATGAGAACGTCGCCAGCATGCTGCAGCTGCTGGTCACCCGCTACCTGACCGGCAGCAGCACGCGCGATGTCCCGCCGCCGGTCGACTACCCGGAGGTTGGCATCTATCACCCGCGGATCAAGGGCCGCGTGACCGAGTCGATCGCCGAGTTGCCCGCGCACGACGCCGCCCGGGGCACGGTCGGCCTGCTGTTGCTGCGCTCCTACGTGCTGGCCAACGACGCGCGGCACTATGACGGCGCCATCGCGGCCTTTGAAGCAGCCGGCCTGAAGGTGGTGCCCGTCTTTGCGAGCGGCCTGGATCAGCGCCCAGCGATCGAGCGCTTCTTCATGCGCGATGAGCACGCGACGGTCGACGCGGTCGTTTCGCTGACCGGTTTCTCGCTGGTTGGCGGCCCAGCCTATAACGATACGGCGGCGGCGGAAGAAATCCTGGCCCGGCTCGACGTGCCCTACGTCGCCGCGCACGCGCTGGAGTTTCAGCTGCTGGAGGAATGGAACCGCGATGGCCGCGGCCTGTCACCGATCGAAGCTACGATCATGGTCGCCATCCCGGAAATCGATGGCGCGACCGGTCCAGCCGTATTCGGCGGCCGTTCGGGCTCGCGCTCCGGCCACTGCGAAGGCTGCGAACGCAGTTGCGAATTTGGTGACGGCGGTACCACCAAGGACATGATGGCCTGCAGCGAGCGTGCCGAACAGCTCGCCGCCCGGGTCAGCAAGATCGTGCGGCTGAAGCGTACCGAGCGCGCAGAGCGGCGTATCGCCATCACGCTGTTCAACTTCCCGCCCAATGCCGGCGCCACCGGGACCGCCGCCTACCTCTCGGTCTTCGAGTCGCTGTTCAACACGCTCACGGCGCTTCGCGATGCCGGCTACGCCGTCACCGTACCGGAGAGCGTCGACGCGCTGCGGGACCGGATCCTGGGCGGCAACGCGGCGCAGCTCGGCCAGGATGCCAACGTCCATGCGCAGATCGACAGCTCGGAACACGTGCTGCGGGAGCGGCATCTCGATGCCATCGAAAGCCAGTGGGGACCCGCCCCTGGCCGCCAGCTCACCAACGGTGGCCAGATCTACGTGCTGGGCGAAAGGTTCGGCAACGTATTTGTTGGCATCCAGCCCGGCTTCGGCTACGAGGGCGATCCGATGCGCCTCCTGTTCGAGAAGGGATTTGCCCCAACCCACGCCTTCAGTGCCTACTACCGATGGGTGCGCGAGGATTTCGATGCCCATGCGGTGCTGCATTTCGGCACCCATGGCGCGCTCGAATTCATGCCCGGCAAGCAAACCGGGCTGAGTGGCGCGGACTGGCCGGACCGGCTGATCGGCGACCTGCCCAACTTTTACCTCTACGCGGCCAACAACCCGTCGGAAGGTGCGCTGGCAAAGCGCCGATCGAACGCTACGCTCATCAGCTACCTGACGCCGCCATTGGCGAACGCGGGGCTCTATCAGGGGCTCACGGAGCTGAAAACGTCGCTGCAACGCTTTCGCGCGGCGGCACCGGAAGCAACAGAGGAACGCACGCAGCTGCTGGAGCTGATCCAGGCTCAGGCTGCGGCGGTCGATCTGGCCCAGGCCGAACCGCAGTGGCGCAATCCGGAGGCCGAAGCGCAGACCCTCGTCGCACGCGTGCTGGAGATCGAATACGAGCTGATTCCACATGGGCTGCATGTCGTCGGCGAACCCCTCGCTGAAGAAGAGCGCATCGACATGCTGTCGGCGATGGCGGAAACCACCCTCGGCACTGAGCTCAATCGCGACTCGCTCGTCGCGTTGGCGCAGGGCGCCGAGCCCGCCGCTTTCGCGCGGGCGCAGGGTATCGAGCCGGCAGCCGTGCAGCGCCTGGCGGACACCAACCAGCTGCTCAGCCGTGACACCGAACTCCCCGGACTCCTCGGCGCCCTCGACGGACGCTTCGTACGGCCTGCGCCTGGCGGCGACATCGTGCGCACGCCGGAGGTGCTGCCGACCGGCCGCAACGTGCATGGCTTTGACCCGTTCCGCATACCGTCGAGCTTTGCCATGATCGACGGGGCCCGGCAGGCCCAGCGCCTGCTCGATACCCACATGGCCGACGGTTCGGGATTCCCCAGAACCATCGCGATGGTGCTCTGGGGTGCGGACAACCTGAAGTCAGAAGGTGGTCCGCTGGCCCAGGCGCTGGCGCTGATGGGGGCCCGCCCCCGCTTCGACGGCTACGGCCGGGTGTGCGGCGCTGAGCTGGTGCCGCTCGAAGAGCTGGGACGCCCGCGGATCGATGTCCTGGTCACGCTGTCCGGGATCTTCCGCGACCTGCTCCCCCTGCAGACTCGCCTGTTGGCAGAGGCCGCCTGGCTTGCCGCCACTGCCGAGGAACCGGCAGAACAGAACTTCATTCGTGCAAACGCGCTGGCGCAAGCTGCGCAGAGCGGCTGCGATCTGGACACCGCCGCGCTGCGCGTGTTTTCCAACGCCGACGGTGCCTACGGCGCTAACGTCAATCTGCTGATCGACAGCGGCAGCTGGGGAGAGGAAGAAGAGCTGGCGGACGCCTACACCACCCGCAAATGCTTCGCCTACGGCCGCGACGGTGCCGCCAGTGCGCGGCCTGACGTACTCGAAGGCGTGCTCGGCAGAGTGGACCTGACCTATCAGAATCTGGAATCCGTCGAGCTCGGCGTCACCACCATCGATCACTACTTCGACACCCTGGGTGGCATCGGGCGCGCGGTCCGTCGGGCCAAAGGGGAAACCGCCCCGACCTACATCGGTGACCAGACCCGGGGCGAAGGTAAGGTCCGGTCGTTAGCGGAACAGGTTGCCCTGGAAACCCGAACGCGAACGCTGAATCCAAAGTGGTTCGAAGGCATGCTGGATCATGGCCACGAAGGCGTGCGACAGATCGAGGCACAGCTCACCAACACGCTCGGATGGTCGGCGACGACCGGGGACGTCGAGCCCTGGATCTACCAGCGCATGACGGAAACCTTCGTGCTCGACGAAAGCATGCGCAACCGCCTTGCGGCACTGAACCCGAAAGCGTCCGCTCGCCTGGCAAGCCGGCTCATGGAAGCGCACGAGCGCAACTACTGGACGCCGGACGAAGCCACCCTGGAGGCACTGGCTCAGGCCAGCGACGAACTCGAGGATCGCATGGAAGGCGTGGCGTCGGCGGGCTGAGTCAATACCCTGCAAGGCAATCAGTCAAACGCGGCTCGCCAGTCAGAATTCGGAGGTCCTAACAGCCTCAGTTCATACAATCGGCCATCTGCGACGAAAGCGCTGAGCCCTTTGGTCACCCGTACTGAGAAGCTGGCGTCCGGGCTTTCGGGTGTCACTGGATCAACCCATTCCCAGGCAGAAGGGGACACAAACAACGCCGACACGACCCGCCAGGGCGGGTTCAGCTGCCGATCGTGAAAGAGATCAAAGCGACAGGTGACAATGGCCGGGGGGTTCACTGTAACGTCCGTTGTGCCGAGCCCGACGAGCGTTGCCAAGTAGCCGCTGCTGTTTCGGAAAGAACAGGCGATGATCGGCGACTGCGGATCGGGATAGCCAGAGAAGGTGAAACCTCGCACGCGGGCATGTTCGAAGGCATCAACAGCAGACACGACATACTCGGTGTTGGCGTCGAACCGGATCGAATCGCTCACGACGTTCGACAACTCGCCGCCGTTGCGCGCCTGCAGGTAGACGGTTTTGTTGCCGAGCGCATAGTTGCTTAGCCGAAACTCGATATCAGCACCCCAGGGTTGCCACGAGGTATCACCAAAATGGCTGGATTCACTGACCCGATAATGCGTCGCTAACCCTTCAATCGTCGCGCTCAGCGTTACACGATCCGACTGGGCAAGCTCCGCACCATTGTTGATGGAAGCACTGAGCAACCTGGGGTTCTGTAGGGTGATGTCGTCACTGGCGATTGCGGATTGCGCTCCGGTCACCGAATTCCTCACCTGGAACCGGACCTGTTTCAACCCATTGCCCGGAGCCAGCGTGAAAGATGGACGCCGCAGATACGGCAGCCAGGGGGAATCCTCAATCGAACTGTCCTGCGCTGCTCTGTATTCATCAGCTTCCGCACGGATACTGTGATCAAGAATCACGGTTCGGGAGGTCGTGTATTCCTCACCATCGTTAAGCCGCAGCGATGGCCGAAACGGGTCTTCTTCCGGAGCTTGCTCGCTGGGCAGGCGAGGCCGCTCCAGGAATGGCTTGTCAGGCTCCAGACTGCGGTCGAGCAGCGGGGCAAGGATGGCGATGAAACGCGAATCGGCGCAAACAGGCTGAGGAATCACTACGCAGCCCAGCGTGACGGCAACAATCAGCGTAGACACAGCACAAGATCTTGGATTGAGCATGCAGCGGCGCTCCGGCGGAGTCAGGACGAGTGCTGCAGTCACAATCGGTCGAGGACGATGTATCCGACCAAGCACTCACCCTGCCGCTCTCCCTTGCGGATACGGATGCTGACCGGACGCTTGCTCAGCATTGCGCCGAGCAGCATGCTGTGCCAGCTGTCGAAAGCTGGATGGCTCAGCGGTGCTTCGATATAGACATCGCTGACCGCATTACAGCTTAGTCTCTTCAGGTCGCCGTCTATTCCGATCAGCAACCGGCTGTCACTCATATAGAGCCGCTTCAACAGCCCAGTGCAGGAGCGACTGTCACACTGCGCGTACGCCGCAGGATTCACCAGCAGTAACGCCAGGATCGTGCCCAGGGTACCTGCGGTCTTTAGGGGAGCTTTCACCAGCTATCTCGCTTGTCGCTTGAACCAGGACCAGCCTAGGGATCACCGGCGACAGGCCATATCCCCAGATTGGGGGACACGACGATCCCCGCACTTTGTGCCACCCGATCCCATAGCTTCACGACAGCTGTAGGCGCCAGACAACCCAAGCGCCCCCACCTTTGCTCAACAGCAGCGGTCTACAGCTGGGCGCACCGCTCTTTACCTGATCACAATGCCAGCGTCAGGGAATCGCCTCTGCCTGCGGCAGGCACGGCACAGCAGAGCAGTGCCTCGTCCGCGTCGACGGCGGCGGTCGGTGGCGTTTCGTAGGTCACCGCCCCCTGCTCTACCTTGACCCGGCAGGTGCCGCAGCTGCCGCCGCGACAGGACCACGCCGGTTCCAGACCTTCTGCTTCTGCCAGATCGAGCAAGGTTCCGGCAGCCGGTTGCCAGGTCGCCTCACGCGCCGAGCCAACGAACCGTACCGGCACCGGCTCCGTCGCCGGCTTCGGCAATGCCGGTGCCACCAGCCTCGCAGCACTGCGGCGTTTGAGGCTCGCCGGCCCGAAAGATTCGGCATGGATCCAATCGTCGGGGACCCGCTTGTCGCGCAGCTGGTCGTACAGCGCCTGCGAAAAGGCGCCGGGCCCGCAGAGATAGAAGTCGTAATCGTCAAAGGGCAGCGTCTGTCCGAGCAAGCTGCTGTCGATGCGGCCGACGACGTCGAAGTCTACGCCGACGACGCGCCCCGGCTCCGGCTGGCTGACCACGCGGATCACCCGGAGCTGCCCAGCCGCTGCGGCGACGAGCGCATCGAGCTCTGCGTCAAAGGCGCGGTCGGCAACGGTTCGGCTGGCGTAGTACAACCAGGTCGGCCGCAGCGTGCGCGTACGGGCACCTTCGTAAACGACGTGATGCAGCATGGACAACAGCGGCGTGATGCCGATACCCGCTGCCAGCAACACTGCCGGCCGCGGCGCGGCGGCATCGAGGGTGAAGGCGCCGGCGGGCGCACCGGCTTGAATGTGTAGACCCGCGCGTCCCTCTGCGTGGAGATACCGTGATACCGCGCCGTCACGCTTGATGCTGATCCGATAGCGGCCGGCAGCGGGTGCCGCCGACAGCGAGTAGCTGCGCTGCCTGGCCACCAATTCGCCCGGCAGCTGGACACGGACCGGCAGATGCTCGCCCGCCTGAAAGGGCAGCACCCCGTGGCCATCCCGGGGCTCCAGATAGAACGAACACACCGAGGCACTCTCGGTCCTGGTTTCAACGATCTCGAAGGGGCGCCAGGCACCGGCCCGCTCACGCGCGGCCAGCCGTGCGGCCGCCTCCGTCCAGGAACCCGTCAGCGCGTTGTTCGGCGATTGCTGACCAACGCTGAAGCGCAGGCGCGCTGCGCTGCGTCGGCGTACCCAACGTTCCGGGGTAAAGGTCCAGAGCCGTTCGGCGCCCTGGAAGGCCTCGAGATCCGGGCTGTCGAGGATCACCCGGGCCGTGCCGGTCAGCTGCAGCAGGTCGCCGCTCTCGAAATCGACGAACAGCAACCCGGCGCGCGGATTCAGCAGCAAATTGCCGAGCGTGTTGAAGTGCAGGTTCCCTGCGAAGTCCGGGACAGTCAACGTACCGTCCACCGCAACGCGGACGAAACCGGGCTTTCCGCCCCGGTGCGAGACGTCGACCTGGCGACCGGTTTGAGTTGCCTGATCGGCATCGACGTAGCTGGCGACGAACAAAGTATCAGCGTCGGCGATGGTCGCGCGTGCTTCAGCATCCAGCTCCGTGCCGTGCTGGACCGCGTTCTGCTCAGCCGTCACCGCGGCAGGCAGAAACCGTGCCTGCCGGGATTGAATGTATTGCGGGCAGTTGCCGAAGCTGTGCTCGACCTCAATGGTCAGCCCGCCAGCTCCACGCTCACCAACCCGACCGTTCATGCGGTTACACCGGCGCGTGTGCGGCTCGATACCAAGAAGACCAACGGCGGCACCGGCCTCGAGCCCCTGCCAGGCTGGATCCGTCGCGTCGCTCGCCACGGCAGCGACGAGCGATCGCGGATCCGGTGAGTTCAGAAAGCCCGGCTCGCCGGTGAAGAGCGTCGCCCAGGGTGCGCCCGCCGGATCGACGCTACCGACGACCAGAAACGGTAGCTGCGCATAGAACGCCCGGTGCTGGTCCGGCATGTGGTCACGGATGACCCGAGGACCGAACTGCGCCATGCGCGCTTCCGCGCCAACGCTGGCCTGCAGCTGGCGTTCGCCTTCGTGCCAGGGGGATTCTGCACGCTGAGTGTTCATGACGGGCTCCCTCGGGTGGGTGATGGGGCTGGATCAGGCGGCAAGGCCGACCGGCGTGCGAACGAAGGGCACAAACCCGGGCAGTGCTTCGACAGTCGCGAGCCATCTGCGAACGTTCGGGTAGTCCGCGAGCGAAACGTTCCCTTCCGGCGCCCGGGCGACGTAGCTGTACAGCGCGACGTCGGCGATCGTCGCGTGATCGGCTGCGATCCAGGGGCGGTCGGCCAGGGCACGGTCGATGAGGCCCAATACGTCATGGGCTCGAGCGATCGCATCTGCGGCATCCAAGGGCGCGTCGAAGACCGTAATCAAGCGGGCAGCGGCCGGACCGCGTGCGATTTCTCCCTGAGCAACGGACAGCCAGCGCTGCACCCGGGCTGTGGCCAGAAAGCGGATGAACGTAGAGTTGCATGGCAGGTTCCTCGAATTGACTGGGTTTGCTTGGTTAGCGGGGCTGCACCACCGCCACGCAGAAACTCTACTCACCCATGAAACGGAAATAACTGCCCTATAAATGGATTAATTATGGCCTAACAGTTCATAATCAGGCGATGGACACGATCGACACCATGCGTGCTTTCGTCACCGTCGCAGGAGAGGGTTCTTTCACTCGCGCAGGCGAGCTGCTGGGGCGCTCGACCCGTATGGTCAGCAAGCAGGTCGCCGACCTGGAAACCCGTCTCGGCGTGCTACTGTTCAACCGCACGACCCGCAGCGTCGCGCTGACGGAGGTCGGCCGCGCCTATCTTGATCGGTGCCGACCGTTGCTTACCGACCTTGACGATCTCGAGACCGAGGTCCGGGAGCAGCAGACCGAACTGACCGGCACCATCCGCGTCACGGCGCCGACCGCTTTCGGGAACCTGCGCCTGCTCCCGGTACTCGCCCCCTTCCTCGAGCAGCATCCGCGGATCGAGCTGGATCTGCGGCTGTCCGACGTGCCGGTTTCGCTCGTCGACGAGGGGCTGGATCTGGCCCTGCGGATTGGCGTTCCGGCCGACTCCTCGCTGATGGCCCGCCGGCTCGTGACCATGCCGACGATACTCTGTGCCGCCCCGGACTACCTGGCGCGGATGGGTATACCCGATTCGCCACACGCGCTCAAAGACCACGACTGCCTCATCGACAGCAATCAACGCGATCCCGGTCGCTGGCGCTTTGGTGCGGGGTCGGCGGTAATCACCGTGCCGGTGACTGGCCGTTTCGTCGTCAACTCGCCGTCTGCGACCGCAACGATGGCGGTCCAGGGGCTGGGAATCGCCCGTTGCCCGCTATACCAGGTAGAAGCTGCCCTGGCCGCCGGCACGTTGAGACGTTTGTTACCCGAGCTCGAAGATCCCGCTCCGGGCGTCTACGCCCTTTATCCCTACAACCGCTTCCTGACGGCTCGGGTTCGCAGCCTGATCGACCACCTGGCGGACCAGTTCGCGTCTTAGCGGCCGACAATGAGCGTCCCGTCGTCGATGCTTTCTCCCGGATAGACCACCACCACGTCACCGGCCTCGAGTCCTTACAACACTTCGGCCTCGCTTTCCGACTGATTGCCAATGGTGACCCGGCGTACTCGGGCCCGACCCTGATCCTGCATAAACAGCGCCCAGGCGCCGTCGACGGGAAACAACGCGGTTAGGGGCACCTTCAGTGCCAGCTCGGCCTCCCACAGCACGATGCGCACATCAACCTGAAACCCGTGCCCCAGCGATCGCCACTCCGAACGCGGGCTGATCAGCTCGATGATGACGTTGACCCGCTGCTCCTCGATGCCGAGCGCGGACACCTGGGTGAAGCCGAAAGGCTCCACCAGCCGAACGCGCCCCGCCAGCGCGCCGACACCGCCCCAGTTCTCGATGATGGCGCGCTGCCCTGGCGTGACCTTCACCGCGTCCGTCGACAGGAGGTCGACCACGATCTCAAGGCGTTCCGGATCACTGAGCTCGGCGATACTCTCCCCCGCGGCCACGAATCCCTCCAATTCCCGCAACACCTGCAGGATCTGGTCGTCGACCGGCGATTTGAGCGAGACGCAGTCACACGTGCTGCGCAGGCCCGACATCTCGTCCGGGGACATGAGCTGTGCCTGCACCCGCTCCAGCTCGAACTGCCGGACCTGAACGCCGGCCTGCGCAACGCTGAGCGCAGCACGGCTGGTTTTGAAGGCTCGGGCAGCGGCATCCAGCTCGCGCTCCGAGATTCTGCACTTCTGCGCCAGGTCGCGGGCCAGGCGCAGCTCGGAATCCGCAAACTGCAGGTCGGCCTGCGCCTTCTCGAGCTCCGCGCGCGCGAGCGTGGCGGCTGATTCCGCCGCACTCAGCTGCGCCCTCGCTTCGGTCTCCGTACGCGGATCAAGCAGCGCCGGATCCGTGTGCTCGATATCGGCGATGACCGTCTTCGCGGCCTGCACGCGATCCCCCCGGCTCGGCTTCGATTCGCCGCAGGCGACCGGCTATCGGGGCCGAGACGACAAACACGTCGACGATTCTCGTTCGCCCCTCGTCGCCTACGGTCAGCGTCATGGACCCGAGTTCGAGGATCACCAGATCGACCGCCAGCGCGCGGGGCCAGAACGCGGCTGCAAGGCCGAGGGCGACCAGCGCTGCGAGACTCAGCCAGAACACCAAGCGTTTGCGTTGTGCGCTCATGATTTCCCTACTCCCGCGTTTTCAGTACCGAGATGAGACCCAACCGGTCCACCCGCTACTTCATCCCACGCCCGACGAAAGGCTCGCAAGCAGCATGACGCTGACAGCAACGCCATAGGTCGCGGGCTTGATCGCCAGCGGCTGGCGCATCAGCTCGGTCTGAAAGCCACAGGTATTGACGAACAACGCGGTCAGCAGCCAGCCGGCCAGGCAGCCCAACGGCAGGGCGACCAGCACCAGCAGCAGCGTCTCTCCGAGCAGAATGTATAGGGCGTCATGGCGCGAGTAGCCCAGCACCCGCAACGTCGCCAGCTCACGCCCGCGCTGGGACAGCGCAATGCGCTGCGCGTTGTAGGTCACACCGAAGCCTAGCGCAAAGGAAAAGAGGCTGAAGAACCCGACGAAGATGGTGAGCATCCTGGCTACGGTCTCCTTGACGTTATCGATCGCCGCATCTTTGATCGCCACCGTCGACACGGACGGCAGATTCTTGAGCTGCACCGCTAGCTCGTCGAGCTGGGCCTCGTCAACCGCGGCGTTGACCTACTCCGTGACCGGACGATCCCCGAGCAGCACGTTCAGCTCGTCGAGGCTCAGAAAGGCGAGCATACCGATGTAGGAGTCGTAGATGCGCGCCAGCGAGGCATCTTCGGGCAGGCCGTGCAGTGTCCCGCGGTGCCGACGGTGCCCGACGCTGAGATCCGCTGGCACGATGCGCATCGGCTCTGCCAGCAGCACGCCGGGTAGACGCTCGATCTCATGCAGTACGGTCGTTGCCTGCGGGTTGCCGAAGCCGAGCGCAACGTCCTCACGTTGGACTTCATCGAAATGAGCCTGGGCGATCTCGTCGATGGCATCGTAAAACAGCAGGGACAACACCATCATCGCCAGCGCACCAGCGAAGCCCAGCACGGTGATCAACGCGCGCCCGGGCCAGCGCCGGATCTGGCGAAAAACGATGCGGGTAGACTCGTCGAGACCGTCCGCAACCCGTCCGGGCACCAGCGTACCCAGCTGATAGCTGGGCGGCGCCGGCGGATTCATGGCGACGATCGGCGGCATCTGCGCAGCACCCCGCACTGCGCGGGCCGTTGCCAGCATCGCGACCGTGATGCTGGCCACCGCCCCGATCAGAAATGAGCCAGGACCCGGCTGATAGATTAGCAGCGGAAAATTCAGGGTCTGAATGTAGTTCTCGGTGCTCAGCCGGCCGAGCATCGCCCCCAGCCCCCACCAGAGTAGAATGCCCAGCGCCGTGATGGCCAGGACCAGCTTCAGGTAGTGCCAGCCCACCTGCACGTTCGAGTAGCCGAAGGCTTTCATGAGCCCGATTTCACCGCGCTCCGTCGCAATCAACCGGGCCAGCACGGTGCTGGTGAGGAAGGCCGCAACCAGCAGAAAGATGGTCGGCAGAATCTGTGCTGACGTCTGATTCTGCTGCAGTTCGTTCTCGACGAACCAGGCGGATAGATGATCTTTACGATCAATCGCACCGACGGCACCGTAAGGGGCGAGCATGGTATCGAGCGCCTGCACAATCCGTCGCGTGTCGATCCCCAGCGAAACGGTGAGCGACAGTTCATTGAAGGCACCTGCATAGTCATCGGCGGCTTCAAGCGCCTTACGCCCCATCCACAGAATACCGAAGCGCTTCTTGTCCGGTATCAGAGCAAACGGCTTGATGACGTAGATGAACTCCGGCGACATGACGATACCGACGATACACAGCACCGCCTTGCTGTCGTCAATGATGGCTGCCAGCGTATCGCCGGGCTTGAGACCGTGCTCTTTGGCGAACGACTCATTGATCACCACCTCGTCGGATCGCCCCGGCTCAACCAGACGACCGCGCCGCAGCACCAGCTGATTCAGCAGCGGCTGCCGCCCTTCAGGGATCGAAACCAGCCGCCCCATGAGCGGCTCCGGAAACGCTTCGATATCCAGTACGGCCTGTTTCGAGACGCGCAGCGCCACGGTCTGCACGCCATCGAGGGCCTTGATACGTTGTTCCAGATGCAGCGATGCGCGTTTGACGTTTGCAAATACGTGGCCGAAACGGTACCGGTCGTAGTACGCATCCGCAGAGTCCCGGAGCGCTTCGTAGGTCGACAACGATATCACCAGCAGCGCCACGCCCGAGGGGACAACGAGCGCAATGGAGGCGGCCGGTGCCTTCATGCGTCACAGGTCGCGCAACAGCTGCATGTCCAGAGCATGAATCACTGCCTTACCAGCTGAGGTCACGAGCTGCATGCCGCCCGGCGTTGGCTTCGATACGCGCGATACGTCCGTCACCCATGTACAGCACCCGGTCTGCCATCCCGGCCGTCACCACGTTGTGGGTGATGATCGCCGTGGTGGTGCCAAGCTCACGGTTGACCTTTTCGATCGCTTCCAGCACGACAATGCCGGTCTTGCTGTCGAGCGCACCGGTCGGTTCGTCGCAGAGCAGGATTGCCGGTTGCTTGGCGATGGCCCGGGCGATCGCCACGCGCTGCTGTTCGCCGCCAGAAAGCTACGCCGGAAAGTGATGGATGCAGTGACCAAGGCCGACGATGTTGAGCGCAGCGACCGGGTCAAGCGGGTTGTCCGCGATCTCGGTGGCCATGGCAACGTTTTCGCGCGCGGTCAGGCTGGCAATCAGGTTATAGAACTGAAAGACGAAGCCCACGTAATCGCGCCGGTAACGGGTCAGCTCCGCTTCGTCCGTTGCCGTGGTCTCCGTATCGTGGAAGTACACGTGCCCGCTGGTCGGCGCATCGAGACCGCCGAGAATGTTGAGCAACGTCGACTTGCCGCTGCCGGACGGCCTCAGCAGCACGATCATCTCGCCGGCGTACAGCGCAACGTCGACCTCGCGCAGGGCCACAACCTCGACTTCGCCGGTGCGGTAGATTTTGGTGAGCCCGGTCGCTCGTAGCGTTGCGCTGCCCGGCGCCCAGGCGGGGGTAAGCTGGCTCATGATCGATCCCGCTTAGTGGATCACCATCATGCGCGCCGCCCCGCGCAACCGCCCATACGGAGTTGTGCCTTGCCGAACTTGCTGCGGTAATGCATCTTTCAATAGCGTCAAACCGCCCGTGACTCCGCGCGAACCGAACATCCCAGTCAATAGGCCTTTGCAGATTATGGAATGATCGTTCCATAATAAAAGCTCGCGTCGTAAATTAGGCCGCAGCGGATCACATGACGGAAAAAGTTCTGATCGACCATGACGGCCCGGTGACAATCGTGACCATCAACCGGGCCAACGTTCGCAACGCAATCGATCGGGAAACCGCTGCGGCGGTCGCGGCTGCCTTTCGAGCTTTCGACGAGGACAGCGCAGCCCGAGTTGCCGTGCTCTGCGGCGCCGGCGGCCAATTCGGTGCCGGCGCTGATCTCAAGGCGATAGCGGCCGGAGACAGCCTGCGCTTCAGCGAAACCGGGGACTCACCGCTGGGTCCGATCCGCCTACGGCTGCGCAAACCCGTCATTGCTGCGGTCGCCGGTTACGCCGTCGCCGGCGGCATGGCGCTCGCGCTCTGGTGTGATCTGCGGGTCGTCGAACGCTCCGCGACCTTCGGCATGTTCGATCGCCGGTTCGGCGTCCCAATGCTTGGCGGCGTCACCGTGAACCTGCCGCGGCTCATCGGCCTATCGCGGGCCATGGACCTTGTGCTGACCGGCCGACCGGTCACCGCGGAGGAAGCCTGGGACATGGGGCTCGCGAATCGGCTCGTGGCAGAGGGCGAAGCGCTGGCAGCAGCAACCGCACTGGCGCATGAGATCGCCGCCTACCCCTGGGACTGCGTGGTGAGCGATCGTCTCGCGTTGCTGGAGAGCCTCGATCTCACCAGCGAACAGGGGCAGCTCAACGAGTATCGCCTTGGCATCAGAAACTTTGAATCCGGCACCGCGCAAACCGGCGCCGCCCGCTTCGCCGGCGGGTCCGGCAAGCCTGACGAACCCGAGGGACCCCAGCCATGAATCAACCATCAGACCTCGTACTGACCGAGCGCCTGGACGACGTGCTCGTCGTCACCATCAATCGCCCGGCCGCGCGGAACGCGGTGGACTCGCCGACCGCCGATCGGCTGGCCGCAATCTTTCTCGAGTTCGATGCCGATGACGCCCTGAAGGTTGCTGTCCTCGAAGGGGCCAACGGCACCTTCTGTGCGGGCGCTGACCTCAAAGCCGTGAGCGAAGGCAAGTTTGCAACCTTCCCGAGACTCGAGGGCCCGCTTGATCGGGATGCCGCCAATGGTCCGATGGGACCGAGCTACCTGCGGCTCTCCAAGCCGGTGATCGCTGCGGTCGCCGGTCATGCGGTCGCGGGCGGCCTGGAGCTGGCGATCTGGTGCGACCTCCGAGTTGTCGAAGAAGACGCCATCTTCGGTGTCTTCTGCCGTCGCTGGGGCGTACCGCTGGTCGATGGCGGTACCGTCCGGCTGCCACGGCTGATCGGCCAGTCGAACGCGATGGACCTGATTCTGACCGGGCGACCGGTAGCCGCTGACGAGGCAAAGCTCATGGGGCTGGCCAATCGGGTCGTCCCGAGCGGTACAGGCCGCGCCGCTGCCATCGAGCTTGCCCAAACGCTGACCCAGTTCCCGCAGCAGTGCATGCGCAACGACCGACGCTCTGCCATGGACCAGTGGGGTCTGGACTTCGATGCGGCGATGGCGCAGGAGAACGCGCTCGGACGGAACACCTTCGCCAGCGGCGAGACCCGCGAGGGGGCGACGCGCTTCAAAGGCGGCAAAGGCCGCGGCGGCTCCTTCGAGGACCTCTAGCGGAGCCACAGATTCACACGCGCTCCCGCTGGCTGGGCTAGGGTCCGGCGATGGACGACTTTGCCAGCACAGCGCTCTATGACCTGATTGCCTCGAGGCTCGAGCAGGTCGGAATGCCCGTTCGACCGTCGATGCGCTTCGAAGGCAAAACGGAGCGGTCGGCAAAAGCTCGCCTGCTCGGTGATGCCCTGGCCACGCTGGGTGCGGCGGCCGTCATCGCCGTTGGCGAGGGCATCCGGTGCGTCGAGGCTGATCCGACGGTCGCCGTCCTGCGGCGCGCCGACAGCTCGGCAGAACTGCTGAGCCGCTGGCAACGCCTCGAGCGCTACTACCACGGCAAACACCGCGTGCGGATTCTGGCCCAGGGCGAGCGTTCAATGATTCTCGAACACTACTCGACGCGCGGCGCTTCGCCATCGGCAGGCGAAGACCTGGTCGTTGCCGGTCTCCTCGCCGCACTCCTGAAGGCGATCGGGTGCCGTGGTCTTACGCTCGCCATCGGCCCAGCAGAGACACGCTTCATCGATGCTGACGTTGCTACCGGTATTGCGGAAGCACCGGCCGAGACATCGACCTGGTACTTCAGCTGGCAAGCCTTTGAGCAGGCGCCGCCTGCCGCAGACAGGCAGCGGCGCGGGACCTCCACTGCCGAGCGGCTGTCGCTGCTCATCGGCAACGATCTCGGACGCAGCTGGCGTCGTGCCGGCGCCGCTGCCGCGTTCGGGACCTCGCCCAGATCCCTGCAGCGGGTGCTGGCCAGAGAGGGCACAACCTTTCAGCAGGTCCTGCGAACGGTTCGCGCGGAGCAGTCGGCGGTCCTGCTCTCCGGGCAGCGCTGCAAGCTGGCCGAAGCGGGTTATGCCTGCGGTTTTGCCGATCAGGCGCACTTCAGCCGCGACTTCAAGCTGCGCTTCAACATGTCGCCGGCGAAGTTCGCCGAGATCGCAGCGGCCTCCTGAGCGGGCGCCGGGTCCAGACGCCACCGCCGCGATCGATCCTCCGGCCGTTGCTGGCGCGATTATTCAATACCAGACGTTTCGTAATCCCCAGACTTGCCTGAAGTCCAGTCACTTCGGAGCAACAACCCATGCACCTCACCATCAATGGCGCCGCCTACGACATTCCGGTCGAGTGGCAGGGCGAACCACTCCTGACGGTACTGAGAGACCTGCTCGGGATGACCGGCACCAAGTTCGGCTGCGGCAAGGGTTTCTGTGGCGCCTGCACGGTCCATCTCGATGGAACAGCCACAAGGTCCTGCCTGCTCCCCGCGCGGACAGCCGTGGGTGCCCGCATCACGACGATTGAAGGCCTGGCCGACGGTGACCGGCTGCATCCCGTGCAGCAGGCCTGGATTGAACACGCCGTGCCCCAGTGTGGTTACTGCCAACCCGGCCAGATGATGACGGCCGCAAGCCTCCTCAACGCCAACGCGCAGCCATCAGCCAGCGACGTAACCGCCTCGATGAGCGGCAATCTCTGCCGCTGCGGGACTTACCCGCGAATCCGCAAAGCCGTGCTGCGAGCCGCCGAACTCGCTCGGGAGGCGTCGTGAACGGATCGCGGCGCCGGTTCCTGGTCCGCTCCGGTTGGGTCGCGGGCGGCTTGACCACGATTGGCGTATCCGGTTGTTCACTGCTGCCAGCGCTGCCGACCTTTGGCGAATCGACGGCCGCGGACGCATGGACCTGGGTGCAGCTCCGACCCGATGGCAGCGTGCGCTTCCTGCTGCCGCGCGCAGAGCTCGGACAGGGCATCAGCACCGGCCTGTCGCAGGTCGTGGCCGAAGAGTTGCGCCTGCCGCTTGCCGCGATCGACTGTCACTACCAGGACACCGGCCTGATGGCGCCCTGCCAGATGACCGTGGGCAGCCAGAGCATGGAAAACTATCTGACCCTCACCGCGCGGTCTGCAGCGTGCCTGCGGGAAACGCTGCGCCAACGCGCGGCGCAACGTTTCGACATCGACCTGAGACAGGTCGGCACCGGACCGGAAGGTGGATTCGTTCTTCCTTCCGGGCTCCCGATCCGCTATCAGCAGCTGCTGTGGGCTGGGGAGTCATCCGTCGCAACGGTGCCCCAGGATGATGCTCTGGAACTCCTGAGCGAACGACGGGCAGATGAACTCTCTATCGTCGGCCGCCCCGCCGAGCCGGTACACGTGCGTCGCATCGTCACAGGCACCGAAACGTTCAGCCGCGACGTCCGCCTCCCGCACCTGCATTACGGGGCAATCGCGCGCCCGCCGCAGCTGGGCGTCAAAGCCACCGGTTGGGATCGAACGGCCGCACTGGCAATCGATGGCGTACGGGCGGTGGTGGCGCTGGATGATCAGCTGGGCGTGGTTGGCACCACGCCCATGGCAGCCCGGAGGGGACTCGGTGCGCTGAAGGTAACCTGGGCAACGCTGGCACCTGAAGCGCTTGCAAACGTGCAACAGCCCCTGGATATCGATCACTTCATCGATCGCGATGCGCTCGATCACTCCGGCGACTCGACCGGCACCCTGGCTACCGGTGCAAAGAACGCCGCGCAGACGTTCTCTCTGCGCTACGACTCGCCCATGGTTGCTCACGCCGCGCTCGAGCCACGCGCTGGCGTTGCCCGCTGGACTACCGACGACGCGGGCCGGTCGAGCTGCGAGCTCTGGACCGGCAGCCAGGACCCATGGATGGTCCGCGCTGCCGCCGCGAAAGCGCTCGGGATCAGCCCGAACCAGGTTGTCGT
The DNA here is from genome assembly GCA_038757945.1 of Pseudomonadota bacterium. Taxonomy (GTDB): domain Bacteria; phylum Pseudomonadota; class Gammaproteobacteria; order Pseudomonadales; family Azotimanducaceae; genus CALHVX01. The sequence continues at coordinate 30,551 of JBCDGJ010000007.1, forward strand.
ACACAACCAGCGGGTTGGCGGCGCCTTTGGCGGTCGGGTCCTGTGCCAGGCAACGATCGAAGCAGCCTGGCTCAGCAAAGCGACCGGGGTGCCGGTAAAAGTTCAGTGGTCCCGGGAGGAAGAGTTCCGCTACAACTACGTCGGCCCGCAGTTCTCGACGCGGATCGATGCCGGGCTGGATGAGTCGGGTCGCCTCACCCACTGGCATCATCAGGCTGTTGGCGCGCCGGTGCTAACTTCGTCGACGTTCATACCACCCTATCTGCATTGGCTGGCGAACCGGGTACCGGACCCGGGCACAAAACGGGGTATGCGTTCGCCCTACAGCATCAAGCACCAGCGGCTCGACTTCGCCGATGAACGGGTGCCTATGCCGACCGGTCCCTGGCGCGGGCTGGGGGCGGCGCCAAACACCTTCGCCGTTGAGTGCGCCATAGACGAGCTGGCGTCAGCCGCGCGCCAGGACCCGATCGAGTTTCGCTTGCACCACCTCGATCAGCCGCGGCTGGCAACCTGTCTGCAGCGCCTGAAACAGCGTATCGGCAGCTGCGGACAACCCGTAGGCATCGCCGCCACGTCGTACAAGGGCGTGACGCACCTCGCCATCGCTGCAGAGGTGGCAGTTGTCGGCGATCGCTTTCAGGTGACCCGCCTGGTCTGCGTACACGATTGCGGTCGCGTGATTGCCCCTGACCGGGTGCGGGCACAGATCGAAGGCAATCTGATCTGGGGTATCGGCATGGCGCTGCTTGAACGCTTCAAGCTCGAGAATGGCATTGCAGCAACCGACAACTTTGATGGCTATGCACTGGCGCGCAACGCGGATGTTCCAGACCTCGAGATCGAGCTGGTGCGTTCTGACGCAGCACCTTCAGGCGCGGCTGAAGCCGCCTTTGCACCCGCAGCAGCGGCCATCGTCAATGCAGTTCATGCGGCGACGGGCAGACGCTATCGGCGGCTGCCCCTAAAGGCGACGGTCTAGCGCCACAGTGCCTCTCTCAAGAGCAAGCCACAAGCCTTAGGAACAATGCTACTGGTCTTGCAGAGGGCATTTGCGTAACAACCCTCGACAACTTCTCTACCCGACTTTCGGCTCAACTTCAGCGCTGCATGCGTCCCCACCAATTCACGCGAACGCGACACGTGTATGCTGGGCACTTAGGAATTGCTTTTGTCGACGCACGTGTTGTGGTGCCTTGCTACCTGGCCTTAGTCGTTTTCGTACACTCTGCTTACGCCGAGGACACAGCTCCGATCGTCTGCGTGGGCATGAAGGGAGACGTCATTACGTTGCGGAGCCCAGCACGAATCAGAAAGAGAACTGAAGATGCCGACGCTTGCGTCGCGGTGGGTAGCTGAGACGACACCGACCGACGGAAGGTAAAGCCCGCAACTGATTATCAAGCGATCAGGCCAACGCAGCCCAAGAAAACGCTACAGCAAACCCGCACTTTCGGCGACTGAGGGATTCTGATTTCTGCAATCTAGAGAGACGAGTCGCACTTGGTGTCAAACCGGTGTCCGTGAGTATGGATAGTGTTCTAAGCCTGACTGGGGAAACTCCGGTCGATTCGCGGACGCTAGTGCGTCCGCTAACGGGAGAGTGTAACGATCTGCTACGGGACCAGCAGCGACGACCCCTCGAAGGCGCTGACCCTGCCACCGGGTACCTACTACTTCGTCATTTCGGCAACGGCGATCTCCGGTGCGGAGAGCGATTTCTCGCAGGAGGTCAGGGGTACGGTGCAGTAACGCCGTATTGTTATCTCGGGCTGTGCATCGTGTGCTGCAGCATGCCGCGCAGCCGGAGCAGGCTCAACGCCGATCAGTGTTCGTGAGAGGGATTACGCGGTTGTCCGCCTGAGCGGACAACCGCGCCCTTCGGGCTGCGCGCGGCGGCTCCGCCGTCGTGCTCGTTCGCTTCACCGTTGCGGATCGCGATGCGATCCGCAATGGCTCGCAGTCGAACCCGCCGCCGCTTTGGCGGCGGTAGGGTGCGAAGCCCGCTCCGCGGTCAAACAAAAACGGGGCCAGCGGCCCCGTTTTTGTTTGATGGCGGAGAGAGAGGGATTCGAACCCTCGATGAGCTATAAACCCATACACACTTTCCAGGCGTGCGCCTTCAGCCACTCGGCCACCTCTCCGGAAAAGGCGGTGACCCGACCAGCCACACCCCGGCACACGAATGAGCTGCTACCGTTGCTCCCTTCCGGGCCTGGCGGGGTTCACAACCGTACGTTGCGAGGGGACCGATCAGGGTCACCATTGAGCGCGCAATGGTACAGACAGATGGCTCATCCTGCCATCCATCTCCCGGCGAGCCGGATACGCGCTTCTATACTACCGACAGACTCTGACGATAAAGGTGCTCCAGAGCGTGGAATGGCAACTCATGGTAATGATCCAACTCGGCGTACTGACCGTCGTTCTGGTGGTCGTCTTTACAGTCCGGAATCTGCAGCTCGGCCGGGCGAATCGAGGTTTCGGAGAGGCCTTGGCTGAGGCGGAGGCCGCAACGGCGTCCGAGCGCGAACGAGCAGAGGCTGCCGAGGCTGTCCGGAGCGCGCTCGACGCAGAGATCCAGAGCCTCAAGGAACAGCTTGCAGAGAGCGAAACGGCCGCGCAGGAAGCTCGCCAGGCCGGTGAATCCGCGCTGGCGCTGGCGGAGGAGTTCGGCGCCGACTCGCCGGAAGCCATGCGCGATCTGCTGCGCAAGTTCACCCAGGAGAGCCGCGACCATCTGGCGAGGGTGCACACGCTGGAACAGGAAAATCGTTCGCTGCGCGAAGCTGCCGGCCTGCCGGAGGCTGACCCGACCACAGAACCGGAGGAGACGGTAGACAGCGACAAGCAGACGCCCGCAGAACCGGAAGCGGCTGAGGACCACAGCGTTACACCGGCAGAGCCAGTGCGGTCGAGTCAGGCTGACACTCCAGCAGCCGCAGATCCCGTTACTGAGCCGGTAACCGAAACTTAGGCCCCGAATCGTCCCAGTTCGTTCGGAACGGGTTGATGTCGACGCCGCCGCGGCGCAGGAACCGCGCCCAGATGCTGAGCCGCTCACAGCGGCAGTAATCCATCAGATCCTTGAAGATCTGCTCCACGGTGGCCTCATGGAAACCGCTGTGCTGGCGGAACGACACCAGGTACTGGGACAGCGAACCGCGATCGATCTGCGGGCCCACGTACTGCAGCGCCAGCGTCGCCCAGTCCGGCTGTCCAGTGACCGGACAGAGGCTACGGAAGGTCTGTGTGTACACGGAGTCCTTCACCGTGGCGCCACCATCATGGACCTTGAGCAGCCGTGGGTTGCGTTCGTAAAACTCGATATCGACGGGTTCGTCGTCCAGGCAGGCTCCGGGCAGCGTGCCCGTGAACACTTCCAGCTGTGCGGCTTTCAACAGATCTACCAGCACCGGCGCGCGAAAGGCCAGGGTCAGGTCGCCGCTGATCGTATTAGCAACTTCGCTCGGCTGCTTGAAGCGGGTCTGCGCAAAGGAGTTCAGATAGAGCTTGAGCGACTTGCTTTCAACGATGTTGCCGCTGGTGGCCGGAACGGTAATCCGGGCAACGGCCATGCGCGGGCGACCGCGTTCATCGAGCCAGGACAACTCATAGGCAGTCCAGAGATCCTCGCCCCGAAACGGCAGCGGATCGGGCGCAATACCCGCAGCTGCGCGTGCCTCGTCGCGGTTGATGGGGTACAGCAGCGACGGCGTGTAGACCTGCGGATACTCGGTCTCCCGGCCGAGCGGCATGTCAGCAGCAGCCACGCCTGCACTCCCGGAGGCTGCCCGTTCAGCCTCGCGCTCCAGTTCGTCAACAATACTGTCCAGAGAACTGTCGGTCACACGTCTGCTCAGCTTTCACCAACCTGCAGTAAATCGCTGACTCCGTCGATGGGTCAACGCCGGCAGGACGAACGGTCCAACACCGGTACCGAACGGCAGCGGGAGTTTGGGTCAGGGCGCGATTCCGTATAGGCTCCGGAAAAAGAGTCCAGTGCCTTGCCAAGTCTAGAAACTATCGCCAACACCGCTGCTGCCTGGGCCTGGGGTCCGCAGCTGCTCCTGCTGCTGCTGGGTGGCGGGGTCTACTTCTCGATCCGCAGCCGGCTGGCCCCGTTCCGTTACCTCGGGCACGGCGTTGCGCTGGTTCTCGGGCGCTATCAACCCGACGATGCGGACGAGGCCAAGGGACACATCAGCCATTTCCGGGCCCTGTCGGCAGCGCTCGCAGGTACCGTCGGCCTCGGCAACATCGGCGGGGTTGCCCTGGCAATCACCGTGGGCGGGCCGGGCGCGGTGTTCTGGATGTGGGTCACCGCGCTGATCGGAATCTCGACCAAGTTCTTCACCTGTTCTCTGGCCGTGATGTATCGGGGCAAGGACAGCCAGGGCCGCGTGCAGGGCGGACCGATGTACGTGATCCAGGGAGGACTGGGGCCACGCTTTCGACCCCTTGCCGTGCTCTTCGCAGGCGCCTGTCTGATCGGCGCACTGCCCCTGTTCCAGACCAACCAGCTGGTGCAGATCTTTCGTGAGGTCGGCTTGCCGGCCCTGGCACCGGAGTTTGCGGCGAGCATCGATCCCTTCACCGTCAACCTGACCCTGGGCATCACGCTGACGATCGTGACCGGCATCATCATCGCCGGCGGCATTCAGCGCATTTCCGCCGTCGCAGCCCGCGTCGTGCCGTTCATGGCGGTGGCATATACGCTCGCAGCGGTCAGCGCATGCATGTTGAATGCCGCCGAGGTCCCCGCTGCGCTGAGCCTGATCGTCACCGATGCCTTTACCGGCAGCGCCGTCGCCGGTGGTGCAATCGGAACCGTGATCTCCTACGGCGTGCAGCGCGGCGCGTTTTCCAATGAGGCCGGTATTGGCACGGAAGCGCTGGCACACGGCGCTGCCCGCACTGGCGAGCCGATCCGCGAAGGGCTCGTGGCCATGATCGGGCCCATCATCGACACGCTGCTGGTCTGCACCGCAACCGCGCTGATGATTCTGCTGAGCGGTGCGTGGCAAGCGGGCAGCGCGGATGGGGTGACGCTAACCGCCCAAGCCTTCGAGACACTGCTTGGCGTTCCCGGCCTGGTGCTGCTGCTGATCTGCGTGGTCTGCTTTGGCGCCACCACCGTTTTCACCATGGCCTTTTACGGCTCGCAGTCGGCCACCTATCTGTGGGGCGAACGTGGCGGTCGCTACTACCGCATCGCCTATACGCTGGGCGTTTTCTTTGCCGCGATCATCAGCTTGAGGACCGCCATCGGCTTCATTGACGCCGCTTACGCCACGATGGCCATCCCCACCATGGTCAGCGCGCTGCTGCTGGCGCCCAAAGTCATGGCGGCCGCCGATCGCTACTTCGAGAAGCTTCAAGCGGAACGACAAGGGAAACTCGGCTACCGGTGAGAGTGTTTGCTGCGTCCGATCTGCACGTCGACTACAAACCGAATCGTGACTTCATCGACGCGCTGTCGACCACGGACTACCAGCGTGATCTGCTGATCGTCGCCGGGGATCTGAGCCACGATGTCGCGCGCCTCGAAGCCGCCCTGGGCGCCCTCCGCGCCCGGTTTCAGGCCGTGTGGTTCGTGCCCGGCAATCACGACCTCTGGGTAGATCCAAGCGGCCGGGAAACGTCCCTCGACAAACACCACCGTCTGAAGGAGCGCTTACACGCACTCGACATCAGGCTCGAGCCAGGGGTCTTGGACGCGGTCGAGATCGTTCCGCTGCTGAGCTGGTACGACTATTCCTTCGGTACACCCAACACGCTCCTCAATAAGGCCTGGCGGGACTTCCGACGCTGTCGCTGGCCGGACGGATGGCACCCGCCGGAAGTCAGTGCAGCGTTCGATGCGCTGAATCCAGAACCGACTGCCGGAACGCCGGAACGGCTGCGAATCACGGTGTCGCACTTCATGCCCCGGGCCGACCTGCTGCCGCGGCAGGCGGTCGAGCGGTACGGCTTTCTGCTGCCCGTCCTTGGTGGCGAATCCATCGAACGGACCCTGCGCCGGCATCAGCCATCGCTGCACGTCTACGGGCACAGCCACGTGCCGGTCGACAAAATTCGCGAGGGTGTCCGCTACATCAACAACGCCAAAGGCTATCCTTCGGAGTATCGTTACGCAGACCGCCGCTTGAAGAGAATCGTATGAAGCACAACGCCGTGTCGACCCGCATCTGGCGCCCGCAGGATGGCTTGCCTGCACAGCAGCGCCCTTCTATGGTGCATGCAGTGACGCCGAGCCGTTAGGGGGACCGGAGTCCGGTGGGCGAAGCCAGCGTAAAGAGCGATCTTGGCGGCAGCTACGAAGCGCCGCCATCCGGTTATGACGAAGCCACGGCCAGAGGGTCCCTGCGGCCGCACTGGCAGAACCTGTTCGCGACGCTCGAGCACAGCACCGACGGCACTGCCGCAACACTTTCGACCGTCGCCGCGAACATCGAGCAGCAGCTCAGCGATTCAGCGTTCGACTCGAGCTCCACCACCGCTGACCGACCCTGGCGGCTGGACGCGCTGCCGCTGATTCTCGATGCCGAAGACTGGCAGGTCCTCGAAGCCGGCCTGCTGCAGCGCTGCGAGCTCCTCAACCGAATCCTGAAGGACTTTTACGGCCCGCAGGAGGTGCTGAGCAGCGGCCGCCTGCCGCCGGCGCTGGTGTTTGCCAACAAGGCGTTTCTGCTGCCGGCCTGCAACACGCTGCATACCGATGAACCGCTGCGCATGCTGGCCTTCGATCTCGGTCGGTCTCCGGACGGCCAGTGGTGGGTGCTGAACAACCGCTGCGAGGCGCCCAAAGGGCTCGGCTACGTCCTGGAAAACCGCATCGTCATGGCACGCTGCCTGCCGGAGCTGATGGCCGCAGAAAACATCGAACGGCTCGCCGGTTTCTACCAGCAGATGAACGCTGCGTTGCAGGCGCCGGCAACCAACGACGCGCTGACGGTCATGCTAACCGGCGGTCCACAGTCACCGGACTATGCCGAGCAGGCCTACCTCGGGCGCTACCTCGGGTTACCGGTCATCGAGGGGGACGACCTCACCGTGCGCGAGGATCAGCTGTACCTGAAGACCCTGGAGGGGTTGCAGCCGGTACGTTCCGTTGTGCGGTCGCTCGCCTCCGAGTTCTGTGATCCGTTGGAACTGCGCAGCGATTCTCTATTCGGCACCGCCGGCCTGCTGAACGTGGTGCGCCAGGGCAACACCAGCATCAGCAACACGCTCGGCAGCGGTGTGGTTGAAAACGACGCCATCATGGCATTTCTGCCCGGGCTCTGTGAGCACCTGCTCGAGGCGCCGCTCGAACTGCCGAGCATCGCCACCTGGTGGTGCGGGCAGCGCGATGTGCTGCAGTACGTACTGGAACACTTTGACGAGCTCGTGCTCGGCGACGCATTTCGCAAGCGTCCGCTGCTCTCGGCAAGTGTTACGGACTACCTTGCCAGCGACATGGCATCAGCCAACCGACGTCGCCTGGCCCGATCGCTGCGGGCGCAGCCGCACCAGTTCGTGGGCCGCGAGCCGATCCAGCTGTCAACCGTCCCCTACTTCGACGCAGCAACCGGCAGCCTGCAGGCCGCGCCGATGACCCTGCGGCTCTACGCCACCTGGACACCCGAGGGCTATCAGCTGCTGCCCGGCGGCCTGGCGCGGGTGTCGACGCCTGACGGTGACATCTCGAAGGACGTCTGGGTCGCCCACCGCGACGGTCGGCCGGCGGCAACACCGCAACCTGTGCGGGCGCTGACGCGCCGCTCGGATCGGAACCTGCCAAGCCGCACGGCTGACGATCTGTTCTGGCTCGGTCGCTACCAGGAGCGCACCGAGGGCGCGGTACGGCTGTACCGGGCCCTGTTCCGCGATCTGACCGCGGACGGCAGCAACACCGAACAGCCGGTCAGCCTCGAACAGCTCACCAGGCTGCTGGTGACCCAGCATTACCTGTCGAGCCGTCGGGCTAACAAAGTGCTCGACGGTGGCAGCAGCGCCGTGCAACAGGAGCTCTGGACGCTGCTGCTGGACCCGGACAGCGAAGATGGTCTGGCGAAGCTCCTGGCCAATGTGCAGCGCACGGCACACCGCCTGCAGTCGCGGCTGTCGCCGGATACCTGGCGACTCTACGAGCCGCTGTCGCAGCTGCCACACCTCCGCTGGCGAGTACACGGCACCAGCGAAATCATGCATCTGCTGAACGACGTCATCGACAAGCTCGCCGCGCTCGCCGGCAAAGCCGCTGAAACCATGACCCGTGGCAACGGCTGGCGGCTCATGGAAAGCGGCAAACGGCTGGAGCGGATACGCTTCATGGCGCGCATGCTGCGCGAGCTCACCGTACATCGTGACGACGACGGGCTCGGCGTCCTGCTGCTGATTCTCGACATCTCCGACGGCACCCTGACCCACCGTGCCCGCTACCGCAGCAACCCATCGCTGCCGACCGTGCTCGACCTGCTGCTGCTGGACGACTCCAACCCGCGGTCGGTGAGCTACCAGCTCAACAAGCTGATCGAACACCTGAGCGCCCTGCCTGGCGAAGCGCAGAGCGATGGGCTGAGCGAGGGCCGCCGCACGCTGCTGACGCTGCAGAACGAGCTACTCCTGACGGATCTCGAGACGGTCATCAACAGCACCACGAAGACCGGCAAACGGCACCGCCTCGACCGGCTGCTGCGGCGCTGCGAAAGCAGCGCCACACAGCTGTCCAACCACCTGTCGCGGACCTACTTCGCGCACACCCATTCGAAGCGCCGTTGACGTGCTGTACCAGGTCCGGCACGTCACCCAGTTCAGCTACGCGCACCCGGTTTCGACGAGTCGCCAGCTGCTGCGCATGACGCCCAGGCACTACGAACGGCAGCACGTCACCCGCGCCGTCCTCCAGGTGTCGCCGAAACCGTTCACGACCAGCACGCGGCTGGACTACTTCGGCAATACCGTGACCGACATCGATGTGCACGAAGAACACCGCGAGTTGACCATCACTGCCCAATCGCAGGTCGAGATTCTGTCTCAGCAGGCCGTGCTGCTCGAGCTGAGCCCAGCCTGGGAACAGGTTGTCGCGGGCATGCGGGTACCGGAGACCTTCGATATGTGGCAGGCGGCCCGCTTCTGCTACGCCTCGCCACGCATCAAGCTCGACCAGGTCCGCAGCTACGCGCGGCTCAGCTTCCATACCGGCCGCGCCCTGCTGCCGGCGGTCCAGGATCTGACCTCACGGATCTTTCGAGATTTCGAGTACGTCGGGGGCGTCACGGACATCTATACGCCGGTCAGCACCATCCTGCGCACCCGGCGCGGTGTCTGTCAGGACTTTGCCCACTTCGCCATTGCCTGTCTGCGCGCTCTCGGCTTGCCCGCGCGCTACGTGAGCGGCTACCTGCTGACGCAGCCACCACCGGGCAGCGAACGGCTCGTCGGCGCCGATGCCTCCCACGCCTGGTTTGCCGTCTGGTGTCCCGAGTTCGGCTGGGTCGATTTCGATCCAACCAACGACCTGCGCCCGGGCAAGGAGCACATCACCGTCGGCTGGGGGCGCGACTACGGCGACGTTGCGCCGAGCATCGGCGTGATTCGCGGCGGCGGCCTGCAGACCCTCGACGTCAGCGTCGACGTCCGTCCGCTCGGCAGCAGCAACCGCCAGCGCCGCAGACAGGATCACATCGCAGCTGCCGCAACGCACAGTGCCACCGCAGAAGACGCCGCCGCGGAACACGCGGCACCACCACCAGCGGAGAGTGAAAGCGGAAATGGCAACGTCTGAAAGCCCGAAGCCGGCAACGGCTGCAACGCGCGCCCAGCAGCAGCGGGTCGCCGCCAGCCTGCCGTTTGCCGATCGCGGCAGCTTCGCCAACGCAGAGCGCGGCTTCATCGCCAGCCTCGAGCCGCTGCGCCTGACGAACGAACAGGGACGCGTCGTTTACGACCTTGAGGCACTGAAGTTTCTCGACGGCGAAGCACCGGCTACGGTCAATCCAAGCCTCTGGCGCCAGGCGCAGCTCAACGCACAGCATCACGGCCTGTTCGAGGTCGTTGACGGCATCTACCAGATCCGCAGTTTCGACATTGCCAACATGACGCTCGTCCGCGGCGACCGCGGCTGGATCGTGATCGATCCGCTCACTTGCGCTGAAGCCTCGAAGGCCGGCCTCGATCTTGCCAACGAGCAACTCGGCGAGCGGCCGGTCACCGGCGTCATCATTACCCACAGCCACGTTGACCACTATGCCGGCATCCTCGGCGTGATCAGCGCGGCGGATGCAGCCACTCACCGCGTGCCGGTGCTGGCGCCGCCGAATTTCGTTGAGGAAGCGCTGTCGGAAAACGTAATGGTCGGCAACGCCATGAACCGCCGGGCAACGTTCATGTACGGCAACCGGCTGCGGCCAGGCCCGGACGGCTTCGTCAGTGCCGGTCTGGGTGCGGCGCTGGCGATGGGATCCACCGGTTTCGTGGTGCCGAACGACACCATCGAAGCAACCGGCTGCACGCGTTCGATCGACGGCGTCGAAATCGAGTTTCAGCTCACCATGGGCACCGAAGCACCGTCAGAGATGGTGTTTTACTTTCCGGCCTTCAAAGCGCTGTGCATGTCCGAGATCACCTCGCACCACCTGCACAATCTCTACACGCTGCGCGGTGCCCAGGTCCGCGACGCGCTGGCCTGGAGCGCGCAGATTCAGGAATCGATCGATCTGTTCGGCGATCGCCTCGAGGTGCAGTTCGCCTCGCATCACTGGCCAACCTGGGGCCGGGAGGCCGCAACCACCTACCTCACCCGGCAACGCGACCTGTACAAGTACATCCACGACCAGGCCCTGCGGCTTGCGAACCAGGGTTACACCAAGGACGAGCTGGCCGAGCGCCTGACGCTGCCTCCCGCGCTGGCCCAGGATTTTTCCTGCCGGGACTACTACGGCACCCTGCACCACAATGCCCGGGCCGTGTACATGCGCTATCTGGGTTACTTCGACGGCAATCCGAGCACGCTGCATCGCCATCCGCCCAGCGCCGCTGCGGAACGCTATCTCCGGGCGATGGGTGGCGCCGATGCAGTACTGGCCAACGCGCGAACCGCCTTTGCGGAGGGCGACTACCGCTGGGTTGCCGAGCTCCTGAACCATGTCGTGCTCGCCGAGCCGGAACACGCCGCCGCGCGATCACTGCTCGCCGATACCCTTGAACAGCTCGGCTACCAGGCGGAATCCGGCCCCTGGCGCAACTTCTACCTGACCGGCGCGCTGGAACTCCGCGAACCAACGCCTAAGGGGTCGCCCTTCGTGCCATCGGCAGCCGTACTGCGCGGGATGCCCATGGACCACTACTTCAAGAGCATGGCCGTGCGCGTTAACCCGGAGCGTGCCGCCAGCCTGGCGCTGTCCCTCAACCTCGAGTTCGAGGACACGGGGGAGCGCTGGCAGCTGACCCTCTCCAACGCCGTGCTGCACAGCTGGCGTGACCGGACTGACCCCGGCGCTCCTCGAGTATCCGGTAACAGCTTTGCGTTCAAGCGGCTGCTGTTGGGACTGGATACGCTCGACAGCATCGTCGCGGACGGCCGGCTCCGCATCGAGGGCAATCCTACGCAGCTCAACACCGTGCCTGACCTGTTTGATGGTTTTGATCGCCGCTTTCCGATCGTTACCCCGCGTGCATGACCGTCAGCGGCAGCAGTATCGTTGCCGTCGTGCTCTGCGGCGGCGCCGGCTCCCGCCTCGGTGGGGTCGATAAACCGCTGCAACGCTGGCGCGGTCGGCCGCTGGTTGACCAGATACTCGAGCGGATCGAACCGCAGGTCGAGCGGGTCTGCATCAGCGCGAATCGGAACCTGGATGCCTATCGCGAACGCGCGCCGGTTGTCATGGATGCACCGCAACCGCGTGCCACGACGGGCGCCCTGTCGGAGCGGTCCCGGCAGGCGCTGAGCCACACGATGGGTCCGCTCGCTGGTGTGCTCGCTGCCGCGCGCTGGTTTGCGGCCGGGCTGACGAACCGTCAGCTGGAGGAAATCAACCTGCTGATCTGCCCCGGGGACAGTCCCCGGGTACCTGCGGATCTCGCCGTGCAGCTGGCTCGCGCAACGAGTGTTGCTGCCTATGTGCACGATGGACAACGCCCACACCCCTTGCACGCGCTGGTCAGCCTGGCGGGTGCGTTGACGATTGATGGCTACCTCGAGAGCGGCGCCCGCAGCGTGCTGGGCTGGCTGGAAACCCACTCCGCAAAGCCCGTGCTGATCGCCGATCCCGATGCTTTCGTCAACATCAACGCACCAGCAGACTTCAGGCGCGGTACGACTTAGCCCTCACCCGGCTCCATCTGCGACTGCTGGTAGTTCTCGAGACCAACACGGTCAAGCAGGCCGAGCTGCGTTTCCAGCCAGTCCAGGTGTTCTTCCTCGGCCTCCAGAATCTCTGTAAAGAGCTGGCGGCTGACAAAGTCTTCCTTCTCTTCAGCACACTTGATGGCCTCGCGCAGGTCCGGGATCGCAATTTCCTCCTGCTTGAGATCGCCCTCGAGAATCTCCTTCACGTTCTGTCCGATGTAGAGCTTGCCGAGGTCCTGCAGGTTCGGCAGACCTTCGAGAAACAGAATCCGCTGGATGAGCTGATCAGCATGCTTCATCTCGTCGATGGACTCTTCGTACTCCTTGGCGCCGAGCTTGGTGAGACCCCAGTCATTGAGCATGCGCGAGTGCAGGAAGTACTGGTTGATGACCGTGAGCTCGTTCTTAAGGATTTTGTTCAGGTGAACGATGATCTCCGGATCGAGTGTCTTCATCCTGGGGGCTCCGTAACTGATTTAACGAACCGCAAGTCTAGCCAGAACTGATCAATTGGCAATGAAAGGCCGCATCTAAGTATCTGTTTTTAAACTATTATTCGCTCTGATTAGCATTCGCAAAGGACACTGCCAAAGACAACGGTAAACGGAGCCCATCCGCTTATGCGGAACTACTGACAAATCTAAAGCAGAAACGCTTGCATTCGATAATAATTCCTATTTAATAGGCTTTATGTATGTTTGCTTGTGTCACGCCGTTACCGAGCACGAAGTGCTGGAAGAGGCCGCTGCCGGGGCCAGCACCCTCGACGAGCTCAGCGCCCGGCTGGGCGTCGCCACGGGCTGCGGCTGTTGCCGTGAACACGCTGAATCGCTGCTGCGCTCAAAGACCCAGCACGTAACCGGCGCAGTGCTTCAGGCCGACAATCCAATCAACGCCTACGCAGTCTGACCCTTCCTGCCGCCGCAGGTTGCCACGTAGCCAGCAACGCGGCGATTCCTTTAGCCACCACCGGAGATCCACCACCGGCAGTTGCTGTTCCTGAAGAACCGTTTGAGCGCATTTTGGAGTGTGCAGCAGTTGCACAGGATGGGCATGGCATGGGGGCCGCCGGAGCCTCACAGCTCCAAAGTGGCTTCCGGGTCAGAAGCGATAGCCCAACTTGATCGCCAGCACCAGCGGGTCGAGATCTGCAGTCCCAACCTGCCGGTTGCGAGCCCGCAGCTCGGCGCGGATATCGCTATATCGTGCTTCGAAATTCAGCACCCAGTGCTCGGTGAGGTTGTGATAGACGCCAGTCTGGAGCGCAAAGCCCAGCGCGTTGCCGAGGCGCAAATCGCCCTGCTGGCTCAGCTGCGCCTGACCGAGCCGGTTGGTCCAGTTCACGCCGGCCCCGACATAGGGCTGCCAACGCCGCCCCGGACGGAAGTGGTAGCGAGCGGTGATGGTGGGCGGCAACCGTATGGCCTCACCGAAGTCACCAACACCCTGAAAACGCAGAGCGCGGTCGAGCTGACGTGCTCCCAGATACTCGACAGAAACGCGATCGCTGACAAAGTAAGCAACGCTGAAGCTCAGCAGATCGTCGCCCTGGAGGTCCAGCGCCGCGCCGCCGATGCGATGGCGCGGATCGCTCGCATCACCAAAGACGCTGTTGGCAATCAGCGTCGGTCCACCGCGAACTACAAATGATCCTGCTTTCGGAAAGGCCAGCGGGCTGGCCAGACAAAGAACACAAAACACCACACGGACCGCGTGAGACATGACCTGCTCCTCTTCCTGGTGTGCTGAACTCCTCACAGCAACACCGCGCTTTAAACACTCTTTGACGAGCAAAATCATGCAGCAGAAGATAGTTCGAAAAAATCAGATAATCATGACTTCTGAATCAGATTAAATCTTAGTTTTGGCCAGGCTCGATGCTAAGCAGCAGCGGTACTAACGGCCCTGGTAGACAGGCTCACGCTTCTCCAGGAACGCTCGCACGCCCTCTTTGGAATCCTCCGTCTTTCTGAGCCGGGTAATTTCATCGATCGCCCAACGTCCGACCGCACGCCAGTTCGGATCCAGCGTCTCCCGCAGTCCCGCCTTGATGGCCTGTACCGCCAGCGGCGGATTGGCGGCAATCTGCCGGGCCAGATCCAGCGCCGCAGGCAGCAGTTGCTCCGGCTCGACGACCCGGCTGACGAGGCCGCGCTCCTGCGCCTCCTGCGCACCGAACACGCGCCCGGTGAGCAACCACTCCGTCGCCGTTTCCCGGCCAACGAGCTGCGCCAGGCGGCCAAGCCCGGGTGCATCGCAGCACAGCCCACGCACGACGAACAGCTCACCAAACTTGGCAGCGGTCGACGCCACCCGCAGATCCGCCATCAGCGCAAGCTCCATACCCCAGCCGACCGCGGCACCGTTTACGGCCGCAATCACGGGCACGTTGGTGTGCAGCAGGGCATCAGCCGCGGGAGTCAGCCCGCCGGTGGCCCGGCTGCGCTCGACGGCTTCAGTCGGCGGACCCGCGGAGCTGCCGAGAATGGCTTTGACGTCATCGCCCGCGCAAAACGCTTTCCCGGCACCGGTCAGGACCAGCGCCCGAGCGCTGCACGACCGGACCTGATCCTCGAGGGCCATGTACAGCTCGTAGTTGAGCGAGTTCATCGCCTCCGGGCGGTTCAGCGTGAGTATCCCGACGTGGTCCTGTTCCTCGTAGGTCAGCACCGGTGGCTGTTCCGTGGCCTGTTGCAGGTTGTCGTCCTGCTGTCCATCGTGGTCCCGATTCTGTGTCATCCGTCCCCCTCTCAGCCGTGTGCTGCTGTCACATCGCCGCTCCCGGTGGCCTTCCCGGACCGCGAATCGTTTAGAATCAGGCGCTAACTTTAAGCCAGCCGGACGGCCGTGGACACGGGTTCCGGACACCACCTGAGGAGTCACTATGCAATCACAGGACGTTTATATCGTCGCCGCCGGGCGCAGCCCGATCGGCAAGCGCGGCAAAGGCCTCGCGGGCATGAAGCCGGCAGAACTGCTCGCAGCCGTGCAGAAAGGTGTGCTCGACAAGGCTGGGATCGAGCCTGCGAACATAGGTCAGGTCATCGGCGGCTGCGTCTCGCAGATCAACGAGCAGTCCTTCAACGTGGCACGCATCGCCTGGCTGTCCAACGGCTACCCGGAGGAGGTCGCCGCAACCACCGTCGACGCCCAGTGCGGCTCCTCGCAGCAAGCCACGACCTTGGCCGCTGCCATGGTGTCCTCAGGCATGGAGGACATCGTCATGAGCTGTGGCATCGAGATGATGTCGCGGGTACCGCTTGGTTCCAACATGGCGGGTGGTGCACCCATGGGCGACATGTACATGTCGCACTATCAGCCGACGTCGCAGTTCCAGGGTGCGGCAATGATTGCTGAGGAGTATCAGCTGACGCGCACCGAGACCGATGCGTTCGGACTGAAGAGCCAGCAGAACGCCGCAAAGGCCTGGGCTGAAAACCGCTTTGACCGCGAGATCATTCCGATTGACGCGCCGGTCTTGAACGAGAAGTACGAACCGACCGGGGAGCTGCGCACCGTGAGCCGCGATGAGGGGCTGCGGGACACGACCCTCGAAGCGCTGCAGGGGCTGGATCCGGTAGCGGGACAGGAGGTACACACCGCCGGATCGAGCTCGCAGGTCTCTGATGGTGCGGCAGTTGTCGTGCTGGCAAGCAAGGCCGCTTGCGACAAGTACGGGCTGACACCGCGCGCGAAAATCCTGGCAACCACGCTGGTTGGCGTGGATCCGGTGACCATGCTGAAGGGACCGATTCCGGCGAGCCGCAAGGTGTTGGAACAAACCGGACTGGCCGTCGACGACATCGACGTCTTCGAAGTGAACGAAGCCTTCGCATCGGTTGTCCTAGCCTGGGAGAAGGAATTGAGCCCTGACCCGGCAAAGGTAAACCCAAACGGCGGCGCGATCGCCCTCGGTCATCCCACGGGCTCCACCGGCGCACGCCTGATCACCACGGCGCTGCACGAGCTTGAGCGATCCGGCGGCCGTTATGGGCTAATTGCCATGTGCTGCGGTGGTGGCCTCGGTACCGGCACCATCATCGAACGGGTTGGTTGACCAACGCGACCCGCTGGGGCGGGGCCGCACGATCGGCCCTGCTCTTCAACCGGTTAAGACTTTCAACCGGCGCCGCGTGTCCTGAGCCACCCCCAGACCGCGGCTGCCACCCGCTCGCAGTCGGCTCCGTCGGCGCCGGCCGGCAGGTGCTCGGTATGAAAGCCGAGCCGGTCCGCCACCGCCAGATTGTCGGGCAGATCATCGATGAACAGGCACTCACCCGAGGCAAGGTCATGGTGATCGAGCAGGTGCTCGTAGATCCCCGTTTCCGGCTTGATGAGCTCAAGCTCGTTGGAAAACACCCGCCCATGAAAGTCGCTGAAGAACCCGTGCTCCCGCACGATCTCTTCCTGAATATAGGCTGGCATGTTGGAGAGCACGTAGGTCGGCACACCCCGCTCCCGTAGCGCCTCGAGGAGCGTCACCATCGGTTCGATCGGGCGCAGCGCCGACGGCACCGCATCGAACAGGCGCTGAATGGTACGGGGGCCAAGTCCGGTCAGATCCTGTGCAGCGCGCTCCGCCTCGGTCCGCGCCAGCGTGCCGCGATCCAGGGCCTGCCAGTGCGATTGCCCGAAGACCTGCCTGGCAACGGGCGGAGCATCAACATCAGGCAGCACCTCGGCCACCAGGTCCACCGGATTCCAGCGCAACAGCACGTTGCCGACATCGAAGACGACGTTCACGGCTCGTTTGCCGAAGCCGACGTGCCGATCGGCAATACGCCAGGAGCCGCCCGGGAAGGCTGCGCGCTCGCCGTGAGGCGGCATACACTACGGTCCTCCTTGGCAACCGATGAGCTACCCATGTCAGTGCTCCTTTGGACTCTGGTCTACGCCACCTTCCTGCCGATCGTCTGGTCGATCGTCGGCGGCGCGCAGCGTGCGCGGCAGCCGGAAGGATTCAACAACACTACCCCACGGAGTCAGGCTGCCAGCCTCACCGGCATGGGGGAGCGCGCCTATGCCGCCCATCAGAATGCCTGGGAAGCGCTCATGATGTACACGCCAGCCGTCATGATTGCGACGTTTACCGGCGCCGACGGGCAGGCGACCGCAACGACGGGAATCGTGTTCTGCGTCGCCCGCACCCTGCACGGCATTCTGTACTGCACCAACCAGGCCACGCTGCGATCACTCGTCTGGTTTGTTGGCATCGGCTGCACGATACGCCTCATCGTGCTGGCGGCCTGACATCACACAGAGAGGCTGGGCAGCCCTGCCTCGCTCTGTCGCCCCGTCCGGAACCGTCCGCCCCGCCCCCGTACTCCGGGCGGGTCTAACCGCCCTGTTGTGCCGCGTGGTGGCTGGTATCACCGGCCGAGTCGATCACGACCTGGCGCCGCACGAAATGCCAGCCGGTGCCATCGTTTTCGAAGCGGTCCAGATAGCGTCCGCCCACAATCGGTTCGTAGCGCTCACCGATCTGCTGCATGACCAAAAACGCGCATCGACAGTCTGCGGCGGTGAGGTCGGCGTTGAAGTCGAAAGCCCTGTTCGCCACGAGGTGTCGAGTGCGCGGCGTCGTCGCGTGCCGGATGTAGTCCGCGCGCTCCCCGTTTCCGTCGTAGAGCACAACCGATGCCACATACCCGTCCCGTACGGCCTGAGCGCCGGCCAGCTCGCTGCCGTCGGGCATGACCACACACCCCCTGGCAAACAGCTCGCCGACGCCCTCCATGTCGCCACCGTCCACCCGCTCGGCATAGACGGTCATGAGATCCTCGATGGCAAACCGCGACTGAATGAGCGCGATATCACGCCCCGTAGTTTCGCTCATGCTGTGCTCCCCTCCGTACAGAGGAAAGCAGTGTAGCTGGATCCGGCCGCAGGCAAAGCCCGCTTCGGCAACCGGTGTTCAGCCGCCGAAGTCGTCGAGGCGGATGTTCTCTGGCTCTACGCCCAGATCATCGAGCATCTTGAGGACGGCAGCCACCATCGGCGGCGGTCCGCAGAGGTAATACTCACAGTCTTCCGGCGCAGGATGATCCTTCAGGTATTCCTCGAACACCACCTGGTGAATGAAGCCCGTATGGCCGGTCCAGTTATCCTCCGGCAGCGGATCGGACAACGCGACATGCCACTCGAAGTTGTCATGCCTGGCGGCAAGCTCGTCGAACTCTTCGGTGTAGAACATCTCACGAAGCGAGCGGGCACCGTACCAGTAGCTCATCTTGTAGTTCATGTTCTTGCGCTTGAGCTCATCGAAGATCTGCGAGCGCAGCGGTGCCATACCCGCACCACCGCCGATCCAGATCTTCTCGGCGGGCGTATCGGCAACAAAGAAGTCGCCGTAGGGGCCAAACACCGTCAGCTTGTCGCCCGGCTTGAGGTTGAAGACATAGCTCGACATTTTGCCGGCGGGAAAATCCGTGCCCGGTGGCGGCGATGCCACCCGGATGTTGAACTTGAGGATGCCCTTCTCATCCGGATAGTTCGCCATGGAGTAGGCGCGAATGGTGGGCTCGTCGACCTTGGACCCGTTTTCCCAGACTTTGAACCGATCCCAGTCGCCGTGGTACTCCTCTTCTACGTCGATCTCTTTGTAGGACATCTCGTAGGGCGGGATCTCGAGCTGCACGTAGCCGCCAGCGCGGAAATCGACGTCAGCACCTTCCGGCAGCTTCAGGTTGAGCTCTTTGATGAAGGTCGCCACGTTCGGGTTCCCGGAGACCTCGCACTCCCAGCGCTGAACGCCGATCGCGTCCTCTGGAATCTGAATCTCCATGTCCTGCTTAACCGCCACCTGGCAGGACAAGCGCCAGTTTTCCTTGATCTCGCCGCGGGTGAAGTGGCCTTCCTCCGTAGACAGGATCGAGCCGCCCCCTTCGAGTACCCGGCAGCGACACTGCGCACAGGTGCCCCCTCCGCCACAGGCGCTCGCCAGAAAGATGCCCTTCGAAGCCAGCGTGCCCAGCAGTTTGCCGCCCGCCGGCACGACCACGGCTTTGCCGGGATCGCCGTTGATTCCGATGGTGACGTTGCCACTGCTCACCAGATACTGGCGTGCGATCAGGATGACCGCGACCAGCGCGAGCACCATGACCGTAAACATGCCTACTCCGAGCAGGATGGTGATTTCCATACCGACGACTCCTTAGATATCGATACCGCCGAAGGACATGAAGCAGAGGCTGATCAGTCCCACGGAAATGAACGTGATGCCAAGGCCGCGCAGGCCTTCCGGCACATCCGAATACTTGAGCTTCTCCCGGACCCCGGCCAGCGCCGTGATCGCCAGCGCCCAGCCGACCCCGGCA
Organism: Pseudomonadota bacterium; assembly: GCA_038757945.1. Classification (GTDB taxonomy): domain Bacteria; phylum Pseudomonadota; class Gammaproteobacteria; order Pseudomonadales; family Azotimanducaceae; genus CALHVX01. The sequence goes on from JBCDGJ010000007.1 coordinate 50,201, forward strand.
CCAAGCCCGAACACGGTGCTCTCGGCAAAGGTGAAGTCCCGTTCCACCATCAGCAGCGACGCGCCCAGGATTGCGCAGTTCACGGTAATCAACGGCAGAAAGACGCCAAGCGCGTTATAGAGCAGCGGTACGAAACGATCCAGGAACATCTCCAGGATCTGCACCATGGCCGCAATCACACCGATGTACGACAGGAAACCGAGAAAGCTGAGATCAACGTCCGGCAGCCCGGCCCAGGCCAGCGCGCCTTCGCGCAAGAGGTAGTTATAGATCAGATTGTTCACTGGAACGGTGATGCCGATCACCACGATCACGGCAATGCCAAGACCGATCGCCGTCGAGATCTTCTTCGAGATGGCGATGAAGGTGCACATGCCGAGGAAGAACGTCAGCGCCATGTTCTCGATGAACACCGCACGGACGAACAGGCTCAGAAGCTGTTCCATCAGAGTGCCTCCTGGTACTGCGCGTTGTCGGCGATCTGATACTCGGGCGCTTCGACCTGCTCGGTTTTCCAGCTGCGGATCGCCCAGATAAACAGGCCGATGATAAAGAACGCGCTCGGCGAAATGAGCATGAAGCCGTTGGCGTAGTACCAGCCACCGTCAGCCACGCGTGGCAGCAGCTCGAAACCGAGCAGCGTGCCGGCCCCCAGCGGCTCGCGAATGAGGGCAACGCCGATCAGGATAACGCTGTAGCCGAGCGCGTTGCCGAAGCCATCAAGTGCCGACAGCATCGGGCCATTCTGCATCGCAAAGGCTTCAGCCCGCCCCATCACGATGCAGTTCGTGATGATCAAGCCAACAAAGACCGACAGGCTCTTGGAGATGTCGTAGGCGACCGCCTGCAGCACCTGGTCAACCACGATCACCAGCGAAGCGATGATGGTCATCTGCACGATGATGCGGATGTTGGTGGGAATCACGTTCCGCACCAGCGATACGGCCAGGTTCGACATGGTGGTTACGAAGATGACCGCTATGCACATCACCAGCGTGGTCGACATGCTCACCGTCACCGCCAGCGCCGAGCAGATACCGAGGACCTGCAGCGCAATCGGATTGTTGTTGAACAGGGGGTCAGTCAGGACTTCTGTTGCGCGCGACATCTTCGGCTACCCTCGGCGGTTGTTGCTGAGCTGCTTGAGATACGGACCGTAGGCGAGTTCACCGGTCCAGAAATTGACCAGGTTCTGCACCCCCTTGGTCGTGAAGGTCGCACCGGACAGCGCGTCCACTTCGTAGTCCGCAGCTGGACTGCCCTCCGGTGATCGGCCCTTGACCAGGGCAACGCTCGGCTTACCGCTGCCATCGTAGAGCTTCACGCCGGGCCACAGTGCCTTCCAGGCTGGATTATCGACCTCGCCGCCAAGGCCGGGCGTTTCCTTCTGCTCGTAGAAACCGAGTCCGGCAATGGTGTTGAGGTCGCCTTCGAGCGCAAGAAACCCGTAGAGCGTGCCCCAGAGCCCGTAGCCACGCACCGGAATGACGACCTTGTCGAGCGTTCCGTCAGCGCCTTCGAGCAGGTAGGCCAGCCCGACATCCTCGCGGCGCCCGATGGTGGCAATGTCCTGCTCCGGCGTCAGATCCAGGGAGCGGCCCGGATCCTTCGCAGCTTTCAGCGGATCGTAGCCGGCAGTGTCGAAGCCTTCGATCAGCTGCCCGGTCTCGAGGTCGATGGCAACCTGCCGGAACGAGGCGAAGAGCTCATCAATCGACTCACCGCCGGCGCCGACGCTGGCATCGGCGGCAAGGAGCCCGGCTGCACGCAAAATGTTCTGCTTGCGATCCAGCGCTTTGTTCGCCTCCTGCGCCGGCTTCAGCGCAACGGCGGCGGTCGAGACGACAATGGAACAGACCAGACAGACCGACAGCGCAACCAGCATGATGCGGCTGAGGCTGTCCTTATTGCTGCCACTGTCGCTGGCAGCGGCTTCCGTATCAGGCACGAGCAAGCCTCCTCTTGACGTTGGCTTCGACGACGAAGTGATCGATCAGCGGCGCGAACAGGTTGCCGAACAGGATCGCGAGCATCATGCCCTCTGGGAAAGCGGGGTTCGCTACGCGGATGAGCGCACACATGAACCCGATGAGCAGGCCGTAGAGCAAGCGGCCAGTGTTGGTCATCGCCGCAGACACCGGGTCCGTTGCCATGAATACGGTGCCGAAGGCAAAGCCGCCGAGCACCAGGTGCCACTGCGGCGTCATGGCAAACATGGGATTGCTCGAGTCGATCAGGTTAAAGAGGCCGGTGGTGAGCGTCAGCCCCAGCACGACGCCGAGCATGATCCGCCAGGACGCAATGCGCGTCAGCAGCAGCAGCACAGCGGCGATAACGATCGCGAGCGTGGAAGTTTCACCAAGACTGCCCGGCATGGTGCCGACAAACGCGTCCCACCATTCGACCCCATAGGCTTCGCCCAACGCGGCGTTACCCAGCGGCGTAGCCCGCGTGTAGCCATCCACGGCCACCCAGACCGCATCACCGGACATCTGGGCCGGATAGGCGAAGTAGAGAAAAGCACGACCGGTGAGCGCCGGATTGAGGAAATTCTTGCCGGTGCCGCCGAAGACTTCCTTGGCGATGACGACGCCGAAGACTATGCCGAGCGCCGCCATCCACAAGGGCGTCGTCACCGGCAGCGTCAGCGTGAACAGGATGCTGGTCACGAAGAACCCTTCGTTGACCTCGTGGCCGCGCTTCGAAGCGAAGATGATCTCGAACAGTATCCCGGCCGCGAAGACGGTGACATAGAGGGGAACGAAATAGGCCAGCCCGTGGACCAGGTTGTCGAAGAAGCTGTTCGGGTCAAACCCGATCAGGCCGTTCAGCAGCAGTCCGTGCCAGTCGCTGACGGCCGTCAGCTCAAGCGACTGCATGGCCGCGTTGGCATTCATGCCCTGCACATAGGATCCGAACAGTGCGGGAATCATCGCGATCATCCAGACGCTGATCATGATTCGCTTCAGATCGAGGCCGTCCCGCACGTGGGACGCACCCGCCGTCGTGTGCCCGGGCGTATACAGAGCGGTGTCTATGGCTTCGTAGAGCGGGTACAGCGCCTCGAAACGCCCCCCCTGCTCGAACTGTGGATGAATGCGATCCAGAAACGAACGCAGACCCATGTTTTCTGACCTCTCTTTCCTGTGGTCGGTGTGTCGTGATGATTGCCGTTCAGCGGCGTAACGCGCGGCGGCTCAACCCTCTTTCTCGATCAGCGCCAGCATGTCGCGCAGCACCGGGCCGTACTCGTACTTCGCCGGACAGGCGTAGGTGCACAGCGCTACATCGTCTTCGTCGAGCTCGAGGCAACCGAGCTTGATGGCCTGCTCAACGTCCTTTACCAGCAGGCTCCGGAGCAGCTGCGTCGGCAAAATATCGAGCGGCATGACGCGCTCGTAGGTGCCGACCGGCACCATGCCGCGGGCGCTGCCGTTGGTGGTCGTCGTTAGCGGCAGCTCGCGGGTGCCAAACCACTTCGACAGGTAAATCGGGAGCACGCTGTGGCGGGCGGTACCCGGCGACAGATAGCCGAACAGGCGGCGCTCGCTGTCTTCGGGCAGGACCGACACCTGGCTGTGGTACCGCCCGAGGTAGGCAAAGGGGCCGGTCGCCGTGCGCCCGGACAGCACGCTGCCGGAGATGACGCGCTGCTCACCCGGTTCCAGCTCACCAGCGGTCAGCTCATCGAGGCTGGCGCCGAGGCGGGTTCGAACCAGGCGCGGCCGGCTGACGCCCGGCCCGCCGAGCGCGACGGTGCGCTCCGTGCGCAGGCGGCCGGTCAGGAACAGCGCCCCCAGGGCAATGACATCCTGCGCATCGATGTACCAGACGGTTTTGGACAGGCTGACCGGATCCAGAAAATGGATGTGGGTTCCGGGCAGGCCAGCGGGGTGTACGCCAGCGAACGCATGCGCCTGGATCCGGTCGCTGCTGCCGCAGGGCAAGGATTTGCCGGCTTCGTGACACAGGTGCACGGTGCCTTCGGTGAGCTGCGTCAGAAGGTCCAGCCCGTTGACGAACAGCTCCGGCTCGGAATCGATCGTGAGCGTCACGTCGCCGGCGAGCGGGCTGGTATCCATGGCCGTGACAAAAATCGAATGGGGAACCGTGTCCGGACTCGGTACCTTGCTGAAGGGACGCGTCCGCAGGGCTTGCCAGAGACCGCTCCTGGTCATGGTCTCAACCACTGCCTGCCGACCCACCGACGCAGCGGCACCGGGGTTGATAGTCGGGAACTCGACCGCCGCTTCGCCCTCGAGTTCGATGACGACCGATCGCAGCACCCGTTTCGCACCCCGGTTGATCTGCAGCACCTTCCCGGCACCCGGCGCCGTGTAGGTTACGCCCTCGATCTTTTTGTCGGTAAACAGCGGCTGACCCAGGACGACAGCATCGCCCTCCTGAACCGCCATCGTGGGCTTCATGCCCGGGTAATCGTCACCCAGCACGGCAACCGTGCGAACGGGGCGCCCGTCCTCCAGCTGCTGCTCGGGGGCGCCAGCGATGGGAAGGTCGAGACCTTTACGAATTTTTATCATGGACCACGCAGTGTCGACGCTAACGGAAGATTTACGCGCGCTGAATGATCCTGTGGTCCTGCAAAAAAACCGGCTCCTGAGCACCAAAGCTGGGCCGGACTCCTGCGGACACAAGCCGATCGAACTCTTCTCGAAGCGCTGGGAAAACTCGGGAACTGCTCCCCGCCCCTAGGTGCCTAAACTCCTGAAAAGGCGAGAGATTTCTCTTTCCCAAAATCGACTGCGGAGCGCTGCTCGCCGTCGTCCCGTTGCTCAAGTCACCGTGAAAAGTTGGCCGGATTGACCTCTTTGCGCACTGCACAATTATAGGTGTGAAATCCGGTCATGGCTATAGATCGGGTGCCTAGAATCCGAGTTTTTCGACGTCTTTGGGGACCAGTGGGTATTTGATTCCGGCGATCTTCTGGACGACCCGAACAACCTGACAGGCATAGCCGAACTCATTGTCGTACCACACGTACAGAACGGCCCGATTGTCCTTCACGATGGTCGCCTCGCCATCCACGATGCAGGCGTGGCGGTTGCCGATGAAGTCCGAAGACACCACATCCGGCGAGGTGGTGTAGTCGATCTGGCGCTGCAGCTCAGAGTGCAGTGACGCCCGACGCAGAAAGTCCTTCAGCTCATCGCTGGTCACGCTCCGATTGAGAGTTAGGTTGAGGATCGCAAGCGATACGTCCGGCGTCGGCACCCGGATCGAGTTGCCGGTCAGCTTGCCGTCGAGCTCCGGCAGCAGCTTCACGACCGCGGTCGATGCGCCGGTTTCGGTGATCACCATGTTCAGCGCCGCGGACCGCCCCCGCCGCGGCTTCTTGTGGTAGTTGTCAATCAGGTTCTGATCGTTGGTGTACGAGTGCACCGTCTCCATGTGGCCTGACTCGATGCCGTAGCCGTCGTTGACGGCCTTCAGCACCGGCACGATGGCATTGGTGGTGCAGGAGGCGGCGGCCAGCACGGTGTCGGTCGGTTCGATGATGTTCGAGTTGACCCCGGACACGATGTTCTTGATGGCCCCTTTGCCCGGTGCCGTCAACACAACTTTAGCGGCCCCTTTGGACTTGAGATGCAGCCCGAGTCCGTCCGCGTCGCGCCAGGCGCCGGTGTTGTCGATGATGACCGCGTTCTGAATGCCGTAGGCGGTGTAGTCGACCTGGTCCGGCGCGTCCGCGTAGATCACACGGACAACGTTGCCATTGGCAATCAGGCTCTGGTTCTCCTCGTCAACCCGCAGGGTGCCCTCGAAAGCGCCGTGCACCGAGTCGCGCCGCAACAGGCTGGCACGCTTCTGCAGATCGTCGTTGCCCTTCCCTTTACGCACGACGATCGCGCGCAGGCGCAGCTGCGTGCCGCCGCCGGTTTTCTCGATCAGCAGGCGCATCAGCAGACGGCCGATGCGACCGAAACCATAGAGCACGACGTCCTGTGGCTGTTTGATGGGCGGCACGTGGCGACCGATGACTTCCGTACACTCGCGCTCGCAGAACGCTTTCGGCGACAGCGTCGAACCGCCCTTGGCTTCGTCCATGAACTGCGTCGCGAGCTTACCGATATCGATGTGGCTCGGGCCGAGATCGAGCTGTGACAACGCTTCGACGATCGGATAGCTCTCGAACTCCGACAGCTCGTTGCGGGCGACCTGACGGACGTAGCGGTGCGTCTTCATGATCTGGGTAACGCTCTGGTTGTAGAGCGCACGCCCGTAGCAGTAAGCCACCACGTTGCGTCGGTACATCTGGCCGATAAGCGGGATCATCGCCTCAGCCAGTGCCTCACGCTCTTTCCAGTCGGGGAAATAGTCTTTGAGATTGGGTAGCGCCATCGCCGTTCCTCGCGCAGGGGTCTATTCGCGTCGGCGCGAAGTGTAACCGAACTCCGCACCGCCGGATGACCGACATCGAAAGGGATGTGAACGGGTTTTAGTGGCAAGGTCAGCAAAGACCCTACAAAAACCCCTGGCGATTGCGCCGGCGCTACTCGACGGTTGCCGACAGCACGCTGAGATCCCCAACCTCCTTAAGCAGATCGAGCCCCAGCAGCCCATCGGCATCGCGCGGCAGCGCGGTCAGCTCCAGCACTTCCACCGGGGCAAACGCGCGGCCGGCGAGCTCGAGCTCCGCCACTTCGAATACCGCGGCCTCGATCTCTCCGGCCGCGGTAAGGACCCGGCGGATCTCGCCGGTCCGGCGGGCATCGAGAGCAGCGAGAGCTTCGGAGCTCAGCGCCGTCTGCGACGCGCCGGTATCAACCAGCAGCTTGAGCTCACGTCCCGCTCCCGCTGCCGCCGTGTAGAGCTCGTTCCCCTGCCGGTCGATTCTAAGCTCGCTGCCACGCGCCTCGATGTCATCGCGCAGGCTGTCCAGCGTATCCGTATCGGCCTCGAAGCCAACGATGCTGCGCAGCGTCGCATCAGCGGCCGTCAGCTCTCCGGCTTCGAGCTGTGCCCGCGCAAGGCCAACCTGATGCATCTCATTGGTCGGCTCGGCCGCCCGCAGGCGTTCGTAAAGTGCAATCAGCCCGGCCGTATCCCCATCGAGCGCCAGCCGCTCCCGTTCCAGCGCCACCAGGCGGTCCCGGTACTCGGCGGCCTGAAGTGCAATGTCCTGCGTCAGCGGCGCGCTCAGAATCTCCAGCACCGGCGTCAGCGCCTGCGCGGGCGCATCGGCGGCGAGCCAGGCATCCGCCAGCGCGAAGCGCGCCTCGGCATCAGCGGGATTCAGGGCGGTAAACGTGGCGAGCAGCTGCGCTGCCTCTTCGGGTGCTTCCGCCGCGACGAGGTCCGCCGCAACTGCCCGCAGCGCCGGATAAAGCGCCGCAAACTCGGCGTCCCGCCCCTCGAGCCGGGCGTGTTCGACGAGCCGCACCATGGCATCCCAGTCCCGCGCTTCAAGCGCCGCCGCAAAGGCCGGTAGGGCGCGACCGGCACTGCTTATGACGCTGGCGTCATCGGCCACCGCCGCCGCAGCGTCGGGCTTCAGCGCCACCGGCTCCGAAGCCGTAGCCGCACGCTCAAGCGCCCACCACTGACCGACACCGAACCCGGTGCCGAACAACGCTATAACGACTGCGAGCCCTGCTAGTATGCGCATCCCCGTTCCACCGCAGCGCCATCTTCAGTTCCCGTTGGTTCGCAAGTGCGCAGATCGCGGGTTAACTGATCCGTCCTTTCATGACCCAGGTATCCGAAGACACCGTGTCAGAGCAGCACCAACCAGCACCTCAGCAATCCGTCCAGGAGCACACTGCGGACCAGCCGCCGGTCGACCCGTCAGCCGCTACTGTCGCGACCGTCACATCGGCTGCGCCGGCCAACGCATCGCCCACACGCTCTCCGCTGGAAGGCGGCGTCTTTGACGCCGACCAGCCACGAACCGGATGGCAGAACCTGCATGGTAGCGCGGCGGCACTTGCGCTCACCAGAACCGCGTCGCAGTGTGGGCAGCTGTTCGTCGTGCTTACAGCGACCACCGCAGACGCTGAGCAGCTACGCCGCGAACTTGCCTTCTTTGCGCCGGAAACGCTGCCGATACTGACGCTCCCGGACTGGGAAACCCTGCCCTACGACGCTTTCTCACCGCACCCGGACATCGTCAGCGAACGCCTCGCCACGCTGCATCAGCTGCCGCGGCAACAGCACGGCATCCTCGTCGTCCCGCTGGCAACGGCGTGCCGGCGGCTCACGCCGGTCGCCTTCGTTGCCTCGCAGGCGCTCAGCCTGGCCCGGGGCGCGGTGTTCGATCTCGCAGCGGAGCGCAAGCGACTTGACGCTGCTGGCTACAGC
>JBCDGJ010000008.1:0-58283 GCA_038757945.1 Pseudomonadota bacterium
CGCACATTGGGGCGCCGCGCGGCAGCGGCCGCGGCCGATGACGCTCAGCCGGTACCGGCCATCTACGAGCTGCTCGCCCGGCGGCCACTCAGCGCCGGTTGCAGCCGCTCGCTGAGCTCGAGCAGCAGCGACTCCGTCGCTGACCAGCTGATGCAGGCGTCGGTGATGGAGACGCCGTAGCGCAGCTCCCCTGGCTTCAACGGCTGGTTGCCGGCTTCGAGATGACTCTCGAGCATCAGGCCGACAATCGAACGGTTGCCCTGCTCGATCTGCCCGGCGACCTCCCAAGCTACCTCGAGCTGGCGCTCATGCTGTTTTCTGGAATTCGCGTGCGAGCAGTCGATCATGATGTTCGGTTGGTCCATCACCTGGGCCAGCGCGGTCTCGCACCCAGCGACGGCGACAGCATCGTAGTTCGGTCCGTTGCTGCCACCGCGTAGCACGATGTGCGCGCGCGGGTTGCCACGCGTGTGGATGACGGCAACCTGCCCATTCTGATCGATGCCGAGAAAACGGTGGGGGGTGGCCACGGACTGCAGGGCATTGATCGCGACGTCGAGCGAACCATCGGTGCCGTTCTTGAAGCCGACCGCACAGCTCAAGCCCGAGGCCATTTCCCGGTGGGTCTGGGATTCGGCGGTACGGGCACCGATAGCCGACCAGCTGATCAGATCCTGCAGATACTGAGGTGTGATCGGATCCAACGCTTCGGTCGAGAGCGGCAGTCCGAGCTCAGCCAGATCGATCAACAGGCGCCGCGCGATTCGCAGCCCGTCTTCGATGGCGAAGGTATCGTTGAGGTGCGGATCGTTGATCAGGCCTTTCCAGCCGACCGTCGTTCGCGGTTTTTCGAAGTAGGCCCGCATCACGAGCAGCAGCTGTTCACCAACCCGCTCGCTCAGTGCCGCCAATCGCGTCGCATAGTCGACCGCGGCCTGCGGATCGTGAATCGAGCAGGGGCCGACGACAACCAGCAGGCGTGGGTCGTCTCGGTTGAGAATGCGGTCGATCGCGGCGCGGCCCGCGCTCACGCTGGCAACGGCTTGCGGTGACACCGGCAGCTCAGCCTTGAGCTGGCCCGGCGTCAGCAGCAGTTCCTGGGCAGCCACGTTAATGTTCTCAAGTTCGCTCATCGACAGGCTCCATACCGGCAGGTCCGTGCCAGCGCACGGATTGAGTTGAGTGAGGGTCGGAATCGGCGCACCGAACCGGATCCGGCGGCGGCAGGTCGCTGCGTGACGGTGTCAAGATGTTTGCGCTCATAAATAAAAAACCCCGCTGAGCTGCTGCTCGGCGGGGTTCACTGGGCAGCAGACGCTGGCTGCCCGACTCGGTCTGGGCGCCGTCAGTTCGTAAAGCTGAACCAGTAACCGAAGTCGCAAGCGCAACGCATCGGCGGCTGCGCGGATGCCCACGCATGCTGCTCACGAAATTGCTCAAGCTGTAACGGTATCTGTGCCATGGCGAGAGTATCGTCGCACGCCAGCGTTTGCGCAAGGTGCACGCAGCGCACGGATGTGCGCTTCACGGACCTGCGTTAAAATCCAACTACCGTAACAACCGTCCGGAGCCGCCCGTGTGGCATTTGATAGAAGACTTTTTTGAGCAGAGCCTCGTCATGAAGGCGTTCATCGGCCTTGGCTGGTTGTGCATGGTCATCATGATCTCGAGCATCGTCCTCAGCTGATCCGGAGAGCACAGCGCACATGTGGCTAGGTGACCTGAGCTCGGATCAGCATGAGATGCTCATGCGGCTCGCCTACAACGTCATGGTATCGGACGGCCTGCTCGATCCCGGCGAAGAAGGCATGCTGGCGGAGTTTCGTCGCGAGATGGACGTGCCCGATGAGCTGGAGCTTGCTTATCAGGAGCTCGACGGTATCGAAAGCACCTTCGCCGATCGCCGTTCGCGTCTGATCGCCGTGCTCAACCTGCTCCGCCTGAGCTACGCGGACGGTGCCTTCGAAATCGAGGAAGAGTGTCTGTTAAAAGAAGTCAGCGCTCGATTCAAGCTGAGCGATCGCGATTTTCTGTTGCTCGACAACTGGGTGCGCCGCTGGATCGTTCTGCGCGAAGACGCGGAGCAGCTCTTCCGCACCGCATCCTGACTCCCTACGGATTCGCACGCCGCCCAGCACCGGCATGCCGCTGAAAGAGCGGGCAACTACCGACGTGCCGCGAGCAGCGTGTCCCGCGCGTCGTTGATCTGTCGGGCCAGATAGTCACTACCCCCGCGATCAGGGTGGACGGAGCGAATGAGCCGACGGTGTGCCGCTCGAATCTCGTCTTCGCTGGCGGCCGTGTCCACCCCCAGAATTCCGGCGGCTTCCGCTAGCGACAGCTGCGGCGGCCGTACGCTGGTTGGTCCGTTCATCGCCGCGCTGCGGCGCATGGCAGTGCCGACCACGAAGATCACGCCCAGCAGAACTGCAAGTTTCAGTAGCAAGCGACGTTAATCCTGTGTCTGTTTCAGATTTGTGCTTCGGTGTATACGGACCGGTTCGAGGCGGTCTGGCGTAGTGCCGGGCTTCGGTGGGCTAACGTGTCCCACAGCGCGTCAACCGACACGCCGCGGGAATCCCGTTTCCCGCGGCGCGCAAGTGCGTATCATACGCCGAACGGGTTGAGGAACGTGTGTGGTGGAGCAGGAGGAGTTGGAACAATGGCTGGAGCAGCTGACGCTCGAGCACCGGGATCTGGATGCGGTCATTCGTGAGCTGCAGGAGAATCCCTATCACGACCACATGCGGATTCAACGGCTGAAGAAGCGCAAGCTGCAGCTCAAAGACGCCATCGCGCGCGTGCACAGCAAGCTGATCCCCGATCTCGACGCATGACCAATCCAGCCCCGCTGACCGTTGCTATATCCAGCCGTGCCCTGTTTGATCTCAGCGCTAGCAACGCCGTGTTCGAGGACGAAGGCCTCGAAGCCTACCGGCAGTACCAGATCACCCACGAAGATGATCCGCTAGCGCCTGGGGTCGGATTCACCTTTGTAAAAAAATTATTGAATATCAATAATTTACTAGAATCTCCTCAAGTTGAGGTCATCCTGCTGTCGCGCAACAGCGCCGACACCGGGTTGCGCATCTTCAACTCCATTCGCAGCCATAAGCTGTCGATCACCCGAGCAGCCTTCTGCGGCGGCGAGAGTCCCTACCGGTACATTACGGCGTTTCGCTGCAACCTGTTCCTGTCGACGGTCGCCGACGACGTCCGGCATGCCCTGGAACACGGGATTGCCGCAGCCACGCTGCTGCCGTCGCGTCCCGATCCAGCAGATTACGGTGACACGCTGCGGCTCGCGTTCGATGGTGATTCGGTGCTGTTCAGCGACGAGGCCGAGCGGGTCTATCAGCAGTCCGGCCTGACCGCGTTCGCCGAGCGCGAGCGCGCGGCGGCAAACCAGCCGCTCGAGGGGGGACCGTTTAAGGGGCTGCTGCGGGCATTGCATGATCTGCAGCAGCAGTTCGATCCCGTGGACTGCCCGATTCGGACAGCTCTGGTTACGGCCCGCGGCGCGCCGTCGCATGAGCGCGTGATCCGGACCCTGCGGGCGTGGGACGTCCGGCTCGATGAGTCGCTCTTTCTCGGTGGCCGGCCGAAGACCGAATTTCTCCGCGCCTTCGAGGCTGACGTGTTCTTTGACGATCAGCAGCAGCACGTGGATCGAGCTGCGGGCGTCGTTGCCGCCGGGCATGTACCGCACGGTATCGTTAATCAGAACCGGGTGTCAGAGCAGGGGGAAGCATGAAGCTGCAGCAGCTGCGTTACATCTGGGAGGTCGCGCATCACGACCTGAACGTCTCGGCTACCGCACAGAGCCTGTTCACTTCCCAGCCCGGGATCAGCAAGCAGATACGGCTGCTCGAAGACGAGCTCGGCGTCGAGATTTTTGCGCGCAGCGGCAAACACCTGACCCACGTCACCGAAGTGGGTGAGGTGATCATCCGGATGGCTGGGGACATCCTTCGACAGTCGGCGACGATCAAGCAGATCGCTCAGGAATACAGCAACGAAACCGAGGGCAGCCTGACGATCGCAACCACGCATACGCAAGCACGCTATGCGCTGCCGCCGGTCATCCGGGATTTTCGCGATCGCTACCCGGACGTTGCCCTGCATATGAATCAGGGAACGCCGCAGCAGATCGCCGAGCTTGCCGCAACGGGCAGCGTGGACTTCGCCATCGCAACGGAAGGTATGGATCTCTTCAACGATCTCGTGATGATGCCCTGCTACCGCTGGGAACGTTCCATTGTCGTCCCCCGTGATCATCCGCTGGCGGCCAAGGCGCACGTTTCGCTGGAGGAGCTTGCCGCACAGCCGATCGTGACCTACGTGTTCGGTTTCACCGGCCGTTCGCGTCTTGATGACGCGTTCAAAGCCAAGGATCTGGCGCCGAACGTGGTGTTCACCGCTACCGATACGGACGTGATCAAAACCTACGTCCGCCTTGGTCTCGGTGTTGGCATCATCGCGAAGATGGCCTACGACCCGGCCACCGACAGCGACCTTGTCAGCATCGACGTGTCGGATCTGTTCCAGTCGAGCATCACCCACATCGGATTTCGCCGTGGCACTTTCCTGCGCCGGTATATGTACGACTTCATCGCACGCTTTGCGCCGCATCTCGATCGGGACACCGTGGACCAGGCCGTTGCCTGCGCGACCAAGAAAGAGCGTGACGAGCTGTTCAAGGACCTCGAGCTGCCCGTGCGCTGATCCGTCACAGGCCGTTGACCCGCAACCGTTCAGCGTGCCGGTTGCCGGCAGGGCAGCAAGCAGAGGCAGGACGACGGTGGCAGATACTCAGGCGCAGACGGAAACGGCGGTCGCAGCCCGGCAGCGGAAGACACTGCCCGGCGCCGTCATTCAGTCCCTGGTTCGGGGCGGCGTGTTCTTCAGCTGGTTTCTGCCGAGCTTCTCCAACATCGGTTACCGGTTGCGATCACCGCTCTTCAGAGCAACTGCTTTCGACTTCAGCGGCCAGCACTGGCTGGTGACCGGCGCGTCGGCCGGAATCGGGCGCGAAATTGCCAGGCAGGCCGCGCTCGGCGGCGCTACCGTGCTTGCGGCCGCACGCAACCAGCCGCTGCTGGACCAGCTGGCGGAGGAGGTGGCCGCGGCGGTTGAGCCGGGCCCAGCAGCCGGGCGTGTGGTGCCCCTCGCTGCGGATCTGTCGGAGGTCAGCGTTGCCGACAGGGCGCTGTCCGCCGCCGCGCTGCCGCTGCCACCAGGCATCCGGCTGGACGTGCTGGTCAACAACGTTGGCGTCATGCGGGACCAACCGGAGGTGACGGCGGAGGGGCTCGATCTGGTGCTGGCTACCAACCTGGTGGTGCCGTATCAGCTCACCGGAAAGCTGTTGGCCGGCGGCCGCCTGGACGCCTCCTCCACCGTCATCACGATGAGCTCCGGAGGGATGTACAACGTACCGCTGAACCTGAGCGCCCTGTTACCCGGCAAGCGCTATAACGGAACGCTGGCGTATGCCTTCCAGAAGCGCGCTCAGGTGGCGTTGAACCGCCACTGGCAGGTGGCGCCGGAGTATCCCTTCGCGAGCTACGTCATGCACCCGGGCTGGGTGGACACGCCCGGTGTCCGCAGCTCCATGCCCGAGTTTTACCAGCTGATGAAACCCATCCTGCGGGGGCTCACCGCAGGTGCGGACACCGCGCTCTGGCTCGCCGCGACGAAACCCGCTCGCGACCGGACCGGAGGTATCTGGTTGGATCGGAAGCGTCGTCCGGAGCACCTGCTGCCCGGCACCCGGGGTGGCGCCTCGGGCCCGGAGTTGATCGAGTTTCTAGAGCAGCAGATCGCACAGGCACAGCGGGGGACCGAGCCCGTTGCCGGCAGCGACAGCGCCGACCGCGCGCAGGGAGCAACGACGGACGCGAAGGCACCGGCCGGCTGAGGCGAGGTGCGGAGTGCTGGTCCGGCAGGGACGTCGCCGCTGCGGTTCTGAGCTATCCTTGGCGCTTTAGTCAAGCACTGGCAGCTCATGCGAATTCTCTGTCTCGATCTCGAAGGGGTGCTCATTCCGGAAGTCTGGCAGGCGGTGGCCCGGGAAACCGGGATCGATGCCTTCAACACCACGACCCGGGACATTCCGGTCTATGACGATCTCATGCAGATGCGGCTGCGCACCCTGGCGGAACACGACCTGTCCTTGAGCCGTATCGATGCGGTGATCGATACGCTCCAGCCGCTACCCGGTGCGGCCGAGTTTCTCGACTGGGCGCGGGCGCGGTTTCAGGTCGCGATCATCTCGGACACCTTTTACGGTTTCGCACGGCCGCTGATGGAAAAGCTCGGTTGGCCCATGCTGCTGTGTCACCAGCTGGAGGTCGAAAACGATCGCATCGTAGGCTATCGTCTGCGGCAGGAGGATCCGAAGCGCCAGTCGGTGAAAGCGTTTCAGGGTCTGACCTATGAAGTGTTTGCAGCGGGTGATTCGTTTAACGACCTGAGCATGCTGCAACAGGCCGACCGCGGCTTCTGGTTCAAGGCGCCCGCGCACATCCGCGAGCAGTACGCAGACTTTGCCGGTGCAGACAGCTATGACGAGCTGCAGGTGCTGCTCGAAACGGTAAGCGCCAGCGCTCCCGGATCCTGAGCCCGCAGCGCTCAGGCGAAAGGCTCGAGCATGCCGCCGATCTTGTGGTGAATCTCGTCGAGCTCGGCGTCTGCCGCTGAGTCCAGAACCAGCCCGCCACCGCCCCAGAGGTGCAGACGACCTGCCGCAGCAACGCCGGTGCGGATCGCAACGCTCGAATCCATCTCGCCAAACTCATTGAGATACCCGATGGCGCCGCAGTAGACGCTGCGGCCGACGGGTTCCAGCGTATTGATGATGTCGATGGCACGCAGCTTCGGCGCGCCGGTGATCGATCCGCTCGGAAACAGCGCCTCAAAGGCTTCCAACGCCTGCGCGGGCGGCGCCAGTTCCGCCCTGATGGTGCTGACAAGATGATGCACGTTGGCAAAGGTGAGCGGCTCGCAGAGGTGCGTGACGGTGACGGTACCGGTCTGCGCTACCCGCCCCAGGTCGTTGCGCAACAGGTCGACGATCATCAGGTTTTCGGCGCGGTCCTTTGCGCTGCGCAGTAGCTTGAGCCGCTGCGCCCGGTCTCCGCTGGCCGTGGTACCCCGCCGCCGGGTGCCTTTGATGGGTGAAACGTCGGCGATCAATGCGTGCTCCTGCCGCCGGACGCGCAGAAATCGTTCCGGCGACAGGCTGAGCACGGCACCCCCACGCTCGTCCTCCAGGTATGCCGCAAAGGGTGCCGGCTGGATCCGCAGCCACTGCTCGTAGATCGTGAGCGGATCACCGCTGAAGGCCGCGCTGAAGTGCCGCGCGAAATTGATCTGGTAGCAATCGCCGGCCTCCGTAAACGCGCGAATCCGTTCGAAGGCATTGCGGTAGCTGCGACGGCTGAGGCTCGGTTGAAATGCCTGATCGAGGTCTGTGGCACGGTCTTCCGCAGGCCTTTCCAGGGCCGCCTCGACGCGTCGCTGCTGGTCGCTGTCCGTCGCCCAGAGCACGGATCGGCGTCGCCGATGGTCGGTCACGATGGACCAGTCGTAGCAGCCACCGAACAGCAGCGGCAGACCGGCGGGATCTGCCGGCGGTGGATCATGTTGTTCGAGCAGGGCGTGCAGCGGGTAACCGAAGTAGCCGAGGTAGCCGCGTCGAAAGGGCATGTCCGGTGTTGCTGTGCTGTGTGTGTCGTTGCTGTCCGGAAGCTGCTGTTCGAGGTCCCGCCGCAGGGCGTCCAGCGGTGAATGGGTGGAGGTGCCGGCCTGCCACAGGCAGGTGCTGTCGCGAAACAGGGTACCGCCCTCGAGCCGGTACCGGCACCGCGGGGCCGCGCTCAGGATGTCGAAGCGCCCGAAGCGCGTCGACCGTTCAGCGCTGTGCAGGAGCACCGGTGCACCCAGCGGGCGCAGCCGCCGCAGCCACGCCGTTGCATGCGGCTGGTAGGGCAGGGACAGGGCGAGCATGGTTGTTCCGGTGCTGTCGCTAGAGCTTCAGGAGCCGCAGCTCGGGATCCACCTTGGCCCGTTCCCAGAGGTAGTCAAAGCGCTCGGTCAGACGTCGTGCCATGACCGGATCGTTGGCGTTGAGCAGGCCGTGGTAGCTCTCGGCGTTCGGCAGCAGCCAGTACCCTTCAGCATCCCAGCAGAGGAACGCGCGCTCATCGGTGGCGTATTCTTCCGGCACCCGCCGGATCTGGATCCGACTGTCCAACCGCCGGGCGAGCTCCACGAGCCGGTTGCCGCCGGTAACGATTCGATGGCTCGAGTAAATGAGGATACGGATGCGGTGGCGTTGGCCGCCACGGGCGAAACTCGATATCCCGTCGCAGAACGCAGGCGTGGCGAAGAGCTCCGGCTCCAGCGTGGGATGCAGGATTTCGAGATGCCGGCTCGGCGCGCTCAGGCAGTCAGCCAGTGCGCGTGCTGCATCTGCCTCATTTGCGAACGCTGTCGGTCGCAAGTTTCCGCTCAACTCGAGGATCATCTCTAGATGTTCGATGCCGGCATCCAGAAAACGATCGCCACGAACGCTGAAGCCGGCTTTGCGGTAGAACTCGAGCGCGTGGGTCTGCGCATGCAGGAAAACCTGCTCGAAGCCACGGGTTCTGGCGTGATCGATGACGGCCTCCAGCAAAGCCTGGCCGATACGGAAGCCACGGACGGCTTCGAGCACGGCCATCCGGCCGATTTGTCCTTGCGGCGTCAGGCGCGCGCAGCCAAGCAGCTGCCCCTGACCGTCGCGGGCGAGGAAATGGTCGCAGTCCCGATCAGCGTCTTCCAGTTCCTCATGTTCCGGCACGCCCTGCTCGATGATGAAGACCTGCCGGCGGATCGCGCTCAGATCGGCGCCAGCATCGGCCCAGCTGACCTGATCGATCTGGATGGTGTCTGGTTTCATGCCTGCTGCGGGTCTGTTGACCGTCCGACCGCAGCCAGCTCCCGGGCCAGCCCCAGGTAGGTTGCTGGCGTCAGCGCAGCCAGTGACTGATGGGCGGCGGGCGGTAGCTCGAGCGTCTCCAGCAGCCGGGTATAGCCGGCGGCGTCCAGCCGCTGCCCGCGGGTGGCCGCTTTGATGCGCTCGTAGGGCTGTTCCAGGCCGTAGCGGCGCATGACGGTCTGCACGGCTTCACCGAGCACTTCCCAGTTGTCGTCGAGGTCGGCCGCGAGCCGTTGCTCGTTCAGCTCCAGCTTGCCGAGCCCGCGCGTAAATGCCTGCGCGGCGATCACGCTGTGGCCGATCGCGGTGCCGAGATTGCGCAGCACCGTTGAATCGGAGAGGTCACGCTGCAGCCGCGAGACCGGCAGCTTGGTAGCGAAGTGGTCCAGCAGCGCGTTGGCGACGCCGATGTTGCCCTCGGCGTTCTCGAAATCGATCGGGTTGACCTTGTGCGGCATGGTGGAGGAACCGGTTTCGCCGGCGACCGGGCGTTGCTTGAAGTAGTCGAGGCTGATGTAGCTCCAGAAGTCGCGCGCGGCATCGAGCAGCACCGTATTGACCCGGATCAGCGCGTGCGCCAGCTCCGCAATCCAATCGTGCGGCTCGATCTGTGTCGTGTGGGCGTTGCTGGTGAGCTTAAGCCCATCGAGCACGCGGGCAGCGAGCGCCGGCCAGTCGGTGTCCGGGTACGCGATCCGATGCGCGTTGTAGTTTCCGACGGCGCCGTTGAGCTTCGCCAGCGGCTCGAGCGCGGCGACCTGCGCGAGCTGGCGCGACAGCCGTTGCTCCAGGTTCCGCAGCTCTTTGCCGACCGTGCTGGGCGTTGCCGGTTGTCCGTGGGTTCGGGACAACATGGGTACCGCCGCATGGGTGGTGGCGAGCACCGCGAGCTCTGATCGTAGCGCCTCCAGAGTCGGCAGCAGCACATCGTCCCTGGCGTTGCGCAGCAGCAGGGCGTAGGCGCAGTTGTTGATGTCTTCAGAGGTACAGGCGAAGTGGACGAACTCCGTGTGCGGTGCGAGTCCGGGTACTTCGGCCAGGGCCTCCTTGACGAAGTACTCGACCGCTTTCACGTCGTGGTTGGTCTTCTGCTCGTGCACTTTGACGCGGGTCGCCTCCGACGCGCCAAAGCGCTCCGCAATGGCGCCGATCTGCTGCTGTTGCTCCGGTGTCAGCGCGGGCAGCTCCTGGATCGATGGCTCGTTGGCCAGCGCACAGAACCAGGCAAGCTCCACCGTGACCCGCGCTCGAATCAGCCCGGCTTCGCTGACGATGGGAGCCAGGGACGCGAGCTGGCGCCGGTAACGGCCATCGACGACGCCGATGGCGTTGAGGGCTTCAGTGCCCGGGTCGTTGCGAGTCTGGTCGTTCATGGGTGGTCCGATACTGGTCTGGGCGGTTCACCGACTGTGCCGTGCAAGGCCGGTCGGGTGGCAGCGGCGGGCTCGATCACTGGGCCGGCAGCTGGTCTGCCAGGGCACGCAGATCGTTAACGATCCGGCGCCGGGAAAACACCAGCTGGCGGCGTTTGCCGCCGAGGCGCAGCCAGAGCCAGGCCATGCGCACACCGCACAGCAGCAGTGCGCGAATGGCACTGGCAGTGTCTTCCTGCTGGAGCGCGCTGGCTGCGCCGGTGACCTGAATGCGCTGTCCGAGGTTGCTGATCGAGTTGCGATACACGTCTGCCAGGCTCGCGTTGCTGTCGTCGGTCAGCGCATCGAGCAGCTCGGCGAGCCGATTGCGTACCGCGGGCTGCTGATTGAGCAGCTCGGCGAGCTGGATCAGCTGAACACCGTAGAGCAGCACCCGGCGATCCGCACGCTGGTTGGCCAGCAGCCGGGCGCTTGCGGTCGCCGCATCCCGGAACGCGCTGAGATTGCTGAACACCAGAGTCCAGTCGTCCGGCTCCCGCAGCACGGTTGCCCTGACCAGCGCTTCCCGCAACGCGTCGTCCTCAGCGCTGGTGGTGAGATCATCTGCCAGCTTCTGCACCAGCAGGCCTGCGCCGAACACGCCTGCCAGGGCCATGCTGCGCAGATCCAGATCTGTTAGCTGCGGCTCGCTCAACGCCCTTCCTCAGTCCATTGCTCGGGTGATCTTGCCGCCACCGAGACAGCGGGTGCCATCGTACAGGCACACGTATTGTCCCGGATTGATGGCGCGCTGCGGCGCTTCGAAGCGGACCTGCATGTGCTGCGGGCTCAGCGTCGTCACCGTACAGGCCTGCAGAGGCTGCCGGTGCCGAATGCGTGCCGTCAGGGGGTTGCCCACCACCGGTGCGGTGCCGATCCAGTTCAGCTGCGTGGCCTCGAGCGCGGGCGCCTCGAGATCCGCTGGATTCTGGGTTACCACCAGCCGGTTGTGTTCCCTGTCCTTGGCCGCAACGAGCCAGGGCGCTTCTACTGCGCCTGTCACGCCACCGATCCCGAGCCCCTGCCGCTGGCCGATAGTGAAGAACTGCACGCCCGGATGTCGACCCAGCATGCGTCCGGTGCTGTCGACGATGTCGCCTTCCGACGGGGGCAGATAGGTTGCCAGGAAATCGCGGAAGCGTCGCTCACCGATGAAGCAGATCCCGGTGCTGTCCCGTTTGCAATGATTCTCGAAGCCGGCGTCTGCGGCCCGTTCCCGCACTTCGCTCTTCAGCCAGCCCCCGAGGGGAAAGAGGACTTTCTCGAGCTGCGGCCGGGTGACTGCCTGCAGGAAGTAAGTCTGATCCTTGTTGGCATCGGCGGCCCTGTGCAGTTCGACGCCGTCCCGACCGCTCCGGAGCGTGGCGTAATGGCCGGTGGCGATGTGGTCCGCACCGAGCTGCCTTGCATAGTCGGCAAAGTAGCGGAACTTGATCTCCCGGTTGCAGAGCACGTCGGGATTCGGGGTGCCGCCGGCCTGGTACTCCGCCAGAAAGTCGGAGAACACCTGATCCCAGTATTCCGCGGCGAAGTTGGCGGTTAACAACTCGATCCCGAGCCGGTCCGCCACCTGCTGTGCGTCGGCCAGATCGGCACGGGCAGTGCAGTACTCCGTGTCGTCATCCTCATCCCAGTTTTTCATGAACAGCCCGCTCACGCGGTAGCCCTGCTGCTTGAGCAGCAGCGCAGTAACTGCGGAGTCGACGCCTCCGGAGAGACCAACGATGACTGAGGGACTGCTGGACACGGGATGACTGCGGAAAAAAGCCGATTATAGGCCGAAACCGGCCCGCTCTATATACTTCGCCCCTATGACCACGGAAACGACAACGGAAACGTCCAGCTCCGACGCAGCCCCGACTTCGCTCACGCATCTGGATGCGCAGGGCAGAGCGCAGATGGTTGATGTCTCTGGAAAAGCGACGACGGCGCGGCGCGCAGCGGCGCGAGCATTCATCGAGATGGCGCCGGAAACGCTGCGGCTCATCGCCGAAGGGACGCTGCCAAAAGGCGACGTCCTGGCGGTGGCCCGGATTGCTGGCATTCAGGGTGCAAAGCGATGCAGCGATCTCATCCCGCTGTGCCATCCGCTGCCGCTGACCAAGGTCACGGTGGACCTGGTACCGCAGGCGACTGGCGTCGAGATTCGCACGGAATGCCGGGTCAGCGGCCAGACCGGCGTCGAGATGGAAGCCCTCACCGCCGCCAGCGTCGCTGCCCTGACGCTCTACGACATGTGTAAGGCCGTTGATCGCGGCATGCGGATCAGCACTGTCGAGCTGCTGGAGAAAGAGGGTGGCAGGAGCGGCCGCTGGGTGCGTCCGGACGCTCCACCGTGACCTCGATGGTGACGGTGCGGGTACAGCTGTTTGCGGCGCTGCGCGAAGCCCTCGGCAGGGAGCGGCTCGATCTGGTTGTGCCCGCGGAGGTTAAGGTCACTGCCCTGAAGATGGCCATTGCGCAGGCCGCGACCGCGGAGCCTGAAGAGCAGCAACACTTTACGCGGCTGCTGACCGCACCCAACGTTCGGCTGGCGGTCAACCAGGCGCTGACGCACGGCGCGGAACTTGTCCTCGCGGAAGGCGACGAGGTGGCCCTGCTGCCGCCGGTGACCGGGGGCTGAGGTGTGGCTCCGGTGAGCTCCGAACGCCCCACCGCGGCAGCCGTCTGTATCCGGGTGAGTGAAGCCGATTTCGATGTTGGGGCAGAGCTGGCCGCACTGCGGCGTCGCTGTTCCGGCCAGGTCGGCGCGGTGGCCAGCTTCGTGGGTCTGGTTCGTGATTTTCAGGGTCCCGAACCGGGCGGCGCGCCGGTTACGGAACTGCTGCTCGAGCACTACCCGGGGATGACCGAAAGCAGCATCGGCGCGATGTGCCAGGAAGCCCTCGAGCGCTGGCGGCTCCTGGACGTGGTCATAGTGCACCGCGTAGGGCGGCTGGCACCAAACGACCAGATCGTGTTTGTGCAGGTGGCCTCAGCGCACCGTCCGGATGCCTTCGCCGCCTGCGAGTTTCTCATGGATTACCTGAAGACGGAGGCCGTGCTCTGGAAGCGGGAAGGGTCCGCAGCCGGGGGACGCTGGCTGGAGCCAACGCAATCCGATCAGGAGCGACGGCGAAAGTGGTAGCTTGAGCGGCCCGCCCCTATAATCGCGCCGCAATTTGCATCCATCCACTTACCACGGAGCAATCAATGGCCTACGAGCACATCAAGGTGCCCACCGATGGGGCGAAGATTACGGTCAACGCCGATAAGTCCCTGAACATCCCGGACAACCCGATCATTCCCTTCATCGAGGGCGACGGGATCGGGGTCGACATCACGCCGGTGATGATCGACGTGGTGGATGCCGCCGTCGCGAAGGCGTACGGGGGCAACCGGAAGATTCACTGGATGGAGATCTATTCCGGTGAAAAGTCGCTCGAAGTCTACGGCGAGGACGAGTGGCTGCCGAAAGAAACGCTGACGGCAATGGAAGAGTTCATCGTCGGTATCAAAGGCCCGATGACGACGCCAGTTGGTGGCGGTATCCGATCGCTGAACGTGGCGCTCCGGCAGGAGCTGGACCTTTACGTTTGCCAGCGTCCGGTGCGCTGGTTTACCGGTGTGCCCAGCCCCGTCGTGGCGCCGCAGAAGACCGATATGGTGATCTTCCGGGAGAACACGGAAGACATCTACGCCGGCGTCGAGTGGGAAGCGGGCACTGCCGAAGCCGATAAGCTGCTGGCCTACCTCAAGAGCGAGATGGGCGTGCACAAGATCCGCTTCACCGAGCAATGCGGTGTCGGCATCAAGCCGATCTCTGAAGAAGGCAGCAAGCGCCTGATTCGCAAGGCTATCCGCTACGCGATCGACGAAGGACGCGACTCCGTGACCCTGGTGCACAAGGGCAACATCATGAAGTTCACCGAAGGTGCCTTCAAAGACTGGGGCTACGAGCTGGCCGTGCAGGAGTTTGGCGCAACGCCGCTCGATGGGGGCCCCTGGCATGTCATCAAAGATGCGGCCAGCGGCAAAGAGATCGTGATCAAGGACGTCATCGCGGACGCCATGTTGCAGCAGGTGCTTACGCGTCCGGACGAGTACGACGTCATCGCGACCATGAATCTCAACGGCGACTACCTGTCCGACGCGCTGGCGGCGCAGGTTGGGGGTATCGGGATTGCTCCGGGCGCTAACATTGGTGACGCGATTGCCCTGTTTGAAGCTACCCACGGCACTGCGCCGAAGTATGCGGGGCAGGACAAGGTCAATCCCGGCTCGCTGATCCTGTCGGCCGAGATGATGCTCCGGCACATGGGCTGGCGGGAAGCGGCTGATCTGGTGATCCAGGGTATCGAGGGCGCCATCGGCGAAAAAACCGTGACCTATGACTTCGAACGGCTGATGAGCGGTGCCACGCTGCTCAAGTGCTCCGACTTCGGCGCTGCAATGGTCGCGAAAATGTAACGCGATCCCAGGTTCGCGCCGCAGGCTGCTGCGGCGGAACGACCTGTTGTGCAGGCTGCGGTGGGCGCTATCGCGTCAGCGGCAGCCTTCGCCGGCAGCCACTTGATGATTCGCGCTCGGGGCGGGCTCAGTGCTCGCGGATGCCGTCGGGACTGATACTTCCAACCTGCTGCTCGGGTGCGGCGGCGCTGTCTCTGGCGTCGGCCTGACCGTCGCTGTCGGACTGCTCAGCACCGACAATATCTACCGCATGGTGCCCTTTGGGACCCTGGATGATGTTGAAGGTGACCGACTGTCCGGCTTTCAGGGTCTTGTAGCCATCCATTTGAATGGCGGAGTAGTGGGCGAACAGATCGCCATCGCCGTCATCCGGCAGGATGAAGCCATAGCCCTTCGCATTGTTAAACCACTTTACTTTGCCTGTCGGCACGGCCGGAGTCCTCCATCGTCCGTTACCCGGTCCCTTGAGGACCGCACCAGCGTCTGCTGTCGTGGCCATCCGGTGGTTGCAACCATCGTCACAGCCCACCGCCTCGACCAGAAACAGCCAGACAATCCCATCGCCCAGCCGGATAGTACCTTCATCCCGTTGAATTGTAGAGACATGCCCATATCTATGCTTCTGAGGGCGGCGTCTTTGGGGGCGCCGTACCGCTGTCCGCCACCGGTTGGCAGCGCTGCCAGTGTTTCACGGTCCGCTCGCCAGCGGCAAAGCAAGGTAATCGTGAAGCGCCTCGTTGCATCAACCTCCGCAGCGCATACACTGACTGAGAGAAAGGCGGGTTATGGAAACGGTCTGCATGACAGACGCTGACAGCGCGGCGCCGAAGGTTGGAACCCTGGCTGCAGCGGGTCCCCTGGCGAACGCAGCCGCGATGACCCAGGGCACAGGCTGCAGGGTCTACTGCGCCGCACGCGACGGGCTCCCAGCTGCCGCCGCGTACCCCCGCATCCGCGGTGCCGGAGACGACGACGAAGGACCGGTTGATCCGGACCGGGACAGTGGCCTGGCGACGCTCGAGCAGAAACCGGAGCTCAAGCGGCCACCAATGTATAAGGTCATCATTCTGAATGATGACTACACGCCCATGGAGTTCGTCGTCCATGTGCTGGAGAACTTTTTTAATATGGCGCGCGAGAAGGCCACTCAGATCATGCTGCGGATCCACACGGAAGGCAGCGCGGTGGTCGGCATCTTCCCGAAGGATCTTGCCGAAACCAAGTCAGAGCAGGTCAATTTGTACGCACAGGAAAATCAGCACCCACTGATGTCCACCGTTGAAATGACGGACTAAGCGCAGGACTCTCTATGTTAAGTAAAGATCTAGAAGCAACGCTGAACGACGCCTTTCGCGAAGCAAAGACGAAGCGGCACGAGTTCATGACCGTCGAGCACCTGTTGCTCGCGCTGCTCGACAACTCCGTCGCGCTGGATGTGTTGCAGAAGGTGGGTGCCGACGTCGAAAAGCTGCGCTCGGACCTCAACGAGTTCATCGAGTCAACGACGCCGCTGATTCCGGCCGGTGAGTCCGATCGTGAGACGCAGCCGACGCTCGGGTTCCAGCGGGTACTGCAGCGCGCGGTCTTTCACGTGCAGTCCTCGGGCCGCAAAGAGGTCACTGGCGGCAACGTGCTGGTGGCCATCTTCAGCGAGCAGGAAAGCCAGGCGGTGTACTTCCTGAAGCAGCAGAACATTGCCCGTATCGATGTCGTGAACTACATCGCGCACGGCATCTCCAAGGTGTTCGGCGAAGAGCAGCCGAGCGAAGGTGCACCGACCGGCGAGGAAGAGGGTACCCAGGGCGAGGCCGGGCAGCAGAGCGCGCTCGAGTCTTTCGCCACCAACCTGAACGAGCAGGCCCGCAACGGCCGGATCGATCCGCTCATCGGCCGCGAAGACGAGGTGGAGCGAGTGGTGCAGGTCCTGTGCCGTCGGCGCAAGAACAACCCGCTGCTGGTCGGAGAGTCCGGGGTCGGCAAAACCGCCATCGCCGAGGGGCTGGCGAAGCGGATCGTCGATGGTCAGGTGCCGGAGATCGTGGCTGATGCCAACATCTACGCGCTTGATCTCGGTGCGCTGCTGGCGGGCACCAAGTACCGCGGTGATTTCGAGAAGCGCTTCAAGATGGTGCTCAACGAACTCAAGAAGGATGAAGGCTCAATTCTCTTCATCGACGAGATTCACACGATCATCGGGGCCGGTGCCGCTTCCGGGGGCGTCATGGATGCCTCGAACCTGCTGAAGCCGCTGCTGACGTCCGGCGAGATCCGCTGCATGGGCTCGACGACCTATCAGGAATACCGCGGCATCTTCGACAAAGATCGTGCGCTGTCCCGGCGCTTTCAGAAAATTGATGTGACCGAACCCGACGTTGAGGACACCTACAAGATCCTCAAAGGGTTGAAGTCGCGGTTCGAGGATCACTACCAGCTGCGCTACACCGACCGGGCGCTGCGCGCAGCCTCGGAGCTGGCGGCGAAGTACATCAACGACCGGTTCATGCCGGACAAAGCGATCGACGTGCTCGACGAGGCCGGGGCCGCGCAGCTGCTGCAGCCGGTCAGCAAGCGTAAGAAGAGCATCGGTGCCGCCGATGTCGAGCAGGTCGTCGCAAAGATTGCGCGGATCCCGTCGAGCCAGGTATCCACCTCCGACAAGGAAGCGCTCCGCGACCTCGAGAGCAAGCTCAAAATGGTCGTGTTCGGGCAGGACGAAGCCATCGAGACCCTCGCCGCGGCGATCAAGCTGTCCCGGGCCGGGCTCAAGGCCGACGAGAAGCCGACCGGGAGCTTCCTGTTCGCCGGCCCCACCGGCGTCGGCAAGACGGAAGTCTGTAAGCAGCTGGCCAACATCATGGGTGTCGAGCTGCTGCGGTACGACATGTCGGAGTACATGGAACGCCACACCGTTTCGCGGCTGATCGGCGCGCCTCCGGGTTACGTCGGCTTCGACCAGGGCGGGCTGCTGACGGAAGCCGTCACCAAGCATCCGCACAGCGTCGTGCTGCTCGACGAAATCGAGAAGGCACACCCGGAGGTCTTCAACCTGCTGCTGCAGGTTATGGATCACGGGACGCTGACCGACAACAACGGCCGGAAGGCGGACTTCCGCAACGTGGTGCTGATCATGACGACCAACGAAGGCGCGCAGGCGATGAGCCGGCCGTCGATCGGCTTCACCGAGCAGGATCACCGCAGCGACGGCATGGAGGCGCTGAAGAAGCTGTTCACGCCTGAGTTCCGGAACCGTCTCGATGGCATCATCCAGTTCGAACCGTTGAAGATCGATGTCGTGAAGACGGTCGTGGACAAGTTCCTGACCGAGCTGCAGCAGCAGCTGGACGACAAGAAAGTTCTGCTCGATGTTGATGAAGATGCGCGGGAGTGGCTGGCCCGAGAGGGGTACGACGAAAAGATGGGTGCGCGCCCGATGCAGCGACTCATTCAGGAGAAGGTCAAGCGGCAGCTGGCTGAGACCATCCTGTTCGGCGATCTGGCCAAGAACGGGGGTACCGTTCACATCACGGTCAAGGATGACGATCTGGCCATCGAGATCGATAGCGATGAAGTTGCAGCCGCGGATGCGTGATTGCGGGCGACCCGCAGCGCGGGCACGAGCCCTCTGGCGGCCAGCCGGAGGGTACCGGGCCGGCTGAGCGGCTGGCTGTCGGGACGCCCGCCGTCTGGCGAGCTCGTCCGGGAAACCCGGACAGCGGTGATTACTTGCGGAAGGTGATCCGACCTTTCGTCAGGTCGTAAGGGGTGAGCTCAACGCGGACTTTGTCCCCGGTCAGAATGCGGATGTAGTTTTTCCGCATCTTGCCCGAAATGTGGGCAGTAACGACGTGGCCATTGTCCAGCTCGACCCGAAAGGTCGTGTTCGGCAAGGTATCGATTACCGTACCGTCCATCTCTATCTGTTCTTCTTTCGCCATAACCCTCTGGTCAGTGCTCCTCTGGCTGCTAGCGGGCTTCTCTTGCTGCAGCGGCCGCGAGGCGTGCTTGCTGCAGCAGTTGTTGGCCAGCTTGGACGGTGCTTGCGGGCAACCCTCGGTGCTGGCGGGCGCGAAGTTTGCCCTACGGGCGGGGGAAAGGCAAAGCGGCTAGCGGTTGGCCGCGCTGCTGGTCGAGCAGGGCTGCCAACCGGCGCCGGTGAGCACCTCAAGCGGCTGATAGTCGAATTTGTAGCGCATCTTCGGTGAATTCCGGATGGCGTAGCCGAGGTAGAGGTAATCGAGCTTGAGCTCCCGCGCCCATTCAATCTGCTTCAGGATCGACAGGGCGCCGAGGCTGCGGACGCTGAGCGTCGGCTCAAAAAAGGTGTAGATCGCAGACAGGCCGTCCGTCAGATGGTCGGTTACTGCGATGCTGACGGCTTCGCTGCCGCTGTAGCCCACGAGGAACTCGCTCTCTGCCCAGTCGCAGAGCAGAAAGGACTGGTACTGGTCCTCGTCCGCGGGGTACATGCCGCCCTCCTGGTGCCGGGCTGCGATGTAGCGCTCGTAGAGCGCGAAGAACGCGCGGGTGAAGCGTGCAGGCTCGCGCTTCAGCTCGAGGTCCTGATTGCGCTTGATGATCCTCCGCTGCCGTCTGCGCGGCTGGAACTCCGCCACCGGTATCCGGCTCGGTTGGCACGCCTGACAGCGTTCGCAGTGTGGCCGGTAGAGGTTGCTGCCGCTGCGCCGGAAGCCCGCATTAGTGAGCTGTTGGTAGCGGCTCTGACTGAGCTGCAGCTTTGGATCTACAAACAGGGTGCGGGCGGCTTCGCCCTCCAGGTAGCTGCAGGGATGCTCGGGGGTGAGAAAGAGCGGGATCGAATTCCGATCGTCGGTGGGTTCCTCGGTACCGGTCACGACACGCCGTCCGGCGAAGCCAGGTCTGGGTCCAGCAACCAGGGACCAGGATCCGGACCGTCGTCGACCAGCTCGGCGATGCGCTCGAGGAACCTGGCCCGCGGTACTGGCTGGGCGCCGAGCGATGCCAGATGCGCGGTTGGCAGCTGACAGTCGATCAGGCCGAACTGCCAGCGCTCGAGCTGTCGCGCCAGCACGCAGAATGCGACTTTCGAGGCATCGCGTGCGCGGCTGAACATCGATTCCCCGCAGAACAGGCGGCCGACCGCTACGCCGTACAGGCCGCCGGCCAGCTCACGCTCCTGCCAGACCTCGATCGAATGGGCGAAACCCAGGCGGTGCAGCGACCGGTAGGCCGCGCGCATGCGCGGCGTGATCCAGGTGCCCGCTGCGCCATCCCGCGGCGCCGCGCAGGCATCGATGACCGCGTCGAACGTCTGATCCGCGGTCACCCGGAATCCCCCATTACGCAGGCGTTTACCGAGGCTTTTCGATACCTTGAGGCCCTGCGGCTCAAGCACGGCCCGCGGATCGGGGCTCCACCACAGAATCGGCCCTTCGTCGTCATCAAACCAGGGAAAGATCCCGTGCGCATAGGCGGTGATCAACCATTCGGGCGTGAGGTCGCCCCCTGCGGCCAGGAGCCCGTCGGGTTCTACCCAGGCCCGGCGCGGATCGGGAAAGCGCACCGGGGCGGGTGGAAGCCAGGGCAGCGGGGGGGGATCTGCCGTCATGGCGCTTCGGCCTCGCTCAGCTGACTGCCCCGCAGGCCATCAGCGCCTTTCTGAATGCGGCAGACCGGCGATGGCCCGCAATGACTCCGAGCAGGGTCTCGCCTTTACGATTGCAGGCATTGACGTCTCTCCCGGCCGCGACGAAAGCAGCGAGAAAGCGCTCGAAATCGTCGACGCGCATGCTCCTGTAGGCATGCAGCAGGGCGCTGAAATCAACGTTGTCCTCGGCGCCAAAGGCTCCTTTGGTGAGAAAGCTCTCGACCCGGGCGTCTTCCCAGACTTCATCGATGACCTTTTTCTTGTCTGGTCGCACGGCGCGCTCCGGTGAGGTTTGAGCCATGCTAGCAAAAGTCGCCGGTCCGGGTGCCAGGACAGGCTCGGCGGCGCTTTCCAGCTTGTTCAGCCAGGAATCATGAAACAGCGGTAAACTTATGATCTTAGTTAGAATTTGGCAGCCTTACCGGTAGTCGCTAGACTGCTGCGCTGGACTTGTTGGTGAGCCTGCGGGCCAAGGATGGACACGAGTGAATCCTGATTCTGGATTACCGCTGAAAGAGATTGCGCTGCTGTCGCTGCTTGCGGCGGCAGCCTTTGCAACGCTGTCGCTGATGTCCTACTCACCCGTGGATCCTGCCTACAGCATGGTGGGCCCGGCGAGCCAGCACACCAACTGGTTCGGCCGCAGCGGTGCCTGGTTTGCTGATCTGACGCTGTTCCTCTTCGGCCGGGTTGGCATTCTGCTGCCGCTGCTGTTCGTTGCGGTCGGCTGGTGGCTGTTCCGCGGGCCCGTCGAGGCCAGCCGGCCCTGGGAAGTTGCGCTGCGCGCGCTGGGTTTTCTCGCCGTTGGCTTCGGTGGCTGCGCGCTCTGCGCCATGCACAGCGCCGCCAGCCCGGTGCTGCCGGCCGGTACCGGGGGTGTGATCGGCGCGTGGCTGCTTGACGCCGGCCTTCCGGTGTTCGGCAGCGTCGGCCTGACGCTCGTGTCGGCAACCGCCGTGCTCATTGGCGTGCAGGCGGGGCTCGGGTTGTCGTGGCTGCACGTGGCGGACTGGGTAGGCCGGCTGCTGCATCGCCTCACCGCGCTGCTGCTGGCATGGGTCGACCGCAAGCGCGATGCCTGGCGCGCGCGTCGCGAAGCGCGTGCGCAACGACAGGCATTGATCGCCGAACGGGTAGAGCGGAAAGAGGCGCGCGCTGAGCTGGTCCTGGCGCCGCCACCGGTCATTCACAGGGATGTGCCGCCGGAAGTACCGGCGACCGCGGCCGCGCCGAGCCGCAAAGCGCGCAAGGAAGCCCGCCAGCCGACGCTGTTTACCGCCCCGGTTGCTGGCGATGGCCCGGCGCTCGATCTGCTGGACGCGAAGGTCGAGGATCCGGCCCGCGGCTACTCCCGGGAATCGCTGGAGGCCATGTCCCGGCTGCTGGAACTCAAGCTTGCGGACTTCGGCATCACTGCCGAAGTCGTTTCGGTGCAGCCTGGACCGGTGGTCACTCGGTTCGAGCTGCAGCCCGCACCGGGCGTCAAGGTCCAGAAGATCAGCGCGCTCGCAAAGGATCTGGCCCGTTCGCTGGCCGTCATCAGCGTGCGGATCGTCGAGATTATTCCCGGGAAATCGGTCATCGGCATCGAGATTCCGAACGAGGATCGCGAGATGGTGCGGCTCAAGGAAATCCTCGGCAGTGCCGCCTTCCAGGAAAAGACTGCGCCCCTGACGCTGGCCCTCGGCAGCGACATTGCCGGTCATCCGGTTGTCGCCGACATTGCCAAGATGCCGCACCTGCTGGTGGCCGGCACCACGGGCTCCGGTAAGTCCGTGGGGGTCAATGCCATGCTGTTGAGCCTGCTGTACAAGTCCGCTCCGGAGGACGTGCGACTGATCCTGGTCGATCCGAAAATGCTCGAGCTGTCCGTTTACGAAGGTATTCCGCACCTGCTGACGCCGGTGGTGACGGACATGAAGGACGCAGCGCAGGCGCTGAACTGGTGCGTCGGCGAGATGGAGCGGCGCTACAAGCTCATGTCCGGATTGGGGGTCCGAAACCTCGCCGGCTACAACCGCGCGGTCACGGCAGCAGCGGATAAGGATGAACCGCTGACCGACCCGCACTGGCCGGAAGACTGCGACATCCCCGCGCCCGAGCTGGAAAAGCTGCCGCTGATCGTCGTCGTCATCGACGAATTTGCCGACATGATGATGATCGTCGGCAAGAAGGTAGAACAGCTCATCGCTCGCATCGCGCAGAAAGCGCGCGCCGCGGGCATTCACCTGGTGCTTGCCACGCAGCGACCGTCCGTAGATGTCATTACCGGTCTGATCAAGGCCAACATTCCGACGCGAATCGGTTTCCAGGTGTCCTCGAAAATCGATTCCCGGACGATCCTCGACCAGGGCGGCGCCGAGCAACTCCTCGGCCATGGAGATATGCTGTACATGCCGCCGGGCACGGCGGTGCCGATCCGGGTGCACGGCGCTTTCGTGTCCGATGACGAAGTGCATCGGGTGGTCCAGGACTGGAAGCAGCGGGGGCGCCCGGACTATCTCGAAGAGGTTCTGCACGGCGCAACCGAAGACGTTCCCGGAACGCTGGATCTCGAGGAGTCCAGCGATTCTGACGATGCGCTCTACGATGAAGCCGTGGCGTTTGTGCTGGATTCCCGCCGGGCGTCCATTTCCGCCGTGCAGCGTAAGCTGCGCATCGGCTACAACCGTGCGGCGCGGCTCATCGAATCCATGGAAGCCCAGGGCGTTGTCAGTTCGATGAACTCAAACGGCAGCCGCGAGGTCCTAGTACCTAAGCGCGACTGAAGTACGCGCGGTTGCAGCGCAGGAGATCGGAAAATGACAGGAAGGACCCGGTGTGAGTAGAGCCCAGCAGCAATCAGCGGCGCACAGCGATCGGCCGCCAGGCGGCGCCGGCACCCGCTGGCGATCGCTGCTTGCCGTGCTGGCACTAGTGGTTGCTGCCAGCGCGGTCGCCGCGCCAGAGCCGCAAGCTGACCCCGGCGAGCCGGCTGCCGGCGCGGCCACCGTCAGTGCTGACCGGGAGGCCCTGCGCGAGCGCCTTGCCGCGCTAAACCCGTACCGTGCGCACTTTGCACAGTTTGTCGAAGGTGCCCGTGGTCAGGTGCTGGAAGAATCGACCGGCGAGCTCGCCATGCAGCGTCCGCATTTTCGCTGGCAGGTCGATGCGCCTTATCCGCAGGTGATCGTGGCCGACGGCGAGCAGCTGTCGATCTATGACCCGGATCTCGAGCAGGTGATTCTGCGTGACCTCGAAACGGCGCTCGCTGACACCCCGATCGCGCTGCTGACGCAGTCGACGCTGGTCCTGTCGGACCGGTTCAAGGTAGTGCTGCTTCCCTCCACGACAGCCACTGAAGCGGAGGTGTTTCTCCTGTCACCACAGGATCCCGATTCGCTGTTTCAGGAAGTCCAGCTGCACTTTGTCGATGCAACGCTCGAACAGTTGCTGATCTACGACCATCTCGGACAGTCGACGACCGTACGGTTTCGACCGATGGCGATCGAGCAGGCGCTGGCGCCCTCCCTGTTTCAGCTCGAGCTGCCGGAGAACGTGGATGTCATCGAGGGCTGAAGACGTTCCAAGGCCGTGACCTTCCTGCTCATTGCGGCCGGTGCAGCCGTCGGCGCGCTGCTGCGCTACGCCGCAAGCACGCTGCTGACCACCATCGACCAGGGGTTCCCCTACAATACCCTGTTCGTCAACCTGCTCGGCGCTGCGCTCATCGGGCTGTGCTGGGGATTGTGGCGCGACGAAGCCTGGTTTTTCGCCTGGGGCAGGGCGTTTCTGCTGATCGGCCTGCTCGGCGGCTTTACGACCTTCTCGGCACTGAGCCTGGAAGTTGTGCAGCTGCTCGATGCGGGGCGCGCGCTGACTGCGTTGACCTATGTGCTCTCCACGATAATCCTCGGCATACTCTCCACGCTGCTGGCCTACCTGCTGGTGCGGCAGCTGTAGAGAACACCTGGCGAGATAGAGACCCGACATGCTCGACAACAGACTCTTGCGGGACGATCCGCAGGCGGTAGCCGATCGGCTGAAGAAAAAGCGCTACGAGTTCCCCCTGGTGGAGTTCGAAAGCCTGGAGGCGTCGCGCAAGTCGGTACAGGAGCGCACGGAACAGCTGCGCAGCGAGCGCAATCGCATTTCTAAGGCGATCGGGCAGGCCAAGCGTGAGGGCGCCGATGCGGCAGCACTCATGCAGGAGGCCGAGCAGGTGGCCGGTGAGCTGGATGGGTTGAGCGGCGAGCTCGAGCGGGTGCAGGGGGGCTTAGAAAACCTCCTGCTGGCAGTGCCGAACCTGCCGGACGATTCGGTGCCGAAAGGCACCGACGAAGCAGACAACCGCCTCGAGAAAACCTGGGGTGAGCCACCCGCGGTCAACGACCAGCAACCGGACCACGTCACGCTCACCGAGCAGGGCGGGATTGATTTCGGGGCTGCAAGCAAAATTGCCGGTGCCCGCTTCGCGGTGCTGCGGGGCGCGTACGCTCAGCTGCAGCGGGCGCTGACGCAGTTCATGCTGAATACCCATACCGTGGAGCACGGCTACCAGGAGGTCTACGTCCCCTACCTGGTGAACGCGACCTCGCTGCGCGGCACCGGGCAGCTGCCGAAGATGGAAGAAGATCTGTTCAAGCTGCAGGGCGAACATCCTTACTACCTGGCGCCCACCGCAGAGGTGCCGGTCACCAACCTGTTACGGGACGAGATTCTGAGCGAAGCGGAGCTGCCGCTCCGCTACGTCTGCCATTCGCCCTGCTTTCGGTCCGAGGCGGGCAGCTACGGCCGTGACACCCGGGGCATGATTCGTCAGCACCAGTTCGAAAAGGTCGAGCTGGTGCAGGCGACGACGCCGGAGCAGAGCTGGGAAGCGCTGGAAGCGCTCACCCGGCACGCGGAGCTGATTCTCGAAAAGCTTGAGCTGCCGTACCGGCGAATGACGCTGTGTGGGGGAGATCTGAGCTTCGCGTCAGCCAAGACCTATGACCTCGAGGTCTGGCTCCCGGGCCAGAACGCCTATCGGGAAATCTCGTCGTGCTCGAACTTCCTCGACTTTCAGGCGCGACGGCTGCAGGCGCGGTTCCGTCGTGGTGAAGGTAAAGGCCGCCCTGAACTGCTGCACACGCTCAATGGCAGCGCACTGGCCGTTGGCCGGACCCTGGTAGCGGTGGTCGAGAACTATCAACAGCCGGACGGTGCCATTGCGATTCCTGGGGTGCTGCAACCCTATATGGGTGGGCGCGAGGTCATCGAAGCGGGTTCCTGGTAGCCGGCTAACCATGCGTTACCTGCCGCTCTTTCTCGACCTTGCGCAGCGACCGGTGCTGGTCCTTGGCGCCGGCGAGGTGGCGCTGCGCAAGCTCGAGACGCTGGCCCGCGCTGGTGCCACGGTGCGGATCGTTGCGCTCGAGGTGAGCGCTGCCGTAGCGGAGCTGGCCGCCGCACAGGGGTACCCCTGCGAGCAGCGTGCGTTTCAACCGTCCGATCTCGATGGCGTCTGGGTCGTGATCGCTGCCACGGGTGATGCGCAGCTGAATACCGAGCTGAGCGCAGCCTGCGAACAGCAACGCATCCTGCTCAATGTGGTCGACGATACGCCGCGCTGTAGCGCGATCTTCCCGAGCATCGTCGATCGTGAGCCGCTACTGGTCGCTATTTCCAGCGCTGGACAGTCGCCAACGTTGGCGCGGCGGCTGCGTGCGATGATCGAGGATCTGCTGCCGGATGGTCTCGGAAGCCTGGGAGGCTTCCTGGGCCGGCAGCGCGAGCGGGTTAGCGCGCGCTTCCCGATAGTCAGAGATCGACAGCATTTCTGGGATGACGTCCTCGCCCGCCGCCCGCTGGGGGAGCTGGTGCGCGAGCTCGAGCACGGGCGGCTCGAGGGCTGGTTCGAGGAACAGCTCGCAGGTGCCGGCGCTAACCCTGTGGGGCAGGTGGCGCTGGTTGGCGCAGGGCCCGGCGATCCAGACCTCATCACGCTCCGTGGGCTCAACCTGTTGCGCCGTGCCGATGTAGTGCTCTACGACAATCTTGTGCCCTCTGCGCTGCTTGACCGTGCCCGGCGCGATGCGGAAAAGATCTACGTTGGCAAAAAGGGCGCCCGGGCTGCGCGGTCGACTCCGCAGGAAGCCATCAATGAGCTGATGGCGACCCAGGCCAAGGCGGGCAACGATGTCGTGCGGCTCAAGGGTGGTGATCCGTTCATCTTCGCTCGGGGAGGAGAGGAACTTGCCCACCTGGTTGGGCAGGGCATCCCGACCGTTGTCGTGCCGGGAATCTCGGCTGCCATGGGGGGCGCCAGCTACGCCGGTATTCCTCTGACCCATCGGGACGCTTCGCAATCGGTGCGCTTCGTCACCGGTCATCGGGCCGCGGACCGGGCCAACCTCGACTGGCCGGAGCTCGCGAAGCCGGAACAGACCCTGGTCATCTATATGGGATTGCCTCAGCTCGGCGTGCTGATGCAGCGACTGGTTGAGCATGGCCGGACACCGGATACGCCGGCTGCGCTGATTGATCGGGCAACGCTATCGGAACAGCAGGTGATCGTCGGCACGGTCGCGACGCTTGCGGATCGGGTTGCAGCGGCGGCGGTGAAGGGGCCGACATTGATCATCGTGGGTGAGGTGGTGCGCTACCGGGTATCCGCCTGAGCGAATTCGGCGCGGCCTGATGCGTCGCCGTTCGGGTTTCCGGTAGTCGAGAATCGGAATTTCGGAATGGCGGAGTCCCGATTTTTTTGCCATATTTCGGTGCGTAAAAAGCCGCTCATTTGGCAGGAGGCACCGATATGATGCGCTATTTTTCAGCACTTGGTCTGGCAGTCGCACTGGCTACCCCCACTGCGGCGTGGGCGGAAGACGAGCAGGTGGAGGCTAAAGGACCCATCGTGGTCATGAAACCCGTATATTTTCGCGGCAAACCGCCGTATCGGCGTGCTGCAACCACGGTGAATCTCGACGTCGAAGCGGCCCCGCAGGTTGTGTCCGCGAACCGGCGGGTGGGTGCTCCCGGAAAGCAGGGGACGCTGAAGCGCCGGGCGTTTGTTGAGACGGTTCAGCCCGTCGAAGAGTTCGCGCGGTTTGAGGCAGATTCCGAAGCCAAGGCCATACCACGCCGACCGTGGCGCGGCGCGCCTGGCAAGCGCCGCCGTCTACTCAGCGACTGACGCCGCAGCCACCACAGGCGCTGCGCAATGATCCCCTCGCAGCTGTGGGGGGCTCATCGAGAGCGTAAACGGCTGCATCTGCTGCAGCGCGCTGAGGCCCAGGATATCCCGATCCGCCCCTGCGAGTAGGGCAACTTCGAGGTCTCGCAGCACGCAGTCTGCGGCGAGGCGCAGTTCTTCAAGCCGGTAGACCGCTACCCGGCGGGTTTTGCCGTCGGCCATCCGGCCGACGATGTGACGCACAAATTCAAGCTGCCCTTCGCGTTGGAGCGTGCGAAAGCTTTTCTGTGACAATCCGACGTAGCTCGATCCCGTGTCGAGGAGCATTCCCTGAGTAAGTCCGGACGTCGCGGCTGGCAGGACATAGAAGGCACCGGAAGAGCGCTGCTCCAGGGCCAGCTCGAAGGCACCGGCCCCGGTTGCGCAGCACATCGCCAGACACCCGAGGAAGAGAAGACCCATGCGGTGGCCGGGGCTCGGATGCCGGCTCGAGCGGTTCGGCGGTGTCGGGCTCAAAGGATCATCACAAGTAGCAACCTGTCGTTCTGCAGACACCGTTACCTCGCTCACAAGGCGACTCACCGGCTTCGCACTTGGACGTTACGCGGCGACGGGTGAATTCAGAGACAGCCGAGCAAGAAACGCGCCACTGACGACGCCTGGATGATCAGATGCGGCTCACGCACACATGCCTGCATCGATGACCAGTTCCGTGCCAGTGATGTAGCTCGACTCGTCGCTCGCCAGAAACAGCACGCCGTTGGCGATATCGAGCGGCTGGCCGGTCCGCTTCAGCGCTGTGTTGGCACTCATGCTGTCGAGATCCACACGGTTCGCGCCGGGTTCCACCATGCCTGGAATGGCGGTGTCCCAGATCGGTGTTTCGATAATGCCGGGATGGACCGAGTTGACGCGTATGGGCCAGTCGTTGGCACCACACTCGAGCGCAACCGCTTTCGTCAGCAGTCGCACGGCGCCCTTGGTGGCGCAGTAGGCGGCGAGCCCCGAGGCGCCCTGCATACCGGCAACGCTCGAGATGTTGATGATCGAGCCCTGGCCAGCGCGCTGCATTGACGGAATGCTGTGCTTGATGCCGAGAAAGACGCCATCCACATTAATGGCCTGCTGCCGCTGGAAGTCAGCCAGCGGCATCTCGGTGATGCCGGCACCGATGGCGATGCCGGCGTTGTTCACCAGGATGTTGATCGGGCCGAACTGCGCTTCGGCTGCTGCAATAACTTCCATCCACTGTTGTTCGTCACGGACGTCGTGCTCGATGAACACCGCATCTTCACCACGGCCGTTGATCGCCTGCGCAGCAGCTTCACCGGCCGCTGTCTGCACGTCCGTCAGCACGACCCGTGCGCCTTCCGCCGCGAGGCGCTCAGCGCTCGCGCGCCCGATGCCCGAAGCTGCGCCGGTCACCAGCGCCGTCCGTCCCTCGAGCCTGCCTGTCGTCGTTGTCATTCCGGCGTCTTCCCTAGGCGTTCATGGTGGTGGGTGTCCGCTGTCGGCGCCAGCGGGCGTTGCTTTCAAATGCACTGGCTTGGTTTCGGCAGGCCGGCGATCTTGCTGAGCTGCTTGGCCGGATTGTCGGTGAACAGCGCCATCAGTCCCAGGCTGGAGCCGATTTCTTCCCCCAGCGCGTCCCGCACCAGCTTCACCAGCGGTCGCATGTTCGGAGCCCGTTCGTACTCGGCATAGTAGCCGCGAGCGAGGTCGATCAACTGCCAGTGCGTTGCGGTCAGGGTCAGCCCCTCAGTGTCGGCGAGAACCTGGGCAACGGACCGATCCCAGGTTGCCGGGTTGCGCAGGAAGCCATCGGCATCGAACTCCGGAAGCGGCATCAGCTCCAGCTCACGATCGGGCTGTACCGCGCCGTCAGATCAACGAAGGTGCCGCGATCGATGATGCGGACCGCGGGCCGAACCTGGTCACTGATACCGCGCAGCTCGAGGTCCTCGGCCAGTGCCAGACAGTGGTCGAGCCGAGGTGCTGGGTCGGTCGCTGCATAAACGGCATCCTGAATCAGCAGCAGCGTTGCCTCTGTCGCTCGCTCCCCGAGCGCGTTCAGGCAATTGTCGAGGCCGCGCTGGCTGAAGACCAGGTGCAGGCTCAGGGGCGGGTGCTGCTCAATCACTGAAGACGACCCCGGCCTGATCGATCAGCGTCTTCACCTCCGCGCTGGGTAGCGGAGCGGCCGGCAGCACAAGCGTGTCAGGCCGCAGGCGGCGCGAGCTCAAGCTTGGCTCGTGCACGTAGATGCGCTCCACATCGTACATCGGCAGGGCACGCAGCTGTTTGGCGATCGACTTGATGCCCGCCGTTCCAGCGGTGTGCTGGGGCATCAGCTGCCAGACGCCGTCGCCGCTGAACAGCACGCTGATGGGCAGGTCGAACGCGGCGCCGACCAGCAGGGTGTCGAGCAGCTCCAGAGCGCGTACGCCATCGAATGGCGGACGGGTCACGATGAAGAGGGTTTCCGGCGCGGGCATGGTTCAGGCGGGAAAGGTAATCAGGCGGTCGGCGGTTACTGCCGCCTCAACGAGCTGACCGAGGC
Source organism: Pseudomonadota bacterium (assembly GCA_038757945.1). GTDB lineage: Bacteria > Pseudomonadota > Gammaproteobacteria > Pseudomonadales > Azotimanducaceae > CALHVX01. The sequence goes on from JBCDGJ010000008.1 coordinate 30,187, forward strand.
CCGCAACCTCGAAGCCGTCCCGCGCCGACGCTGCCGGTTTCTCGTAGCGTTGCTGTTCCGCCGTTGCAATCATGCCGCGCCGCTGGCCGGCGGCGACACAGACGGTGAGCTCGAAGCCATGCTCCGCTGCCAGCGCGAGCCACTCCGCGGCCAGATCGATCTCATCCTGTTCGATCACGCTGAGCGCGTTGGCGATCGTTGCACCGCCGTTGAAGAAAAACACACGATGAATCTGGTGGCCGCGGTCCAGCAGCGCCCTGGCAAATGCAAGAGCGCTGTGAGCTGCCATGGAGTCCGGCAGCGTTCCCTGAACCTGAAGCGCGTACAGCACGGTAGACGATCTTGAAACCCGATTATGCGGATGGTACCCGGAAGCCTGTCCGGGGTCTGCGCTCGCGGCGATGTCAGGCTGGAAAACCGCCGGCTTTCAGCAGCATCGACGGGACCGGCTTGCCGAGCACACCCTCGAGCCAGCCGGCGCCATCGATCAGCTGCGACAGCTCGACACCATGATCGACACCCGCACGCTGCAGCATGTAGACGAGGTCTTCCGTTGCGATGTTGCCGGTCGCATTGGGGGCGAAGGGACAGCCACCGATCCCACCAATGCTGGCATCGAGGATGTCCACGTTGCATTGCAGCGCTGCAAAGGCGTTGGCGATACCGGTGTTCCGGGTATCGTGGAAGTGCGCGCGCAGCGGGATCTCATCGCCCACGACGTCGCGGACCGCGGCGAAGCGTTCGAGCACGTCCGTCGGTCCGCCGACGCCGATGGTGTCTGCCAGCCCGAGATGGACCGGGCCTTCCTCAGCCAGCGCGGCTGCCATCTCGCGGATGCGGCTGACCGGAACCTCGCCCTCGAAGGGGCACCCGAAAGCGACAGCGATGGTGACCTGAGCTGCGAAGCCCCGCTGCCGCGCGTCGCGGAGTACAGCGCGTGCCATCGCCAGCCCCTCTGCGACCGTCTGACCCTGATTGCGGCTGCCAAAAGTATCCGACGCCGGTATCACGAGGCCGGCTTCGTCGAGCCGTTCCGTCGCCAGCAGCCGCTCGTAGCCCTTCTGATTCAGGACCAGTCCTGCGTAGGTGACGTCCCCGCGCTGAGGCAGCTGCCGGCACAGCAGGTCGGCATCCGCCATCTGCGGCACCCGTTTCGGGTTGACGAAACTGGTGACCTCGATCCGGCGACAGCCGGCATCGATCGCGCGGTGAATCAGCGTCAGCTTGTCTTCTGTGCTGACCAGCGTTTTCTCATTCTGCAGGCCGTCGCGGGGGCTGACTTCCATCACGCTCACGGCTGGGGGTGGGCGGGAGGCGGCGGTCGGGGTTGAGATCGTTGCCATGGGGATCCTGCGAGTCTCTGCCTAGCGGCTGCTATATTAGCGCGTTCTCAGATCCAACCGCCCGTCGGAGCCTGCGCATGCACACGGACTACGAAACGCTGACCCTGGAGACGCCCGCGGAGCACGTGCTGCGGGTCGTGCTCGACCGCCCCCCGGCCAATGCCCTGAATACCCAGATGGGTCGGGACCTGCTGGATCTGTGGATGTCGCTGTACGTCGATCCGGAGCAGGTTCGCTGCGTCGTCGTAACCGGTCGTGGCGACAAGTGTTTCTGCGCTGGTGGGGACCTCAAGGAACGCAACGGCATGACCGATGCCCAGTGGCAGCAGCAGCACGCGCTCTTTGAGCAGATGATCTCGGCGATGATGAACTGTCCGCTGCCGGTGATTGCGGCGGTCAACGGTGCCGCGTTCGGCGGCGGAACCGAGATCGCGGCCGCTGCGGACTTCGTCTACGCGGCTGCGGACGCGCGCTTTGCGCTGACGGAAGTCACCCTTGGGATCATGCCCGGCTGCATGGGCACGCAGAATCTTCCGCGCGCGGTTGGGGTCCGTCGAGCGAAAGAGATCATCCTCACCGGTCTGCCCTTCAGCGCGACAGAAGCGGCGGACTGGGGACTGGTGAACCGCGTCACCGACAGCGATGCGCTGGTGGCGGAGACGTTGGCGGTGGCGGAACGTATCGCCGGCAATGCGCCCATAGCGACGCGGCAGGCGAAGAAATCCATCTCCATGGCCGAACAGATCGACGGACACAACGGCTATCTCTACGAGATCGAAGCCTACAACCGCATGGTCGTGTCCGAAGACCGCCTTGAGGGCGTGGCTGCGTTCAACGAGAAGCGCAAGCCGGTCTTTCGCGGCCGTTGATCAGCGGTTTGCGGCGGGTGCTGCGCTGACGGACGGGTCAACCAGCCGCGCAATGGCCTCTGCCTTCACCTGATCCACGGCGACGGCCAGCTGGTCCAGCTGGTCTCCGGGCGCACCGGTCGCGCTTTCGGTGAACACTACTGTCGAGCCTGCGTCTGCCGCCTTGATCTCGATGCTCCAGATGACCACCGCACCCAGTCCCTGCAGCGGTCCGAAGGGGGCGTTCATGCGCAGGAGGCGGGGTGGCAGCGCACTGAGGACGGTGCCGTGGGCAACCGAGCCGCCGGACCAGTCTTCGCGCCAGAGGCCGCCTGCCGCCGGGGTCAGGCTCAAATTGCCAGCTGTGCCGGAGTAGGTGTGCGCATCGCTCCACCAGAGTTCCGGCCGTACCAGACGCTGCCACAGCGCTTCCGGGGTCAGGGTCGATCGCGCTTCGTGGTGTAACCGGTAATGGGCAGGCCCGCTGGCGCTGATGTCGGCGGTGGCCGCCGGGGTCAGCGCCGCAATCAGTACGCCGGTCAGGAGCGCAGACCAACAGAGTTTGCTGTCGAACATCAGGTACTCATCCCCCCTGGATTGAAGCTGCGGATCGTGCCCCGTCAGCACGGTTGCCGGCTGCCAGCGTTGTGCTGGCCGCGGGGCGCAGCAGCTGTCCGGGCAATGCGTCACGCTGCTGGTCACCGGAGCGCACGAGCACGCCATTCACGAACACCAGATCGAAGCCGGTCGCCAACGTCAGCGGCGCGGTGTAGGTGGCGCGTGCCCGCACCTGCTGCGGGTCGAACACGATCAGGTCGGCGGCGAGTCCGGGCCGCAGCAGCCCCCGGTCGGTGACGCCGAGCAGCTGTGCCGGCAGGCCGGTCATCTTGTGGATCGCCTCTGCCAGCGTCAGCGTGCCCTGGTTCACCACGTAGGACTCGATGACCTTGGCGTGGGTGCCGTGACCTCGGGGGTGGAAGCCGGTCGGGCTGCCATCGGAACTGATGGCGATCTGCGGATCGGCAAGCAGGGCCTCCTGCAGCTCGTCGTTCATGACGAAGTAGGCCGCCGAGAAGCCGGCCGGTCCCAGCTCGTCGATCAGCACCTGCTCGAAGGGCTTGTTCAGTCGTGCCGCCAGCGTCGCCAGATCGATGCCGCGATAGGGCTCGGTGCCAAGCACTGTTGCTTCCGGACCGTTGCGCTTCAACACGCGGTTGCGCAGGTACTGCTCAAGCGCCTCGCGGCGTTCCAGCTTTGCCTGCGCGAAAGTCTCCGGAGTCTTGGCCCAGGTCGGAAACAGCAGAGCGAGTCCCGTGTAGCTGGCCGAATAGGGATAAACATCGGCGCTGATGGCGATGCCCTCGCGACGGGCAGCCTGAATCCAGGACAACACTTCCCGTCCGCGTGCGGCGCCTTTGCCGTAGACCGATTTCAGATGCGCAACATGGACCCGGCAGTGGCGCCCCTGCGCAACGAGCTCGGCAAGGCTCGTTTGCAGCTGATCGTCATCTTCGCTGCGCAGGTGGCTCATGATGATCCTGCCGCGCCGCCCGACCACCCTGGCGAGCCCTTCGAGCTCCGGCAATTGGGCATAGAGGCCAGGCGTATACTCGAGGCCCGTGCTCAATCCGAAGGTATGGTCCAGAGCCTGATCCAGCGCCGCCTCGAGCCGTGCCTGCTGATCCTCCGACAGCCGCTCGCTGTTGCCGATACCAAGTTCACGCCGGAGCGTGCCATGGCCGATGAACAGGGCAACGTTCGGCGCGATCCCGGTGCTCTCGACGCTGCGTTGCCAACGCTCGAGATCCACCGCTCGTGGGCTCGAGCCGTCCTGTCCCAGCGTGATCGTCGTCACGCCCATGCTCAGGAAGTTGCTGAAGTCCCGAGTCTCGAACGGGTTCCCGTGAGAGTGCGGATCAATGAAGCCCGGCGCGACGACGCGACCGGCGGCTTCGATGATTGGGCTACCCGGCGCTGCGGTGAGAACTCCCGGCGCCGAGATCGCGGCAATCCGACCGTTGCGCACCTGGACGTCGCCGCGATAGGGCGCTGTACCGCTGCCATCAACGATCAAACCGTCTCGGATCAGCACGCTTCCTTCTGCGGCAGCCGGCGACGCCATGGTGACTGCCGCCTGTGCTGTTGCGCTACCGGACCCGAGGTACTGGAGCAGGCAGGTCAGCAGTCCAGTCAGGACAGTGCGCCGCTGGGCAGGCGCAGATGCGGGGCGAAACAGAACCATGCCAGCGCTCAGAACAACCGATTGCGCTCAGCCTGACGCCTCTGCCGGAGCGCATCAAGCACCAGGCGCGCTTCAGCTGATCCAGCGGGCGAGCAGCACGAGGAGTGGCAGGATCATCAGGCTGGCGCCCAGGAGGCTCCGGTAGCGCTGCTTCACCGGTTGTCCCGCAACCGGTAGTGCGAGTAGCAGCCCGGCCAGGAGCGCGACGCTGAGCTGAGCGATCTCGATTCCGATGTTGAAACCGATGATCGAGTTCAGCAGTTCGCCCGGGGCCGAGGGCAGCATGCCGAGGCTGCCCGCGAACCCGAGCCCGTGAACCAGGCCGAAGCCGCCGACGCCAGCGAGCGCGGCGTGCCGCGCGGTTGCTTCTGCCGCGGAACGCGATGCCGACCAGCCGACCCAGACCAGCGAGATGAGGATGAGCGTTTCCGCCCAGGGCCCCGGCGCCGGGATCCAGCGCAGAGCCAGCGCGAGATAGGACAGGGTGTGACCGAGGGTGTAGATGCTGAGCAGCACGATGGTGTTGCGTAAGCTGGTGGCCAGCAGCAGCAGGCCGAACATGAACGCCAGATGGTCCCAGCCGCCGGGCACCACATGTGTAATGCCGAGCCACAGAAACGCACTCAGCACGCCTTCGGTGGACGCCTCGTCGGCAGCGTTGCTTTGCTGCGCTGCCAGCGCCGCCGATACGCGGTTGCCAATTGCCGCCGCAAGTTTCGGGCGCAGCGTCGGAAAGCGCTGGTTAATCACCAGCCACCGGGTCATCGTGACCGGTTCCAATGTGGCGGCCGGATTCATGGCACGGACGGTCGTCGCAATCGGTTCCTCGAAGGGGAAAGACGGCAGCAGCTGGAGGCTGAACGGCGCCGGTGCCCCCCTTATCCGCACCGGTTCCCGACCTGCACCGGCGGCATCGAGGGGCCTGCCCTCCAGGCGCAGCGTTGCGCGGGGCCAGACAATGCGGGACTCATAGTCCGCCAGCAGTTGGCTGGAGAAGCTCAAGGCCGTCGGTTTCCAGGAAATGCGTTGACCGTCCAGCTCGAGCGCCAGTGCCTGGCCGATCGCATCGCACAGCGCAACGAGGATCGGGTCCTCGAGCGGTTGTGCGGCCAGGCTGGCGCGGTGGAAAGCGGCGGAGCCGCCGAGCGCACGGGTCAGATCGAGCTCGAGCAGGGCGCTGATGTGGTCTACGCGTCGGCCCGCGGCGCTCGCCTGCGATTGCACGTCGATCGAGATCCGCGACATGTTGAGCAGGTGCCCGGCAGCCGGACCGCTGCCGAGCAGAAGGAACAGCAGCACAAGCTGCCGGCAGAGGTCGCGGCGCAAGCGACGCAAGACTTACCAGATCACCGGATGGATTTCTCCGGTGGTTACGTTCACGAAGCCCCCCGGGTTGCCCTCGTAGGGCGCTACCAGCTGCCACTGCCAGGGTGAAGCGGTCAGGAACGCAAAGCGCATGCGCGCCGGGAGCCCTGGATTGCCGATCCAGGCGAGGTCGTCTGCGGCGGCCTCCAGCGCAGCGACTTCGGCAGCAACGGCGGCGACGGGCCGCTGGCTGACGAGGCCAGCAATTTCCAGACTGACGCTGGCCACCACCTTGCCCCCGGCAACCAGTGCCCAGCCGCCCTGCAGCCGCGCGACCTCGTTGGCGGCCAGCGCCATGGCCGCGTCGTCGTTACCGAGCGCCCAGATGTTGTGCAGGTCATGGGACTGCGAGCTTGCCAGTGCTGACCCGGGTGTCAGCGGGCCAACACCACGCCAGAACATCTTCGAGACCGCGATGCGGTTGTGATAGCGATCCACCATGGCAACTTTGGAAATGCCGCGCGCCGGGTCGGCTGCGACCAGGCCATCGGTTACAGGCAAGGTCTCGGTCATGAAGCGATCCGCGAAGTAAAACGGTTTCATGATCGCGGCCTGCACGGTCTGCCGTGTCGGATCGGCGCGCACTGCGAAGTCTTCAGCGGCGAGCGGCCGCGGCAGCTTGATCGTGTTCCGGGCCCATTCCGGATACACGACTTCGGGTACTGGAAGCAGGTAGCGGCCCCCCTCGGCTGCCTTGCGGCCGTTGACGTAGACGCGGTCGATGGCGACCGTGGCAACGTCTTTCAGCACCACCAGATCGGCATAGCGGCCGGGTGCGATGGAGCCGACGAGGTGGTCGATGCGGAAGTGTCTCGCGGTGTTGTAGCTGCCCAGCGCGTAGGCGGTTTCCGGTGCCACGCCGGCTTCAATGGCGGTGCGGATGTTGTAGTCCATCGCTCCCAGCTCGAGGGTGGCGTGGACATCGCGATCGTCGGTGGTGACTGAAACGTTGTCCCAGGCATCGAGCTTCTGCGCGAGAAGCTCGGGAAACAGCAGCCGCGTCGTGTCCGGACGAACTTCGAGGAAGATGCCGCGACGCAGCTTCTCGATTCCTTCGGCGACCTCCCGCACCTCGTGATCACTGCTCAGGCCGGAGGCAGCGAACGCGTTGATTACCGGTATGCTCCGCAACCCGCTGCCATGCCCTTCGATCTGGCCGCGTGCTTCCCAGGTAGCCTGCATCATGCCCCAGATGCGCTCCGAGCCCGGCGCCCCCGGACCGCTGACCGCTGGCCAGTCCATGACTTCTCCGAGGCCGACGACGCGCAGGTCGCTGGCCATGAAACGCTGCATTTCCTCGTGGCCATAGTAGCCGCCCCCACGCTCGTACACCGTGGGCGGCGTGGCGGAACCGATGACCGGAAACACCTTCAGCGGGCTTCCTGCGCGCTCGGCCAGCAGCCAATACTCGACGTTCCGGTCACCGACCACGTTCGACATCTCGTGGCTGCCTTCGATGGTCCAGGTGTTGCCGAAGGGGATGACCAACGCGGCCTCGTACTCCGGCGTCAGGTAGCTGCTTTCTATGTGCTTGTGGGATTCGCCGAAGCCGGGCACGACCGAAGCACCCTTGAGATCCTCGGTGGCGGCCGCTTTGCCGGTCCAGGTCCCGCTGGCGCCGACCCAGGCTATGCGGCCCCGGGCAATGACGACATCCTGAGCGGTGTCGAAGCGTTTGGTAAAGACGTTCAGCACCCGGGCATTCTGAAGCAGCAGGTCACCCTCGCGCCGGCCCAGCGCGACCTGGATGAGGTGCTGGCGGACGGCAACTTCGTCACTCGCATCCAGGGCCTTCACGGTGGGCGCCATGACGAGCGTCAGCAGCGCAATGAGAGTCCAGCTTGCGGCCCGGGTGTTGTGCATGGAGAGGCCGATCCGCCGGCGCTGCCGTCCCCGCTGAATGAAAGAGAAAGGGGCGATTTGGCGCTGAGGCATAGGCTGGATCCTGTGTTCGCAGACGGGCGCGGTGCCCGTTCAACCCTATCCGAACTCCGGGCCAACGCAACCGCGCTGCCCGGTCGTCGCTGTCAACGGATCAGCAGCAGTCGATCGCTCACCGGATAGAGCCACTCGACCCCCCGCTCGGTCACGATGGCGTCATCTTCAAGCGGAATTCTGAGCTTCTTTCCGCCCCATTCGGGAATGGCCGTATAGGCGAAGAGCTCAATGGAAAACAGATTGGTTGGCTGGATGGTGTAGGTCATGCGCTCGGGATTGAATCGAGCGATGGACGGCCCGATGCCATGCCCCAGGTTTCCAACGGAATGGCAGCCGATGATGACATCGATGTTTTCCGGATCAGCCGTCGGCTTGTTGAACTGGCGCATCACCGTAAAGCCGGCCTGATTGATGGCCTGGTTCATCAGGCCTAGGGTTTCTTGAGCGGTCCTGCCGGCCTTGATGCCCCGTTTCAGGATGTCCCGCACCGCGACGGCGTTGTCGAACGCTTTCTGGAAGCTGGCTGGGGCCTGGGTCTCTCCCTCGCGCAGCACGTACGCCTGACGCTTCATGTCCGTGAACATATTGAGGTACCCGACCCCCCAATCGATCGCCAGGAAGTCACCCCGCTGAATGACGTGATCGTTGGACAGAGCAACGAAGCCGTCCGGACCGGTGATGTACACCGATGGCATGCCGAACGAAGTGCCCAGGTTGTGCTTGAACTGCTGCTCGTGCATCCACCAGGCGACGTCTGCCAGCGTCGTCTTGCCGGGTTCGATGACTTCATTGGAGAAAGCTCGCTCAGCAATCTCGCGCGACAGCTCCCCAGCCCGGGCGAAGGCGGCGATTTCCGTCGCGACGCGGCGCGACCGGAAGTCCGACGCCAGCTTCTCAGCGGACACGAATCGCTGCTGATACTTTTCGCCAAGCTCGCTGACCAGCTTCTGGTAGCTCGTGTAGCTGAGGCCGTCAGCGGCGCCAATGTGCTTCGAGAAATTGAGCGCAACGGTCTTCGGATCACGCCTCTCGACGAACGCCTTGAGGTCGACCTCGTTACCGATGATGTCGTAGGCCCCGTTTTCTTCAACCAGATGCGTATCGATACCGAGAATGGCACGCTCGATGCGATCGCCCCCGCGATCGGTGAAGATGTAGTAGCCGTAGCGGCCGACGTAGCCGCGACCGAAATCGGGTGTCAGCGGATCTTCGAAGCCCTCCCGATTCACCGTGATCCACATGTCGATGCCGTTCTTGCGCATGACCTCCGGCAGGATCAGGTCGAACTTGTCACGGCGGATCTGGTTCATCAGCTCCCAGCGGGTTTGGGCTTCGCCCATTGCCGAAGCTGCGCCCGGGATAACCACGGTGAAGATCACTGACCAGCCAAGGATGACTGGAAGAACGAACTGTTTAAGTGAGCGATGAGTCATTGCTTGCCTGTGCAGCCGTGCGCTGTAAGTGAGCAAAGTGGTTTCGGGGGTTTGGGAGTGAGCGAAAACGTCACTGATAGCGTTTGCGAACGGTGACAAAGCGCTTTTTCAGAAGTTCTTGACCAACGAAAACGTTTCCGCGGTACTCGTTGGTTTTGGAGCTCGGCGCAAACTGGCTGGTGCCGTAGTTCAACTCGCTCGGCGCAAAGAGGGGCTCGCCGTCTCTATTGTGCACGTGGATCCAATCATTGCGTGCGTGCTTTGAATCGAGACTGCCGGCATCGTCGAACTGAAGGCGCCAGCGCATGCTGAACCGCAGGTTGTCGTGTGCCGGCTGATTAGTGCCAGCCTGTTTTGCGCGTTCGATAGCTTCCGCATTGAGGCGCTCCACCACATAGGGATCAACCCACCAGGGGTTTCGGGTCACCTTTGCTGGTTCTCCTTCCGATGGAAACTTGTCCTCATTGGAGAAAAGGTCGCAGTCAATCAGTATGTCCTTTGGGCCTGCAGGATTGCCTTTCGAATCAGCGCACTCCTGATACTGAGCGCAGTAGTAGAAGTACACCTGGTTCCAGACCGGTTCTGCCGTATCCTGAACCTTGTAACTTCGCATGTTGGCGTAGAGGGGGTGTCCTTTCTCGCGCATGTAGTCGATGAGTGTTGCGTAGAAGGTCGAAGCCGCATGACCGAGATCCTGACTGATTTTCTTCTCTGCAGCTCTGTCAGTATCGAAATCGCCAGACTCTTCGACGTATTCTTTTGCGCTGCGCACTTTCAGGTTGCGCTGCGCGTTCTTGTAAATCTCACCCAATGCCTTGTCCTGCTTCGCCATGCGTTTCGTTGCACGTTCATTGGCTTCCTGCGTCTTCTTGCGCTCCTTATCATCTGGCAGCACATCATTGACGCGTTTGATCAGCTGAGCTTTTGTTCGCGGGTCGCTGGGTTTCATGAATTCCAGAAGGTCTTTGAAGTTCCCCAGCAGCGGATTGACATTCCATGAGGTACCGAGGCGCCAGGCTTGCTGCATGGAGCCTTCCTCGAAGTTTCCGCAGAACTCCGCTGCAAGCAGTTTCAGTTCTTCGGGCTGGAAACCATGGGCCGATCTGCGGGGCGGCTTGAACTTCATGCTGGCTTCGGCGGCGAACGTACAGTGGCCAGCCCAACTCTTCGCGTCGCTCGAATTGTGTTCTTTCAGTTCCCAGGCCCTGGCTTTGGCGCCGTCACCCGGTCGAATCTTCTCTGCATACCGGGCAATGATCTCTGCCGCTTTCGGGGGGAAGCTACTACCACCGAATGGCCAATAGAAAAACGTCCAAGGCAGCAACGGCTCATCATGGGCGCGTGTGCCTTCGCGCGCGTAGCCAATCTGATCGAAGTAGCATTCGACCCGAGTGCCGACCTGACCTTGAGCCTGTGCCCACAACTCGCCGTGTTTGCCCTTTTTCACTTCGTAGTAGGCTTCCTTGAAAGGCTTCACGACGACCTTCTTTCGGTCCGTTCGAATGTCGATGGTGCCGTTGGAAGTCCGCAGGTGCAGCAGCCCACCGCTGTCCGTGGGGATCACGATGCAGAACAGCGTTGTGGCAGTCGGCAGTTTGGTGTGCCAGCCCAAGGGCAAGCGAACCACCCGCTTGGCAACGGAGCTGACTTCGCCAGGAGCAACCCGCTTCTGCGTTCCTGCATTGAGTTTCAGCTCCAGGGTCTTGATCCGTGGGCCGGCCGGCTGGTCCGGTTTGCGGGTTGGCGCAGATAGCTCTTCAGAATCGGCCATGGAACGATCGCTCTAGCATCCAAACTGATCCCTCAGTGCAGCGAGGGTCTGATCATCTGCGGCGCCTGTTACCTCCAGGTCGTGCTCACGCTGGAACTCCCTGATCGCGTTTTCGGTTAGCGTGTCGACAACGCCGTCGATCGCACCGCAGAAATAGCCGAGGTTGTTCAATCGCGCCTGCACGCCTGATGGTTCTTCAAGGGGATCGATTGCGCCGACCTCAAGCGGGATGTTTTCATCTTCGAGCAATAGCTCGACGGTCTTCGTTACCGCTGGAACCTCAACCTCTACGAGTCCATTACCGTCGCTGCTGCAGGCCTGCAGCACATCATCGATACGCACGTCAAACTGCAGGTTGGAACGGGGCTCATTGAACTCGTCGAGCATGCGGACCCGAATCTTCATGGTCGTCTGCTTTCGACGGAAGCCGTGTCTGCTGCCACTGCCGCAGGTTATGGACTTCGGTTCTTTATCTGGAATCTCCAGTAGATCGCCAGGCTTCAGAATGTTGGGGCTCGTACGGCTTTGCCGCAGTGTCGCGTTGCCCGCGTCCTTCCACAGGGTTTCTGGCAGGTGGCCGGTTCGGTTTGCGATCGACGCGATCGATTCACCCTGTTTTACCCGGTGCCGGACCATGTCAGGCCTGCTCCCTGCTCGTGGTGTGAGGTGCTTTCGATCTGCGCATGAACAGAGTGCTGCTGAAGAGGCAGAAATCAGGCCGGGGAACGACCTTGAGCAGGAGCAAACGGGGAGGGCTGTGCGCACCGCTGCGGCTCAGGCAGCTCGCCTTTCGATTTAGGCCGTTGGATCTCTCCGCAGGTTTGTAGCCCGACATCAGGGGTATCCTCGTAGAGCGTTGATTGCTCTGGGGGGGGTGGGGGCAGCGGGGACCTCCTTTGCAAGGCGCACAACCGTCGTCGCCCACGGGTCCGCTTCAAGATCTCCTTTGGGCTTCACCTCAACCCTCACGTCACCTCTCACAAGACAAAAGGCAAGTGTCTGACAGAAGCCGCTTCCTTGCCTACCGCAGAGGAATCTACCCCTGGCCCTGCCGTTCTGCAAACCTGAGCGTCCGATAGCCAGCGGCGTGGAAGAGCGGGTTGGCGCAAGGGAGCTGGCCGGCGCCAGGGGTGCTACTGCTGGGGTTCCCGCATGCCCACATACAGTCCGATGGCAGCAATGCAGGCCGCGTAGCGGAATGCCGATTCCAGGACAGGCCCGCGCAGGGCGTCGGATCGCCACAGTTCGAAGTAGCTTTCAGCGACGACGATGAAGCCACCGAAGAGCATGAGCAGGGCGACACCACAGCCGGCGAGAGCGAGATCTTTGCTGGCCTCGAAGGTCGCCGAATCCGTGGCGCGTGCGCGCCACATGCGCCCCGCGCCGATCAGGCAGAGCATTGCGGCAGCCAGCTTGGACAGCAGGATAAAGAGGGCACCAATCCAGATCAGCAGCGGGTTGGCCGTCGCTTGCCAGGCCGACGCCCCCTGGTTGAAGGTTGACATGGACGTGGCCCTCTGAACGGCATCGAGGGTTCCGCTCCAGTCGAGCAGGTTGAACAGGGCTCCGACGTAGCCCCAGGCACTGACTGCCAGCGTGAGCAGCACTTTGGTTATCCTGAGCATGGTGTCCTCCGGCCGCGCAGATGCATGGGTGTCAGCGCCTTCGGGCTGGCGCGTCACCCGGCATGTGGGAACAGGCAGTGGCGGGGATCATCGCGGGGCGCTAGGGCCCAAACTCGGGAGCGGATCAGAGTGCTTGAGGTGCCATCTGGCGGAGGGAGTGGGATTCGAACCCACGGTAGGGTATTAGCCTACGCTGGTTTTCAAGACCAGTGCTTTCGACCACTCAGCCATCCCTCCACGCGAGATACTACCATAGCGCGGCAGCTCTTCCAGACGCGCGGCGGCTCAGGGCGACCGCGAGTAGCCCTCAGGATATTTGCTCTGCCAGTTCCAGGCGTCCCGGCACATGTCTTCGAGCGAGTAGCGAGCCTCCCAGTCGAGCTCGGTGCGGGCTTTGGCCGGGTCCGCGTAGCTGACGGCGGCATCTCCGGGGCGCCTGCCGACGATGTCATAGGGGATCTGGCGGCCACTGGCTCGCTCAAAGGCAGCTACCACTTCAAGCACCGAGCTGCCGTTGCCAGTGCCGAGGTTGTGGACGTGCAGGCCCGGATGGGTGCTCAGGTACTCGAGCGCTTTCAGGTGTCCCTGAGCAAGGTCCACGACATGAATGTAATCCCTGATGCCAGTGCCGTCTGGAGTGTCGTAGTCGTCCCCGAACACGCTGAGCTGCGCTCGCCGGCCAACGGCGACCTGGGAGACGAACGGCATGAGGTTGTTGGGGATGTCGTTCGGATCTTCGCCGATCTCGCCGGATGCGTGCGCGCCGACCGGGTTGAAATAGCGCAGCGCAGAGATCCGCCAGGACGAATCCGACTGCCCCAGATCCTCCAGCATGTGCTCCACGGTGAGCTTGGTCTTGCCGTAGGGATTCAGAGCGCTGGTCGGAGCGCCTTCCCGCAGCGGCATCTCCTCCGCGGCGCCGTAGACGGTGGCCGAGCTGGAAAAGACCAGCGTACGGTGCCCGGTTTCGGCCATCGCTTCGAGTAGCCGTGCGCTGCCCGTGACGTTGTTGTCCCAGTAGCGCAGGGGTTGCTCGGTGGACTCACCGACCGCTTTGAGGCCGGCAAAGTGAACGACGCCGGAGAACCGCGTGGTGTTCATGATTCGGCTCAGCAAGGCGCTATCCCGGATGTCGCCCTCGACGAAATTCAGTGACTTCTGCGTAATGCGCTCGACCGCTTGCAGGGACTGCGACGAACTGTTGGACAGGTTATCCAGCACGGTCACCGCGTACCCGGCCTGCAGGGCCTCGACACACATGTGGCTGCCGATATAGCCGGCCCCGCCGGTAATCAGCAGGTGGGGCTCAACCTTCGTCATCAATGACTACCTCGTGCCGTTTCAACAGGTCATACAGGGTCGGGCGCGAGACCCCGAGAATCCTGGCTGTCTGGCTGATGTTGTTATCTGCCTTGAGCAGGGCCGTGCGTATGGCACGGATTTCTGCTTCTGCCCGCACCGCCTTCAGGTTCAGATCGCTGCTCGGCATGGCAGTCAGGTCGGGCTCGGCCAGCTCGAGATCCTGCGGATGAATGAGCCCGCCATCGGTGAGAATGCAGGCCCGTTTCACCCGGTTGCCGAGCTCGCGCACGTTTCCGGGCCAGCGGGCGGCCTGGATGGCGGCGATCGCTTCGTTCGACAGCCGCAGGCGGCGTTCGCCTGCGTGTTTGCGAATCAGGGCGTTGGCGATCAGCAGCACATCGTCCTCGCGGTCGCGCAGCGGGGGCAGCTCGATCGTGATCTCGCTGAGACGGAACAGCAGGTCCTCGCGAAACTGCTGAGCAGCGACCCGTTCCGACAGCGGCTGGTGCGTTGCTGCGACGACCCGGACATCAACGGGAATGGGCTGGGTACCCCCGACGCGTTGGATGACCCGTTCTTGCAGAAAGCGCAGGATTTTCGCCTGCAGGGGCAGTGCCATGTCGCCGATCTCGTCCAGAAACAGCGTGCCGCCCGTCGCCTCTTCGACGCTGCCGATCTTTTTGCCGGTGGCGCCGGTGAACGCCCCCTTCTCGTGACCGAATAGTTCGCTCTCGAGCAGGTTTTCCGGGATCGCCGCGCAATTGATGACGGTCAGCGGCTGCCCCGACCGCTCGCTGAGCTGATGAATGGCCTGGGCGACGAGTTCTTTGCCGGTTCCGGTTTCGCCCTGGATCAGGACGTTGGCATCGGTCGGCGCAACGCGGCTGATCAGCCGTGCCACGGATTCCATGGCGCGACTCGCTGCGATCATGCCTGGAATCGCGTGGGCGGCCGCGCTCTCGAGATTACGCTTCTCCTGCTCGAGGTCCGAGAGGCGGAAGGCGCGTTCGACAACAAACTCGAGGATCTCCGCGTCCAGCGGTTTCTGGTAGAAGTCATAGGCACCGAGCGCGATTGCGTTGACGGCGCTGTCCCGTTCCTCGCGTCCGGTGACGACGATGACCTTGGTGTCCGGCGCGCGCTCAAGAATGCTGCCGAGCAGCTTCAGCCCTGCGGAGTCGCCACCGGGATCGGGTGGCAGCCCCAGATCCAGCGTGACGACCGCGGGTTTGTGGGCGTCCAGCGCGGTCAGCGCGGACGGTGCATCTTCTGCGACGAACACGTTGCAGTTGCTGAAGCACCAGCGCATCTGATTGCGCAGCCCTTTGTCATCTTCGACGATCAGCAGGTTGTGCTCAGCCATTGCTGACCTCCAGCGGCAGGCGCACCAGAAAGGTTGTGCCAACACCGGGCGTGCTCTCGACTTCGAGCTCACCGCCGTTGCTGCGCACGTACTCCCGGGCCTGATAAGCACCGATACCCATACCGGTCAGGCCTTTGGTGCTGGTAAAGGGTTGAAACAAGTCATCGTTGATAAAGGTCTCGCTCATTCCGGTGCCGGTATCGGTGATCGCAACGGTGACCCAGCTGCCGCTCGCGCTCGCGCTGACGGTGACCGAACCCCGCCGGTCGGTGGCATCGATTGCATTGTTGATCAGGTGGGTCAACGCAGAGCTCAGCCGGTCCCGATCAGCATGCACGATCAGCTCGGCGGTACCGGGGCGGAACTCCGGCTTCGGCTGCCGCTGGCTGAAGTCGAGGGCCAGCGTTTCCAGCAGCGCTCTCAGGTCCAGCGCCTGCGCATCGACGTGCTGCTGTTGCCGGAGCTGGGCCTGCAGGTTTTCCATACGCTGCACTGTATTTTCTATGGTTTCGAGCATGTCGTCGACAAATGCCGGATTGTCGCGGTGGACCTGTGCGTTGCGGTGCAGCAGCTTGAGCTGCGCGGTCACGGTCTTGACGTCGTGGGCAACGAACGCGCTGACCTGATTAAAGGCCTGAAACTGCCTGGATTCCCGCAGCGAACGATCGGCTTCCTGGAGCACGAGCGTTTGGCCGGCCTGGTTGGCGATGAGCTTTAACAGATCGTAGTCCTCCCAGTTCAGCTGCACGCGGAGCGGTGACTGGGCCAGCAGGCAGACACCCTGGAACCGCTCTGCTGCATATAGCGGAATCACGAACTGAATGTCGTCGAATGCTGGATCGTCGTGCAGTTCGGCAAGATACCCGGCCTCTGGTGGCAGGCGCGTCAGATCAATGACCCAGTTGCGGGTGCCGTAGAAGGCGTCCAGCTCGCGAGCAAGGGCCTTGGGCAGCTGCGAGGGCCAGTCCCTGGACAATCTTGCCACCCGGGTCTGAATCTCCTGCTCGCTGCCGGTCGGGCGCAGGTAGATGGCGCCGCCCTGAGCTTGCAGTACTTCGCTCATGCACTGGATACAGCGCTGGCCGATGGACAGATCCTGCGTGCTCTCGCCGAGGCGGCGGGTGACCTGCAGCCACTGCTCGCGGTAGTCGTAGCGGTACTCAAAGAACGTCTTGGCGATGATCACGCGCAGGCGCCGGCGCAGCTGCTGGGAACCGCCGAACACGGCCAGACCGAGGATGAGCCCGGTTGCAAACAGAGCAAACAGCGCCAGCGCCCAGTTGCCAAGAAGCCGCGCGTAGTAGCCGGCAAGACCCAGCGCGAACAGGAACAGTCCGATACCGAGTAGCGTGCCGGACTGAAACACGAAGGCGTGGCTGACGTTGACCCGCAGCGGGTTGCGCCGATTGCGCAGGGATCCCAGCACAAACAGCGGGGACAGCATGGCAAGCACCATGCCCTGAACGCTATCGAACACGGCCTGCGGTTGGCGAAACAGCACGGCAACGGCGCCTTTGACCAGCGCGTAGCCGAAGACCCCTGCCACGGCAATGTTGAGCAGGCGACTGCGCCACTGGTAGAGGCTCTGCCCGTTACGTATGACCTGTTCCAGCATCACCAGGCCGCACACGGACAGCAGCGTCTGCGACAGGTAGGTGATCCGGCCGATGCGGACCGCTGTTGCGGAAGTGCTGTCGTAGTAGCTCAGCAGCAGTGTCCGTCCAACCCCGTTGGCCAGGATCAGGGCGGCGCTACCGGCAATCATGACGATGCCGCCAGCAACGAGCAGCGTGCGAACGGCGAGAGGTGTTTCGAACTGCCCGCCGTTGGTCTCGAAGCGCAGAATGCGGGTGAGAAACAGAATCCAGCCGAACAGGTAGAACAGCTCCAGCAGGTGGGCCAGCGGCGAGCCGACGAACAGCCAGTGTACGGCGATGAAAACCAGGCTCAGGAATACCGCCAGGCTGATGGCCAGGCCGGTGGTCCCCGTGCGCCGGCTGAACAGGCAGAACGCCAGCAGCAGGCAATAGCAGATCGTCCCGACCAACCCACTGAACTGGTGCAGCAGCGAGAGGGACATGAGCTGGCGTTATCGCGCCGTCAGTCGCGGATGTTGTGCGCGATGGCGTCGACGTCGTAGTAGCGCTTGTACCAGCTCACGAACGCCCGAATGCCGTCTTCAACCGGCGTGTCGGGTTTGTAGCCGACGTCGCTAATGAGGTCGTCGACGTTGGCAAAGGTATCTGGGACATCGCCGGGCTGTAGCGGCAGCAGGTTGCGCTTGGCTTCGATGCCGAGCGTTTCCTCCAGCAGTTCGATGTAGCGCCCGAGCTCCAGCGGCCGGTTGCTGCCGATGTTGTAGATCCGGTACGGCGCCGCGGAGCTTGCCGGGTCGGGGTTAGCCGGATCCCAGTCAGGATCCGGCGTCGCTGGCTTGTCCAGCACCCGCAGAATACCCTCGACGATGTCTTCGACGTAGGTGAAGTCCCGGGTATGGCGTCCGTAGTTGAAAACGTCGATTGGCTTGCCGGCAATGATGTTCTCGGTGAACTTGAAGAGTGCCATGTCCGGTCGCCCCCAGGGGCCGTAAACGGTAAAGAAACGGACGCCGGTCGCAGGAACCTGGAACAGGTGACAGTACGTGTGCGCCATCAGCTCGTTGGCTTTCTTGGTCGCTGCATACAGGCTGACCGGATGATCGACGTTCCCGTGCGTCGAGAACGGCATGTTGGTATGCGTGCCATAGACGGAGCTGGTCGAGGCAAAGACCAGGTGCTCGGTACCGCGATGGCGCGTGCATTCCAGGATGTTCAGGAACCCTGTGACGTTGGCATCCACGTAGGCCTGTGGATTCTCGAGGGAGTAACGCACTCCTGCCTGAGCCGCCAGGTGGACGATGCGCTCCGGCTGATGGGTCGCGAACAGGTCGTCGACAACCGCAGCATCGACGATGTCGCCGCGTACGAAGCTGAATCCGTCACGTTCCTCGAGCCGCCGTAGTCGTGCCTGTTTCAGGGTCACGTCGTAGTAGTCGTTGAGGTTGTCGATTCCAACTACCGTATCGCCGCGGTCAAGCAAGCGGTGGGCCGTAAATGACCCGATAAAGCCGGCGGTACCGGTAACTAACACTTTCATGGGAAGGCCTGATCCATGGCTGGGCGGCTGCTCGCAGCCGCGCTGTTTCGAAAGTCAGTCCGCTCAGAGGCGGGCGGTAACGTGGTCAGCCGGCAGCACGCCTTTGACGTCGTAGATGACGTGCTGCGGCGCGCCCAGTTTGCCGATGCCCGTTTCGCCGAGCTTCATGAACTCCCGGTGCGCAACGGCGAGGACTATGGCGTCGTAGTCGCTGCGCTGTGGCTTAGCTGTCACCGTAAGCCCGTACTCGTGTTCGGCCTCGGCGGCGTCCACCCAGGGGTCGCAAACCTCGAGCTCCATGCCGTAGCTTGCCAGCTCCTCAATGACATCGATCACCCGGGTGTTGCGCAGGTCCGGGCAATTCTCTTTGAAGGCAAACCCAAGCACGAGTACCCGCGCGTCGGCAGCATGGATGCGCTTCTGGGTCATCAGTTTGACGATCCGGCCAGCGATGTGTCGACCCATGTTGTCGTTGATCCGGCGCCCGGCCAGGATGACTTCAGGATGATAGTTGTACTGCTCAGCCTTAAAGGTCAGGTAGTAGGGGTCGACGCCGATGCAGTGTCCACCGACCAGTCCCGGTCGGAAGGGCAGGAAGTTCCACTTCGTACCAGCGGCTGCGAGCACCGCCTGCGTGTCCAGATCCATGCGCTCGAAAATCAACGCAAGTTCGTTGATGAGCGCGATGTTGAGATCGCGCTGCGTGTTTTCGATGACCTTCGCGGCTTCTGCAACACGGATCGAAGGCGCCTTGTGGGTACCGGCGGTAATGATCGACGCGTACAGGCCGTCGACGAAATCGGCAACCTCAGGCGTCGAGCCCGAAGTGACTTTCATGATGTCCGGCAGCCGATGAGCCTTGTCGCCTGGATTGATGCGCTCCGGCGAGTAGCCGGCGAAGAAATCGACGTTGTATTTGAGGCCGGAGACCTCTTCGATGACGGGGATGCAGTCCTCTTCGGTGGCCCCCGGGTAAACGGTGGATTCGAAGATGACGATGTCACCTGCTTTCAGCGATGCACCGACTGTTCGGCTTGCTGCTTTCAGAGGACCGAGATCCGGACGCCGGTATCTGTCGATGGGCGTTGGGACCGTAACGACAATCACGTTGCATTCAGCAAGTGCGTTCTGGTCGGAAGAGAACGACAATCGGCTTGCTGATTTCAGCTCTTCACAGGTGACTTCCAGCGTGTCGTCGCGTCCTCTGCGCAGCGCTTCGATGCGGCTGTCGTTGATGTCGAAGCCCAGCGTTGCGTAGCGCCTGCCGAATTCAACGGCCAAGGGAAGCCCAACATAACCAAGGCCAATCACGCCAATCTTGGACGTTTCAAGGGAAGCAGACGTCATATCTGATCTCACGCTGAGGATCGGCGCATTATGCCTCAGCCCCTATCGCCCGCGATGAGATATGGGTAGGGATTTCGGTGTTGGACCGGTTCGATTTCCGCCGCGTGGCGACCCGTGCGACAGCCCCTGTGACAATCGCGCGGAACCGGCACCTCAGAACTGCGCGATCATAGCGCCGTGGTTACGCGACTGTGACGGTGGCACTTTTCGCCAACAGCTTCATGTGCGACCTTGCACGGCAGGGATACAATGATTTACAGCACACATCGACTGGTGCGACTAAGATCGCTGCGATGACCGCCCTGCCGGTTGCGTGCCCGATCCTAAGGGTTTGACGTCAGCCGATGCTAACTGGAAGACCCTTTAGACAATGAGCACAATCGAAAAGGCGGCTGCGAAGCTCGCTCAAAAAAAGAGCAAGGCCAAGGCGAAAGCCGGTGACGGCAATGCTGCAGGCGGGACGGGCGGCAACGCCGGTCTGATCTCCTCAAGTCAACCGACCCCGCCGGCAGCCGCGAATCCGTCAGTTCACTTGCCGGGTGCTGCGCCCGTTCGTTCGGCTGTTGGCGTCTCCGCTCGGGATGCGCACTCCTTCGCGCAGCTGCTGCCACAGCAGCCGCAAAATCAGCTCGACCTTGATTTCGACGATCTGGCCAACAAGGGATTCCTGACGCCGAACAACGCACGTTCGGCGCTTGCCCAGGAATTCCGCAAGGTCAAGCGACAGGTGCTTAACCGGATCGATCGGCTGGAAACGGGTGTCGAGTCCAGCGGGCCAACGTCGGAGCAGCCCGTGGAGCTACGGTCCGCACCGTTCAACACCTTCATGGTCTCCAGTGCGCTCGCCGGTGAGGGAAAGACCTTTGTCTCGATCAATCTGGCTTTGAGCCTTGCGGCCGAGGTTGATCGTGAGGTGCTTCTGGTGGACGGCGATACCGCCAAGGCAGATGTTTCCAGGAATCTGGGGCTGCAGGACCGCATCGGTCTGGGCCAGGTCCTGCAGAAGCCGGAACTCCTCGGCGAGGCCATTTTCTCCACCAGCGTTCCGCGGTTGTCGGTCATTCCAGCCGGCGAGTACGTCGATAACCTCGATGAGCTGCTCGCGAGCGATCTCATGGAGGACCTGGTGCAGGCGCTCGGCGAGCAGAATCGGGAGCGGGTCATCCTGTTCGATGCGCCGCCACTCCTCGTGACGACCGAAGCTGCCGTGTTGTCACGGCACCTGCGGCAGGTGCTGCTGGTGGTCGAGGCGAACCGTACGCCCAAGGATGCCGTGACTCAGGCCGTGCACGAGCTGGGCGATCACCGCAACGTGATGATGATGCTCAACAAGGCCAGCGGCGGTGGTCGCTTCGGCTACGGCTACGGTTACGGCTACGGACAGGGCGACAGCATGTCTGATACCCAGGACGTCGCCGCACTTCCTGATCGGAAAGCTGACTAGAGCGCACGTCATGTACGAAGATTTTTTCGGCCTCACCGCTAAGCCTTTTCAGCTGTCTCCGGATGCCACCTTCTTTTATCCGAGCAAGGAGCATAAGCGGGCGCTTTCGTTCCTCGAGTATGGGCTCAGCCAGGCTGATGGCTTTATTGTCATCACCGGCGACGTTGGTACCGGCAAAACGACCCTGGTCCACACGCTCCTCCGCGACCTCGATGCCGAAGAGCTCCTGGTCGGGACCATCGTTACGACTCAGCTCGAAGAGGACGATCTGCTGGCCGTGGTGGCGCACAACTTCGGTCTCAAGGGCCCGTTCGACAGCAAGGCCAGCCTGCTTGGCGAGCTCGAAGCGTTGTTTCGCCAGCAGGCGCTGAATAGCCGGCGTGTGCTGCTGATTGTCGATGAAGCTCAGAACCTGCCGCCGCGATCGGTCGAAGAACTGCGCATGCTGTCCAATTTTCTGCTGAATGGTAAGCCGCTCGTGCAGGTATTCCTGCTGGGTCAGGAAGAGTTCCGGGGCACGCTGCTGTCCGAAGGATTCGAACAGCTGCGCCAGCGGGTGATCGCCACCTATCATCTGAATCCGCTGAACGAAGAAGAAACCCAGACCTACATCGAACACCGTCTACGCCGGGTCGGCTGGACCGATCTGCCAAGCTTTGCGGAGGGCGTCTTCCACGCGATTTTCGAGTTCTGCGAAGGCGTCCCGCGGCGTATCAACAGCCTTTGCGACCGGCTGCTGCTGTTTGCGTTTCTCGAAGACAGCACGGTGATCGAGCCGAGCATGGTCGAAGCGGTGGCCGAAGAAATCGGCTCCGAGTTCTGGGGCGCGCGCCCGAGCCAGGAGACGCCGGCGCCGAAGATGGGTACGGAAGGCGACACGCCGACGACTACCGACGTCTTCAAGACTCCCGGTCAACCGCTCGAGACCATGGCGCGGGTCATGTTCGACAAGGCCAACGTGCAGCAACGCCTGACTTCCATCGAACGCGCTGTGGATCTGCTCGGGCACGACGTCAAGCCGCAGCTCAACGAGATCCGCGAGGACCTCAACCTGATCCGGCTGATGCTCGAAGAGCTCATCGGCGAATCGCGCAGCTCCGGCAAGCAGAACGGAAGCCGCAACGGCTGACCCTGGTCAGCGGAAGTCCCGTGACCGGAAGGTCGTGTCCTCGGTGCTGAGCTCCCCCAGCCTGGCAAGCAGGGGAGTATGGTCTTCGACGACGCCAGCAACCACATGAATCACCCGTTCCTCGCGCTCGACGATGCCGTGAACGATCAGCAGCTGTCCCTGCAGCAGCTCCGCCCGGAACTGCTCGAGAACCGATGACCAGACCACCAGGTTGATGTTGTCGGTGTGGTCCTCCAGCGTGACGAACAGGACGCCGCTTGCCGTGCCCGGTCGCTGGCGTCCGGTGACCAGGCCGGCGACGCGGACGAATTGGCCGTGGCGGCACTGGGCCAGGGCTGCGGCGGTGGTTACCGGTCGGCCAGGCAGATGTGGGGTGAGTAGCTCCAGCGGGTGCGGGCCCAGGCTCAGGCTCAGGTAACGATAGTCCGCCAGCACGTCAGAACCGGTGCTGGGTGCCGGAAGCTGCACGTCGGCGGGCGTGCCAGCTGGTGGTTCTTTGCCCTGCGTTCCATGATCTTTCGCTGCATCGTGCGCGTACCCGGTGAGTGGTGTGTCCGCTACGGCCTGCAACGGCATGGGCGCTTCGATGGCTGCCGTATCCCAGTGCGCCTGGTAGCGATGACCGGATAGGCTTCGCAGTGCCCCGGCCCGCGCCAGAAACTCCGTGCGTTGACGGTTGAGATCTGCCTTGCGAACCATCTCTTCGACGCTGCGATAAGGCTGGGCGTTGTGGATGCGATCTGCGCTGTCCTGGTCCAGTCCCTTCACCAGCCGCAGCCCGAGCCGGAGCTCCGGCGTCTGGGCTTCAGGGTAGGTCAGCTGGTGATCCCAGCTGCTGAACTGAACATCAACGGGGTGTACGGCAATACCATGGCGTTGCGCGTCCTGAATCAGCTGCGAAGCGGAATAGAATCCCATCGGCAGGCTGTTCAGCAGCCCGCAGTAGAAGGCTGCTGGCTCGTGACACTTCAGCCAGGCCGAAACGTAGACCAGCAGCGCGAAGCTGGCAGCATGAGATTCCGGAAAGCCGTATTCGCCGAATCCCTGGATCTGACGGAAAACCCGCTCCGCAAACTGCCGGTCATGACCGCGAGCACGCATGCCCTCGATGATTTTCTGTTCGAAGGGTCCGAGCCCACCCTTGCGTTTCCAGGCCGCCATGGCACGCCGCAGCTGATCCGCTTCGCCGGCGCTGAATCCGGCGGCGACCATCGCCAGCTCGATCACCTGCTCCTGAAAGATCGGCACCCCCAGGGTGCGGCTCAGAACCTGCTCGATCTCCGGGCTGGGGTAGGTGACCGGTTCCAGCCCCTGCCGCCGCCGCAGATAGGGATGCACCATGTCACCCTGGATGGGGCCTGGCCGAACGATGGCGACCTCGACTACCAGGTCGTAGAAGCAGGCCGGCTTGAGCCGCGGCAGCATGGCCATCTGGGCCCGCGATTCGACCTGAAACACGCCAATGCTGTCGCCGCGCTGAAGCATGGCATAGGTGGCTGGATCTTCCGGCGGCACCGCATCGAGCGTCAGCGGCGCAGGCCGATGCTGGCTGGCGAGGGCCAGACTTTTGCGAATGGCCGTGAGCATGCCCAGCCCGAGAACGTCGACCTTCAGCAGGCCCAACGCTTCGAGGTCGTCCTTGTCCCACTGTATGACCGTCCGGTCGACCATGCTGGCGTTTTCTATCGGGACGAGCTGCGCCAGCGGTCCGCGGGAGATGACAAAGCCACCGACGTGTTGCGACAGGTGCCGTGGAAAGCCTAGCAGCTCATGGACCAGATACAGAAAGCGGGTGACCAGGGGGCTGTCCGGCTGGAGTCCGGCTCGGGCCAGCCGCTCGCCCAGCTCCGCACTGTTGTCCCACCAGGACAGCGATTTGGCAAGCAGGTCGACCAGGTCCAGATCCATGCCCAGTGCCTTGCCGACATCGCGTACCGCGCTGCGCGGCCGGTAGGTAATCAGGGTCGCGGCCAGCGCCGCGCGGTCGCGACCATAACGCTTGTAGAGGTACTGGATGACTTCTTCGCGCCGCTCGTGCTCGAAGTCGACGTCGATATCCGGCGGTTCGTTGCGTTCTTTGGATATGAAGCGTTCGAAGAGCACGCTCATACGTGCCGGGTCTACCTCGGTGATGTGCAGGCAGTAGCATACGGCTGAATTCGCTGCGGAACCGCGGCCCTGGCACAGGATGCCGCGGCTGCGGGCGAAGGCGACGATGTCCTGCACGGTGAGAAAGAAATGCTCGTAGCTCAAGCTGCCGATCAGCGACAGCTCCTTTTCAACCAGCTGCCGGACCTTTGCGGGCATACCATCGGGCCAGCGCTCGGCGGCACCGGCTTCGGTCAGCTGGCGCAGGTAGGCTATGGGCGACAGGTGCGGAGGAACCAGCTCTTCCGGGTATTCGTAGCGCAGCTCGGTCAGCGAAAAGCGGCACAGCGCGGCAATGCGGGCCGATTCCTCGAGCAGCTCCGGCGGGTACAGGGTCAGCAGTTCCGGCAGGGTGCGCAGGCGATGTTCCGCGTTCTGCGGCACCTGTGCGCCAAGGTTGGCAACGGTAGTCCTGAGCCGTATGGCGCTCAGGGTTTCAAACAGTGGCTGCCGCGCGGCGTGGTGCATGCAGACCTCGTTGGCGGCAACCAGCGGCAGGCCGAGGCGCATGCTGAGGGTCAGTGCCTTGGCGGTTTTGTCGAGGTCACAGGCTTCGTGAAACAGTTCCAGCGCGATCCAGGAACGCTCGAAGTGGCGGGTGATTGCCTGCCCCTGCAGCAGCAGCGTGTCGATGGCGGTTTCCTCCGGCGGCACCCAGAGGCACAGGCAGTCGTTCAGCCCGTAACGCAGATCGCTCTCGTGCAGCACGTACTGCCCCTTCGGCGCGCGCCGGCGCAGACGTGAGATGAGGCTGCTGAGCTGTGCGTAGGCCTTGCGGTCTGGTGCCAGCAGCACCAGCCAGCAGGGGTTGTGATCCGGCGCATCGACCGCCGGGGTCAACCGGAACGATGCGCCGACCAGCAGCTTGAGCCCGCACGTCTGGGCCGCCACATGGGCTTTGACGATGCCGGACAGCGTGCACTCGTCGGTCAGGGCCAGCGCCTGGTAACCGAGCTCGGCAGCGGTGGTGACCAGTTCCTCAGGGTGCGATGCGCCGCGCAGGAAGCTGTAGTTGCTCCGCGCATGCAGTTCCGCAAAGGGCGGCACGGCTGGCGTCTTGCGGGATCCGAACTGTTCAGGCGAAGTAGCCATGGATGTACCAGCGGCCCTGATCATCAACGAAGGTCCAGCAGTGCGACAGCTGTTGCGGGCTCTTCAGGTGCCGGGCGATGTAGTAGTCACGGTTGATGCCCTGGTGCCACCAGGCTGTACGGATGCGCTCGGGTCCCTGCAGCAGCTCGAGCTGCTGCAGGGAAACGGGTTGCGGTGGCCGGCACAGCCACAGCGGTCGATAGCGGGCGCCGGGCGGCAGCTGCGTTGCTGTGTTTTGTGTTTCTGTACTTTGTGGTTCTGTGGCTTGTGGTTCTGTGGTTTGTGATTCTGTACTTCGTGCTGGGTGCGGACTTTGCGCGTGCCCGGCCGCTGCCGTACGTCGGGTCTTTCGGGACGGCTTGGATCGTGGCTGCTCGGGCGGTTGGGCGGGCACACGTCGGGTCAGCCAGTCCGGGTGGTGCTGGTGCAGCGACAGCAGGTTGCTGAGCGCCTTCTGCCCCAGCCGGGCGCGTAACAGGTCGAGCAGTTCGCCGGGGCAGCCGTTGCGCTCGCCGGGCTCGAGCTGCTGAAACAGATTCGTGGTTTCGGCGCGCAACGGCTCGAGCTTAAGGGCTTCGAGCTCGATACTCAGCACATCGGCGGGCAGGGTAACGGTGTCCAGCTTGAGCTGGCTGAGCTTGAGGGCGCGTTGTTCATTCTGATGCGGTTCGCCAAACTGAACCTCGAGAACCGCACGTTCCCGCTGGCTGTTGCTGAAGCGCCAGCGCAGCAGCCCGGCCGCCAGCTGCTGGGCGATCAGCCAGTGGCGCAGCTCCTTGAGCAGGCGCTGCATCGGGAACAGCAGACCCTGTTTGTTGCGGATGGGATTCAGGAGGTGTTGGCTGCGCTGAAACTCCGAAGGCAGCTCGATGTAGCGTTGCGGGTCGGGTAGGTCACCCCGAAGCCGTCGGAGCTGCGCCAGGGTCGCTTTTCCGAAGCGTTGTGCAATGGCGCTGTCGGGCAGGCCGGACAGCTGGCCGAGGCGAGTCAGGCCCATGTTCTGCAGGCGTTCTACCGTTGCGGCGTCCAGCTCGAGACCGCTCAGGGGCAGTGTTTCAGGGGTGCTGACGCCCGTGCGCGCGAGCGCCATGGCCAGTATCGGAGTTGCGCCAAGCCGCGCATGGCCCTGATGCCCCAGGTTTGCAGACAATCTCAGCGCGCGCTCCAGCATGGCCCCGGCATCGCCAAACAGGCGTAGGCTGGCCTGGATGTTGAGCACCAGGCCGTCCGGGGGACGGAGTGCAACCTGCGGCGTCAGCTGATACAGCGCCTCGGCAAGGACCTCGAGGCGATTCAGCTCTGCCCGCGGATCGCGCCGATGATGTTCCAGCTGACCAGCGATGGTGGTGGCGGTTGCCAGAGTACTGCCTACCTGCACGCCCGCGGACCTGGCCGCTGCATTGGCAAGCCAGATCCGATTCTGCTCGGCCACAACGCAGGGGTTTTCCGGAAGACGGCCGAAAACCTCCAGCGGCAGGTCTGGATAGCAGATGGCAAGCCAGAGCATCAGTGGAGGACTCGAGGCTCCGATACTGGCCTGGCATCAGCCTGCCTGCCGTTCTGGGTAACCTCTGCCGGCTGCCGTTGCCCCGCGGCCATTGGCTGCTGACGGGCAGGCCTGCCGTGGCGCCAGAGCATGAGCTGCTCCTGTACCGTTCGCTGTTGCCGTTGTTGCCTGGCGGGCGTGTAGTCGAGCGCCAGCGTCAGATCCTGCACCGGCCAGCCACCGCGCTGCTTGCGCACGTGTACGGTCAGCTCGCCATGCTGACCACACCGGCTGTGATCTGCTGTCTTTGCTGATTCTGCCGCTGCTGCTACTGATGCGTTTGCGGCTGGCGCGCTGTCGAGCTGTAACCTGAGGCTGGCCATGGAGGGTTGCCGGTGTGCGGTTGCCGATCGGAACAGGCAGCCAAAGCTGTTGCCCTGTTTGGCCGCCAGCTGCAGGCGGCGGCTTTGTGCGGGTGTCAGGGCATCCTCGCGCAGCGTCTTCTGGCCGGAAACCTGCTGTCCGGAATGCTGACCGAACCAGCACAGAACCATGGCGCTGCTACCGGATTTCAGGCTCTGTTCCAATGCCCACAGGGCCTGTTCGGCATTACGCGGGTGGACCAGCAGGATCTTGCTGATGTCGACTCCGGCTGCCTGCAGGGCGGGCGCGCAGGGCTGATAGGGTGGATTGATCCAGACCAGCCAGCGCTTCTGAGCCTGGCTCAGCTCGCGCATGGCGGGCAGCAGCAGCTGCAGTTCGCCGATACCGGGGGCATCGTGCAGCAGCTCGGTAATGCCGGCGCTGGGCCAGCCACCGTTCAGCGCATCATCCAGCTCGTCGTAGCCGGTTGCGCAGACGCCGGTGACCGGCTTGAGCTGTCCGGCCTGCCACAGATCCGGATGCGTGAGCAGCGGGGTCAGCGCAGCGGGCTTCGAAGCCGGGCTGTTACCAGAAGGGTGTTTGCCGGCAAGTGTCTTGCCAGCGGGGCTCCTGTCAGCAGGGCTCTTGGCAGCAGGGCTCTTGGCAGCAGGGCTCTTGGCAGCAGGGAGAGTCAGGGTTTTCATGCGCACTGTATATCCGTAC